>JAISWB010000065.1 GCA_031271265.1 Desulfovibrio sp. | reverse complement strand
GCCTAAAAGCAGAACTCGACGGTGAAATCGCCGGATTCCGTGCTGAAAGGAATGGCCATGACCGGCCTGCCGGACTGATGGCTGATGCTGTGTCCGACGCCCATGATCACGGACGGCGTGGACCCCTGCATGACTATACCTCTGGCCGCCGATGATGCGCGGGCCTGCCCCGAAACCATGTTGGCCACCTCGCCCACGGCATCCTGGGTATCTTTGACGATATCCTCCACGGAATCGCCGAGCATGCCTTTGACCAGAGCCATGGCGCAGGCGCGGCTGAAGGATACGGAAATAGTACCGGTACGGTCCCCTGTCACGCCGATGATCGCCGACACATCGCCCTCGGCGGTGCGGTCTTTCTTGACGTAAGGGGCTCCCGGCCTTGCCTCCATGCCGGCCATGGTCTTCAGGATGTCACGCGTAGCCCTGATGAAATCCTTTGCCGTTTCAATGCCGTCGTTCATTGCTAAAAGGGCACATCGTCCATGCCGCCTGCTTCGGACGGGAACGCGGGTCCGAAATCCTCCTGCCGGTTACCGTCTTTGCGTTCCTGTTCCCGCGGACGCGGGGTTTCCTTGCGGTAAGCGCCGTCGTCTTTGCGCGGCGCGCCGTCCTCACCTTCCTCCCGGCTGCCTTTGCGTTCCAGGAAGCGCACGCGTTGGGCTTTGACTTCGGTGGTGTAGCGGTCCTGGCCCTGCTGGTCCTGCCATTTGCGTGTCTGCAGGCTGCCTTCCACATACACGAGCCTGCCCTTGGACAGGTAGTTGGCGCAGTTTTCCGCATCGCGCTGGAACACGATAACCTTGTGCCACTCCGTCTTTTCCACCCTGTTGCCTTCGCGGTCCGTGTAGGACTCGTCGGTGGCGATGTTCAGGTTGGCTACGGGCATGCCGGTGCTTGTATAGCGCAGTTCCGGATCCCGGCCCAGGCGGCCGATTAGAATGACTTTGTTGACCATTAGGGTTCTCCTGCTCCAGGGAAGATTCCCGGCCGTGTACGGGGCGTCCCGTGGAACCGTCGGGGGCGCGGCCCCCGGTTGTGCATGTTCCGCGGCGGCGAAACCGGCCGCGTCATGATGTTTCCTTCCATTCCGTGCGCACGCGCGCCACAACGTCTTCCACCTGATCTACAAGACCGGGCGGGCACACTCCTATCAGGGGGCTGCCGGCATCCACGTCGGCGGCGTGGCTGAAGTACACGGCATACAGGACCCCCTCCGGCCCACTGTAGCGCAGGGGCATTTCGCGCTTCATCCGCGACATGATGAAAAGCTCCTCGCCGTCGCGCACGGAAACGCTTCTCGATCCGGCCGTCTTGATCTTGATATCCTGCGCCGGGATAAAATAATACCTGGCGCGCTCGGGCGCAAGGAAGAGATGCAGCGCTTTTTTCAGGATGCGTTCCTCCACCTCGACGCGCGTAAGGAAATGGCGAAATCGCACCAGTTCCGTGCCGGCCTCGACAAAGCTGCCGTGCAGTTCCCTGTGTACGGCGACGATTTCGCCCCGTTCCGGACAGGTCACGTCGCGCGGGTTGCGTTCCCGTTCGATGCGGGCCAGCAGGGTGCCGGGCCGTTCGCGGAATTCGCCGGTCCGGCCGTTCACGGGTGCGCCGGGCGCGAGTCCTTCGGGAAAGGTCGCCAGCCCCGAGTGCGGGGCGCGGACGGCTATCTCTTCATACGGGGAAGCCTTAATTTCTTCAAGCAGCGCACTTATGTCGAGCATGGCTCCTCAAGTCAGCGATAGTACAGATTGCGTCCGCCCATGGTCAACAGGGCGCGGCTCAGGTTGAAGCGCAGTTCGCGCCGGTCCCATATACCCTGAATATGCCCGCGGGCCAGAGCCTTGTACACGTTGTGGTAGTGCGGCGGCACGGGCAGTCCCGTGGTTTCCGTGATGACCGCGGGACCGGCGAACCCTACGTCGGCCGAACGGATGCCGAACTGGTACGGGGAGCAACCCAGAAAACTGGCAACCGGCCCGGCGTAGGATTTGGTGTCGTAACAAACGATATACAGCCCGCCTGCGTCGATATAGCGGCGTACGGCCATGGTGCAGCGCGGCATCTGGATCAGTCCGTTGGTGCCCTCCTGGATGCGGATGCCCGCCGTGCCGTGCACATAGGCGAAAAAAGGAAAACGCATGCGCTCGGCCCGTTCCGCCGCCCGGATGAATTGCTCCCCTTCCGCCGCACCCACGGTACCGCCCCGAAAGTCTGCCGTGAGCATGGCCGTTATCAGGCGTACGTCCTTGATGCGGGCCTCGAAGACCATGCAGGCGCTTTTGCGTCCCGTCTTTTGCCTGCTTGCCGCAAGCTTGGCCGAGAAGCCTTCCATGTCCAGGGGGTTGCCCGCCTCCACGTTCTCCGCGAACTCGACTACGGAGCCTTCGTCGAACACGTTGTGCAGATACCACTGGTATTCCATGGGGAAATGGTGTCCGCAGTTGGGGCAGACCCCGGCGAACTCTCCGTACAGGTCGGGCGCCCATTGGTCAAGGCAGCCGTGTATGCCGGAGTTGGGGCAGGAAACGGCCCTGTCTTCGCCGGCCCCGGCACTGATATAGGCCCAACGGCGGCCGCGCTGCTCCTGGTTGTCGTTCCACTCGGAAAGTTCGGTAAGCTCACGGACGGTTTCCACGCTCAGGCGTTCGGAGGCGCGGCTGAACAGGGCGGCGAGCTTGTGCAGGGGGGCCAGGGCGCGTTCAAAGAAGAGCGTCCAGTCGGATTTGACTTCCTCCACATATTCCGAAACATTCCGGCGGCGCTTTTGCAGCATGTCGTGCCTGAAGCGGGAATAGACAATCCAGCCTGCTTCCCGGCGGATATCGGCAATGCGCCGGGAGAGTGGGGTGAGATCGCGGACGGCGTGCAGGGACAGCGCGCGGAATTTGCGGTGGCGCCTGTTCACCAGGAGAACCTGGGCCGAGGGAGGCAGGTTCCAGCGCACGTAGGACGTTTCAAAATCCAGGCCGCGCGCGGCGCGTTTGCGTCTGCTGTGCAGGCGCAGGGCGCGGAACAGGGGCAGACCGCGCACGCTGATGGACACCTCGTCGGTCACACGCAGCAGTTCCTGGCGCAGGCTCCGGAAAAAATCGTAATGGTAGGGCCGCGCGCCGAGGTCCGGTTCCTGAATGATCTGGTCCACATAGCCCATGCGCAGGTTGTCTTCGGCGGTAATTTTCATGCGCAGGGCGCATTGTTCCACGAGGGCGGGGGATACCCGTCCGCCGGGGCCGGGTTTGCCTTCTATAGCCGCCGCTCCTTCGGGGGAAATCACGGAATAGTACCCGTGGGAAAACATGAGCCGGCGGTCGGCCAGGGCCACGGCCTCGGCGCCGCCGGACCCGCCTTCGGAAATCACGGCAATCACGGGGACGCGCAGGGAGGCCATGCCGTAAATGTTGGCGGCTATCTGCTGCGCCGCGCCGGGCGTGTCCTCTATGGGGTAGGAGCCGGGGGTGAAGACGAAGGCATGCACGGGGATGTTTTCCGTTTCCGCGACTTTCATGTAGTGCAGCGCCTTGGCGTTGCCCCAGGGTTTGGCCGAGCCGCCGTTGCGGAATTCTTCGCCGTGTCCTTTTTCGTGCCCGACGATCATCACCGACTGGTTGGTGACCCTTTTGCCGTGCCGGCGGGTGATGTAGCCGCGGGCGATGACCATGGCGGGGTCTATGGAATGTTCGTCCATGCTGCCGATTTCCGTATAGCCGTCGTAGACGTTCTCCAGTATATCGCGCAGGCAGAAGCGTTGGGGATGGCGCACGACGCGCACCTTGTCCATGGGGGTCAGGGCGGCTTCCAGGGTTTGTTCCGCGGCCGCGAAGCGTTCCTCCAGGGTGAGCAGCGCCTCGCGCCGGTCATGCGCGCCGAGATCGGGGGCGCGCGACGCGTAGTCCGCGGCCGCGACGGCGAGCTCCCGAAGATGCTCGCTGTCCTTGTCCGCGAAGATGTCGCGTATGTATGCCAGGCGCTCGTTGAGGCGCTGAAGCTGTTTTTCCGTTTCCATACTAAAACATCAGTATATGTTCGGTCATGCGGCGCAAAAACGCAACATTGGACACAAGGGCGTCCCCGGACGGCCCTTTGCCTTCCAGCACCAGGGCATCCAGGAATGCCCGGCCGCGCGCGGCGGCTTCTTCAAGGGTCCTGCCCCGGACAATGGCCAGAGCCAGGTTGGGGTCAAATTCCGTGGGGATGTCGTAAGGCCGGTCGAAGGGTACATGGGTATGCACGGAGAGCCGGTCATGTTCCGGAATGCAGAAGCGTTCGATGCGCCCGACCCAGGGGGTGAAATGCCTGTCCGGGTCCTCGGCGATGATGCGGTATTCAATGCCTACGCCCTCCATGCGTATGTCGTCCTGCGCGTAACCGAGCGGTTCGCCGAGGGCGGTGCGGATTTGTTCGGCGATCAGGTCCGTGCCGTCTTTCCCACGGATGCTGCTTACGGCGGCGGACACGCCGTTTTCCACCTGGATGCGCGTGTTCACTTCCATGAGAAAGGGTGTTCCGTCGCGGGAAACTATCCATTCCCAGGTGCCGATGTTGTCGTAGCGTACCTCGCGGGCCATGGCCAGGGAGTGTTCGGTAATCTCCGCCAGAAGTTTCGCGGCGTCGAAGCGGTAGCGCACGGCGGAGGGGTCTAAGCCGGGGGCCACCTCCAGGCGTTTCTGCAGTCCCGTACTCTGGATGGAGCAGTTGCGCGTGCCGAAGTGTACGATTTGCGCGGCGCCGCGTTCGGCCAGAATCTGCACTTCCAGGTGGTTGAAGTCGCGGATGCGTTGCTCGATCAGCACGCCTTCGTCCTTGAACTGCCGGGAGGCGTAGTTGCGGATGCGGCGGAACACGGAGCGGAAGAGGTCCATGTCGTCCACCTCTTCTATGCCCATGCCTCCGCCTCCGGCCGAGGCCTTGACCAGCACCACGGGATGCTCTATGCCCTGTTGCAGTTGAAATTCATAAATGGTGCGCGCGAATTTTTCCGCTTCCAGTTCGTCGTAGATGGGCTTGTCGGAGCCGGGAACCGTGGGCACGCCCAAGCTGCGGGCGAGGCGTTTGGTGTTGATTTTGTCGCCCAGGGCGCGGATGACTTCCCATGAAGGACCGATGAAGTCCAGGCTGCGTCCGCGTTGTTTTACGCGGCGGGCAAAGCGGTAGTCCTCGGCGAAAAAGCCGTAGCCGGGGTGTACCGCGGTCGCCCCGGCGGCGTCCGCCACGGCCAGCAGTTCGTTGGCGTCGTGGTAGGAGGAGACGCGGTACAGGCGTTTTTCCGGTCCGGCTTCGGCGGCCGCGCGCGCGTGGCCGGATTCCGCATCCGGGGCCGTATACACGCAGACGAAGTCCAGGCCGAGTTTCCGGCAGGCCCGGATGATGCGCACGGCTATTTCGCCCCTGTTGGCGATGAGGATTTTGTGTTCTTTGCCGCTCAATGAGGAATCCGTGTTGACATTGTCCGGCGGACGGTGCCGGAAGGGATAGACCATTATGCAAAACGCCGAAAAAGTCCAGAACTGTGCCCGCGTCCTGCAAAGCAAGCTGCCCCGCGGTTTCAGGCCCGAGATCGGCCTGATCCTGGGCACGGGACTCGGCGGCATCGTTGAGGCTGTTGACGATCGCGTGTGCATCCCTTACGGCGGCTTGCCGGATTTTCCTGTTTCCGGCGCGCCGTCGCACGAGGGGCGTTTTGTCGCGGGGCGGATGTCCGGCGTGCCTGTTCTGGTGCAGCAGGGGCGTTGTCATTTGTATGAAGGGCGCAGTGCCGCCGAGGTTGCGGCGGGCGTGCGCGTCACGGCGTTGTGCGGGGCGGGGAGCCTGATCGTGGCCAACGCGGCGGGCGCTTTGCATCCCCGCTTCGAGAGCGGGACATTGATGCTCATAGACGACCACATCAACTGCACGGGAGCGAGTCCGCTGACCGGCCCCGATGTCGGCTCCGGCGACGGTCCGCGTTTTCCCGACATGAGCCGCCCCTATGACCCGGAATATATCCGTCTGGCCGAAGATACGGCCCTGCGCCTGGCCTTGCGCCTCGAGAAGGGTGTGTATGTCGGCGTTGCCGGGCCGCAGTTGGAAACGCGGGCGGAAACGCGTATGTACCGCATGCTGGGCGGGGATGCGGTCGGCATGTCCACGGTTGTTGAAGTCATTGCGGCCGTGCAGGCCGGTTTGCGGGTGCTGGGTTTTTCCTGCCTGACCAACCGCAATTTACCCGACTGCATGGCGCCTGTCGCCGTTGAGGAGATTATCGCCGTGGCGGAAACCGTCGGCGCGGACCTGCGCGCCCTGCTGTGTGCCCTGCTGCCGCGTCTGCGTTAGAAAGCCGGCGTAAACAGCATGGAAAATTCGCCGCTTTCGTCCACGGCCAGTTCCAGCACGGGCGGCAGGGCGCCCCCGCCGGACATTTTTTCAAGGATGGTCTGCGCAAGCTGCGGAAGCACGTTCGCCGTCAGGATATGCTCAATGTTGCGCGCTCCGGTATCCACGTCGCTGCAACGGGCTACAATGGTTGCGACGACATCATCAGAGCAGCGCAGGGTGATCTTGTTGCAGCGCTGAAGCCTGTCGCCCAGAGCCTCCAGCTTCATACGCGTGATGCTGTCCAAAGCCGCCGCATTCAAACCCCTGTAGGGCACTACGTTCATGCGCGCCAGCAGGGCCGGCTTGAAATGAGCGACAAGTTCGGGGCGTATCAGGTTTGTGAGGTCCGCGCCGCGCGCGGGCGTTTCCCCTCCCGTTGCCTCCTGTATCGTCGCCGACGCCAGGTTGGAGGTCAGTATGATCACCGTTTCGGAAAAGGAAGCTTTTTTGCCTTCTCCGTCCGTCATCACGCCCTTGTCGAACACCTGATAAAACAGATTCAGCACGTCGGGATGCGCCTTTTCCGCCTCATCCAGCAGAATGACGCTGTAGGGACGGCGCCGCACCGCCTCCGTGAGCAGCCCTCCCTCGCCGTAGCCCACATAGCCCGGAGGAGAACCGATAAGGCGGGAAATCGTATGCCGCTCCTGAAACTCGCTCAGGTTGACGGTGACGACATTCTCCTCGTTGCCGAACAGCAGGTCCGCAAGAACCAGGCCGGTTTCCGTCTTGCCCACTCCGGAAGGCCCGACAAGCAGGAATACTCCGAGAGGCGCTTCGGGGTCGCGCAGCCCGGCCTTGCCGGCCTTGATGACCCGGCTTACGGCTTCCAGCGCCTCGTCCTGTCCCTTGATGCGTTTATGCAACTGCGCGTCAAGGTCCGCAATCAGGCTCGCTTCTTCGCGGGCCACCTTGCCGACGGGGATGCCCGTCCAGTCCGACACCACCTGGGCCACGACATCGGGCGTGACCTCCACGTAGACCAGGGGATCGCTGCCCCGCGCCGCTTTCAACGCGGCCGTCGCGTCGTCCAGGGCGGCCTTCAGCGCAGCCGTGTCCTGCACGGCAGGGGCGTCCGTCCCGTCAGACCCGGCGGGCACACCCGATCCGGTCGCCGAAGCGGCTGCGCCGGGCGCCTTGAGGGTTGCGTTGTAGGCCGCGCGCGCCGTGATGAGGGCTTCCGCCGCTTCGCGTTCCTTGTTCCAACGCCCGGTCAACGCCGCAGCCCTGTCGCGCAGTTCGGCCGTCTCTTCGCGCAGGAGCTGCATTTTTACCTCGTCCACAGAGGCATCGTCGGCCTGATCGCGCTCAAGCGCCGCCGACTCGCGTTCCCGCGCCTGTACGGCGCGTTCCGTGTCTTCAAGAATACCCGGCTTGACGCTGAGGCTCATTTTGACCTTGGCGCAGGCGGTGTCGATGAGGTCTATAGCCTTGTCCGGCAGAAAGCGCCCGGTGATGAAACGATGCGCCATTTCCACGGCGGCGCTTACGGCGTCGTCGCGGATAAGCACTGAATGCGCGTTTTCATAGCCGGCGCGCAGGCCGCGCAAAATCAGTGCTGAAGAGCGAAGGTCCGGCTCCTCGATGTCGACGAGTTGGAAACGGCGCGCAAGGGCGGGATCTTTTTCGAAATATTTTTTGTATTCCTTCCAGGTAGTAGCTGCGCAGGTGCGCAGTTCGCCGCGCGCCAGAGCGGGCTTGAGCAGGTTGGCAGCGTCCGAACCGCCTGCCTGACCGCCGGCGCCCACAAGCATGTGCGCTTCGTCGATAAACAGGATGATCGGTTTGACGCTGCCCTTGATTTCGTCAATCACGCCCTTTAGTCGGCGCTCAAATTCGCCCTTCATGCCCGCGCCGGCCTCCAGAAGTCCCATGTCCAGAGCTTGCAGGGAAACGCCGAGCAGACTCGGCGGCACGTCCCCTTCCACGATGCGCTTGGCCAGACCTTCAATCACGGCGGTTTTGCCGACGCCCGGCTCGCCCACGAGAATGGGGTTGTTCTTGCGCCGCCGCGCGAGAATGGTCAAAATATTGCGCAGTTCCGCATCGCGCCCGAAAACGGTGTCGATCTTGCCCGCGCGCGCCTTGGCCGTGAAATCCTCGCAGTATCGGGCCACAAAGCCCTGGGCCGCGCCGCCGGCCGCCGCAACCCCGCCGGACTCGTCACCTGTCGTATCCGGGGCGTCCGGCGCGTTTTCGCAGGAGTCCCCGGTGAGCATGAAAAAGTTGCGCCTCGCCTCGTCGCGGTTGATTTCCGCAAAGGCCGGCGCCTGCGCGCTCTGCGCGTAATAGCCGGGCCGCCCGGCATAGGCAAGCAGCGCAGCCCCGGAACGGATGCCTGCCTGCTTCAGGTCCACCGAAGCAATGAGCCAGGCCGTTTCCAGAAGCTCGATCAGCAAGGGGGAAAAGCCCGGACGGGCGGAATTGCCGCTCTTGAAAGCGTCCAGCGAACGGGTGAAGTTTTGGATTGACGTCGCGCGGTCCACTCCGTAGTGCCCGATCAGCAAAGCACTATCCGCATCCTTGTTCTCCAGGCATTTGAGCAGAAAATGCTCGGCCGCGACTTCATAATGTGTTCTCCCCACGGCCAGTCCGGCCGCATCGTACAATGCGCGGGTGCAGAAAGAATTGCATTTCTCAAGCAGTCTCTTGACGTCTACGCCGATCATGGCTTCACCCCTCCGTAAAAAAGGGGAGTCGTACTCCCCGTTTTTTCCCTGGTGTGCGCGGACTGCCGGACGGCGTCACGCCTTCCAGTTGTCTGTGTATTCGATATTGCCGTCGTTGTAAGTCCAGGTGATCTTGGAATAGGTAAAGGAAACTTCTTCCATATCACTGTAAGGTTTATTGTCCGCCAGGAAGGTCAAGGGGGTGTATTCCCTCAAGTTCACCACAATTGCTTCATCAAGCTTGATGGTGAAGTATTTTTGTTCCGTGCCGTCCGGCTTGATACGGTATTGGTCGAGGGTCACGGTCAACTGTTCACCGGTGCAGCATGCCTTGGCGAGTTTGGGGCTGGCCTGATCCTTGTGCTTGGTGACGAGGAAAGGATGGTGAATGCGCTGTCCCGTCGGCAGTCCGGTATGGGTATCTTTTGGGATCTCGACATTATGGTCGATACTGTAGACCATTATCCTGTCTTTTTTGTCCCCACTCTGCGGGCTATCACCCTTGATCTCGCCCTGGCTTTTGCCTTCAACTTTGAGGTAAGCTGTTAATGCCATTGTACATCTCCTTGTACATTTTAATGTTGATAAGCAATTATTCCTTGTCGAGTTTACCGACCAACGACAAGGTAAAGTACGACCCCATATATTTGAAATGAGGGCGGGCTTTCAGAGTTACAGAATACCAGCCGGGTTCTCCCGCTACGTCGTTAACTTCTATCTGAGCCATGCGCAGGGGACGTTTGCTGCGCGTGACCGGATCGGGGTTGTCCATTTCGGTCACATACTGGCTGAGCCACTTGTTCAGTTCTCTTTCGAGGTCGGCGCGTTCCTTCCACGAGCCGATGTTCTCGCGCTGAATGACCTTGATGTAGTGGGCCAGACGGTTCATGATCATCATATAGGGCAGTTCCGTGGAGAGACGGTAATTGGTTTGGGCCTCTTTACCCTCGGGAGTGTTGGGGAACACCTTTGCGGCCTGACAGGAATTGGCGGCGAAAAACGCCGCGTTATCCGAGCCTTTGCGCATGGTCAGGGCGATGAAGCCCTCTTCGGACAGTTCGTATTCGCGGCGTTCGGAAATCAGCACCTGCGTCGGTATTTTGGTCTGGGTCTGGCCCATGGCTTCAAAGTGGTACAGGGGCAGGTCCTCCACGGCGCCGCCGCCTTGAGGGCCGATGATGTTGGCGCACCAGCGGTACTTGGCGAAGGAGTCCGTTATGCGGGCGGCCAAGGCGAAGGCGGCGTTGCCCCAGCAGAAATCGTCCGTTTTGCCCGCGTCTTCGGTGAAATTGAAGCTTTTGGCCGGCACGGTGTCTTCGCCGTAGGGCAGGCGCAACAGGAATTTAGGCAGGGTAAGGCCCACGGACCGCGCGTCCTCGGATTCCCGGAAGGAACGCCACTTGGCGTAAAGCGGGCCTTCAAAAATACTGTGCAGGTCTTTCAGATTCGGCAGGCCCTCCCAGGAGTCGAGGCCGAAGAAGTTCTTGCCCGCGGCTGCTATGAAGGGTGCGTGGGCCATGGTGCTCACCGATGCGGCGTACTGCAGGAGCTTGATGTCCTGCGGGCCGGGACCGAAGTCGTAGTTCGCCACGATGGTACCCACGGGCTGGCCGCCGAACTGTCCGTATTCCGCCGTGTACAGATGCTTGTACAGGCCGGATTTCACCACTTCGGGGGCGTCCTCGAAGTCGGCGAGCAGGTCGTCCTTGGAGACGTTCAGCATTTCGACCTTGTTGTTTTGCCGGAAGTCCGTCTTGTCCACCAGGTATTTCAGCGACCGCCACGAGGATTCCACCTTGCGGAAGTCCTCGTTGTGCATGATCGCGTTGACCTGAAGAGAGATTTTTTTATCCAGCTCGGCTATCATGTCGTCCACAAGATTGGGAGAAATCTTGGCTTCCGGCTTGACGACGACGATTTCTTTCAGCAAAGCCTGCAAACCCGCGCGCGTGGCCGAATAACCCACGTCGTCCGGCTTGAGTCTGGAAGCTTCTATGATTTCGTCCAGAAGATTGGGAGCCGTTGCGGCGCTTTGCGTGTTTTCCGCCTGTTCCTGGGACATCGGCACAGTCTCCGGTGTTTGTTGTTTATTTCCCGGCGGTTCAGCTATCTTTACTTATGAACGTCGCCGGCCTGTTCGTCAAGACCCAGCGCGCTGAGCAGTTGCGCCCTTGCCGCGTCGTCCTTGACCACTTCCTGCACTTTCTTGCGGAAATCGGGGATATTGGACAAGGGGCCCTTGAGGGCCTTCAGGGATTCGCGCAGCTTGAGCAGTTGAGCGAGTTCCGGCACCTGGGCTGCCACGGCGTCCGGCTCGAAGTCCTTCATGCTTTGGAAAGAAAGCTTTACCGGCATACTGACGTCTTTTTCGTCCGTCAGCTTGTTGTCCACATTGATTTCCAATCCGACATTCTGCGCTTTCAGCACGCCGTCGAAGTTGTCCTTGTCCACGGATACGGGGGTGCGGTCTTCCACGGGCCGGTCATCGGGCTTGTTGGTGAAATCTCCAAGCACCATGACCTTGAAGGGCAGTTCCACCTCTGCCCGGGCGTCACCGGTAGCCGGCTTGTACACAATGTTGACGCGCTCTTTGGGCGCCACCGAACCTTCTGTTGCCATGAACTTTTCCTCGCGGTTACAGGGTGTTTGTTTCAATCCCCACCCGGCTCCGCCTCGGCTGATAAGTGCCGGGCGGATTGCCCCCTGTCTGAAGGGAGAGAGTCAGCGGAAAGGTTTGCCCGACGTTGCCGGACGTCAATCCGTCCGCGCCTCAGCTCAGGGTGAGCACAGCGGCCCGGCTCGGGGCAATGCACGCACCTAACTCGGCATAAACGTTACACACCGCCTTTTTACTGATATATGCGTTAAAAAGTAAACTTTTTACCGCAGGATCGTCAGCCGAGTTGAATCAGCTTTGCATCGGTGCGGGCTGTTTCCTCCGCCGGTGTGAGCTTGTTTTTGCTCATCACCGTGACGGTGTCTTCCGCAAGCAATGTAGAACTTCCGGTCCGTGTTTCATCTTCGCCTTCCACCATGCGTCTGGACGTGCCGAGACATTGCGTAAGGGAAGCGAATACGGACAGTGCGGGCTTTGCGATGCTGTACAGCGTGCTGCAGCAGATGTCAATGGAGTTTGCAATACTTTTGACGGAAAGGGCGCGCAGCTCGCAATTTTTTGCCGTCACGCCGAGTTCTTCCGTGTGCCGGCGCATGCTTCGCCCGCTTTGCAGGTCGAGGCCTTCCGCGCAACGCAGGGTCAGGCTGCCGGCGCATTCCAGGGTGCTGCGTTCGGGCATGCTGATGCGGGCTTCCTCTGCGCGGAACAGCACGGCAAGAAAGACCCGTGTCTCGTCTTCCAAGCAGGCGAGGAGTACCGTACTCTCCAATTTACAAAGCAAAACTGCGTCCCCGCATTTTTGCCGGCTGCTCCGCCGGGGCGAAACCCGCGGTGAACAAGGCGTTTGCGCGGGGCAGGGCCGCCGCTTCATCGCCGCCCCAACCCGTCCAAACATCGTGGCCGAGCGTGGCCCAGGCGCCGGCGGCATCGCCGCCGAGCCGAGCCGGCAACGCCGCGCCGGGAGCCATGCGCAACAGCGTTTCGTATTCCAGGGGTTCCCGGCAATAATTGACGACAAGCCCGTGCAACAACCCGGACAGACGGGTGCCGGGCACAAGGGAATGCAGCGTCTCAGCGACAAGACCTTCCAACTCTATAATGATCTTACCTTCACGGCAAGGCACGGCAAAGCCGAGCACGGCGTCCTCGCCGAGCCGGCAGGAAGCTTCCCCGAGTCGCAGGCGTTGTTCCTCAGGCACCGTCGCAAGGCGTTCCACATTGCAGTGAATGCGCGCAATGCAGCCCGCGGCATCCGTGAGCACGGCACCCAGACCCGAAGCGGAGCGGACAGACTGGGCAAAAAAGCCCGCGTAGCGCAGGAAGGTCTGCTCGTCCTGCAGGCGCGCGCGCAGGCTCGTGTTGCCGAAGCAGGCCAGGGACATAAGCATGTGCACGGCAGTAGAGTTGTCCGCGCTCAAGGCGCTGTACAGCGGCGACATGAGCGCGGCGAGGCGGACGTATATCTGAAAGAACACATTGTTGCAGATGTCCAGAAAGTCGCGCGTGACCGAACAGTCTTCCGCCTGCTCCTCCAGAAGGCGTTCCGTGTAAAAGGTCGGCAGCGGCGAGGTGGGACCGTACAGGCCGAGAAAGGAAGCGGTAATGCGGGCCGAGGTGAAAGGACAGGTGTCCTGCGGATCCTGAGTGAGCGCAAGCTCCAGATCGTCCACGTCCGTCACCGCGAAACCCAGGGAAAGCGAGGCGCGGAAGCGCAGGCGCGTGCGCAGGATGTTCCTCCACTCACTGTAGCTGCCTTTCCCCATCCACATGTGCAAAAGGCGCACAATCTGGATAAAGGCGAACTTGCGCGGGTTGCGGACCATATCCCCGATTACCGCGGGGAGCGCATCTGTCGGTGTTTCAGCCATTGAAACCTGCGGTTGTTGCGCGGGGCCGCCGCGGTAACCTGCACAACCCTGTAGACTGTCGAATGTCCATGCGTAAAGAAGGCCGGCGCCGTGCCGGACAGGCGCATGTCGCGGCACAGCCGCTTACTTTGGGGCGTGCATCTCCCGGTGTTTCAGCCATTGAAACTTGTATTTGTTGTGCGAGTCCACGGCAGTGACCCGCACAAAACTGTTGATGGGGGAATATTCATGCAGAAAGGCGGCCAGCACCGTGCCGAACAGGTGCATGTCGCCGATATTGCTGAAGCCGGCCTCATCCAGGGTGATGAGGATGTCCGAGCCGCGCACGGGGCGCCCTTTCCAGAGGTAATCCGTCTGCTGCACGTCCAGCGAGAGTATGGAGTCGATGCGCTTGGCGTTTGCGCCGGAGTACAGGGTATCGGTTTTTCCCGGCAGATAGGCGGAGAGCAGGGCGCGTGCGGTTTGCGCATCGGCCAGGGGCAGATAGTTGAGTTGCAGGTGCGCGAGCAGGGACCACAGCACATTCCCTTCGGCGGGGGCGGGCGCGGGTTTTGTGGGCGGGATGAGGTTGGTGAAGCCGGCAAGGCCGGGCGATGTGGAAAGCGCCTCACGGATGTCGCCGATGTTCAGTCGGCCGGGGAGTTCGCCGTTGCTGTACAGCACACGCATGGAAAACATTTCCGGCGCGGGCACGGGGCTTCCGTGCGGCGGGACCAGAGCGAGGCGCATTTCCCTGCCGCCCGTTTCCGTTTTTTCATAGACGGTCATGTAGGAAGGGGCGGTCCGATCCCGTACCGCCGCGAGCAGGGGAAGGCAGGCGCGCTCCTTGTCGGGGGCGTCGGGGTCGATGCCCCTGACCTCCGTGATCTGGTAAGGTACGTATGCGCCGCTTTTGGAGCTGTTGGCGCGTATGGGGTAACTTTCCTGCCTGTAGTCCGCCTTGACGGGGGTTGTTTCGTACGGGAAAAGATTGACGGCAGGGGTTGCGAACAGCGCGAAATCGTCGAGGGCGAAGGACGGGATGTCGTCCGGCAGGGGCCTTTTGAACTCCAGGGTGCAGGAAAAAGCGGGCGCCCCCTTGTCGTCCGTCCCGGAATCCGGCAGAGCTATGTCCAGAAAAAAGAATTTTTCCGGAAAAATATAGTATTCCTGCAAAAGTCTGTAGCCCGGCCAAGCCGTGGCCGGGTAAGGAATCAGCGCGTCTTCCGGGGCAAAGCCCACCGGAGACAGCGCGCTCCCGGGCAGAGACCGCCGGTTGCCGCCGATCTCGAGGATGACGCGTTCCGTATTCCGGACCAGAAAATACAGGCGCCGGACGGCATCGACGCGCTGCCCGCGCAGAAACAGGCGCAGCCTGCGTATGTCGCGCAGGGCGGGCGGGAAGGTCATCGTGAAATCGAAACGCAACCCGGCCTGTTTGCCGGGGCTGCTTTCCGTTTTTACCCCCGCGAGGAGCAGGGGGGCCAATTCCACCGGATAGGCGGTGCTGAATATGCAGGATACCCCGTCGATTTCGACGGATGCCGTGCGGGTCCCCTTGGGCAGGACGAGGATTTCGGACAGGGCGACCTTGGGTCTGAATACCGTCACCGTGCAACTCGGGATGTCGCGCAGCAGTTGGGGCAAGACCAGGGAGCACAGGTTTTCGGCGATGCTGTCATAGCCTTCGTCCAACTTCCGCATCATTTGCCCGGCCAGATAGGCCGTGCCTTCCAGCAGGCGCTCCACATCCGGGTCCGACGAGGGGCCGGAGAGCAACGGGGCCACGGCCGGGTGCGCGCGGGCGAATTCTGCCGCAAGTACGCGCAGGTACTCCAGTTCGCGTTGGTAATAGCGCGTCGTCACCACGGCGCAAAGTCTCCGGAGTCTTCTTCGCCCTTGAGCCGCACGGTGCCCGCAGCGTCGAGGATGGTCTGAAAGCGCAGGGGCACAATCCCGTGTTCCGTCCTGACGGAGGCTTCAAGGCTGAAGACCGCCGCCAGGGGCATGTCGGGCTTGGGGGTGTATCGGGCCTTGACGTCGTGCAGCCTGGGCTCATAGCGTTCCACAAGTCGCTCAAGGTCCGCTTTCAGGTCATCCACGCTTTCTTCGGTGAACTTGCTGCCCAAATCCGTCATATCCGCGATGCCGTAGTCCGGGGCAACGGGCACGCTTCCCCTGCGCGTGTTGAGCAACGAGCGCAGGTGGCGGATCAGCGAGCGGTACAGGCGCTCGGTGCTGTGCGTCCCGAACTGCGCGTCGCCTTTTTCCATGGCATAAACCCGTTCGAGCAGAGTCAGGTCCTGCACGGCGCCACCTCACCTTTCACTTTTTCCAAGGTATAAAACCGTGCGGGCAGTGTAGGATCCTGCACGGCGTCACCTGCGGCACTCGGCGGCGACAAAGGGCAGGGTGCCCGGCGTATAGCTCGCGCCGCGCAATACGGCATCGGCGCCGGACAGTTTGTAGCGCAGGGTGATTTCCGTTACGCCGAGTTTTTTCAGAACCGCTTCCCGGTCCGGAAAGTCATGCGGAGTAAAAGTTTTTGAGCCGTACTGGAAGTCGTTGAGAAAGCTGACAAAGCCGCTCTCGCCCGCATAAAGCACATCCAAGGTCAGCGATTTGAAGGCAACGGACAGCCTGGTATCGCCGCAACCGTCGCGCTGCCAGGTGAATCGTCGTGAAGCCGGGCTGTTGTAGTTGACCAGTTCCTGCCTGTCCCGCGCGCAACTCAGGGACAGGATCGAGGCATAGGGTTTTTCCAGGGCGTCGTCGTTGACGTCGACAGGGACGGCGTCCACCGTTATCGCGTATTCCTGGGGCATGGGCCGGTACCCCAGAGTTCCCGCATTGAGAAATTGCAGGAATTCCGGGGTAAAAGGCACGGACACGCCGTTCACTGCCTGGGATGTATAGCCGTGTATGGTCGGCTCCAGGAAGTAGGCCAGGGTCTTGTCGGCAAAGTCGCGGGCCAGTCCGCCCTGCTCCGCGAACAGGGTCTGTTGCAGTTGCGCGGGCGAGACCGCGCCGGCCTTGGCAAGAACGGTGCCTTCCCACAGTGCCTGGATGCGGCAGGCGGCGGCGTTTACCAGCGCGGCCGTAAAATAGTTCAACGGACCGTTGCCGAGTACAAGTACCGGGGAACTCTCGAACTGTGCCGGGCTGATGCTGTTCATCAAGGCCAGGGCAGCCGTTTTGGCCGAGTTGACGGCGGCAGTCGGAGCGTTTTTGTTTTTTTCGTCCGGCATGGCATCCTGCACCGCCACGAAAGCCGTGTCGTCCTGAACAGTATAACGCACAAGCTCGCGCAACGCTTTCAGGTACTCGTCGAGGTCCTTCACCAGGGAACCTGCGCGGGCGCGGCGCTTGCCGTCCTCCGTACTCAGGTGCGCATCGAATTCGCCGTAGAAGTTCTGCGCGGCAAGCCGTACCCGCTCAGCCACGCTGGGTTGCCGCTGTTCCTGCTTTGCCGCGTTTTCCATGCGCAGGGCTTCCGCCAATATGTTCAGATCTTCGACCCAGGGGGGAGGCGGATCCAGATACGGGCGGACCGGCGCCAATTCTTCATCAGCACGCAACGCAGCGGCAAAAAAGGGATTCTCGTCCGAACTCATCAGGGTCATGTCGGCGCCTTTGCGGTTGCTTGCCGCAAGCTCAAGCATAGTTCGGACAAAGTCACCGATGAAGACGCGCCAGGCTTCGACGTAGCTGTTCGCGTACCGGCGCAGGAAATCCTCGGCGTCGGGTCGCAGGTCCTCGTTGTTGACGATGAGGGTCAGGTTGTCCAGGTAGTCCAGCGTAGTTTTGAATCCCTTGCTCGTATACGCCGGTTCGAGGCGCACGGCATCCAGAGCCTGCGCGTTGTCGGGCCGGAATACGCCTGCCTGCAGGTAGGGGAGCATGGACAGGCTGCCTGCCCGTCGGGCAATCCATTGCAGGGAATTGGGTTTGAGCTTGGGCAGACGGGCCAGGGAGGCGCGCATGGAGCGCAGGGATTGCCGCAGCGCCTCCCTGTCCGTTGTAGTGTGGTAGCGCACGGCCATTATATACGCGACGGCGGGGGGCAGCATGGGTATCTTGTCCACGCCCAGGGAACTGAGTATGCCTTGCGGCATGGCGGGGATGGCCAGCAGTTCCTCCAGGCTTTTTCCATGCAGCACGCCGTTTGCCGTGTCGAAACGCCAGATGAGGTCGGCGGCCAGCGTAAAGACCTCGTCGTCGGGCGTGTCCGGGGTGATCCTGCCGAGCCGTTCTTCCATGATCGTGTCGGCGGTGTGCAAAATATCCTGCTCAAACGAGGCGTTGACGGCGCGGTTGAACGCGGCCGCGGCTTCTTCGGCATGGTTGAAGCCCATGGAAGGCAGAGTCTGCTCTGCCGTTTCCCTCTCCATGCGCGCGGCATCACGGTAACGTTGCTCATAGGCCAACAGGCGCGTTGCCGTGTCCGCGCCGGGGGCCGGTCGTTGCGGCGGTACGATCGCCTGCATGACCTTTTCGTTGTGCTGAAAGGAGAGGAGCGTCAGGGAACTTATCCCGAAGGGTACGATGAGCATCAGGGCATAGGCGATCAGGCGCACGGATGAACGCCAGCGCAGGTATTCCGCTATGGGCCGGTACAGGTTGCGGTCGGCGGGGAGTACCTTGGCGAAAAAGTCGCGGAGAAACATCCCCCGGACGTTTTCCGGCGTGCGCCGAGGGCGGCGCAGCAGGGTATCCAGCCGGGGAAAGGCCGCGCTGTGTTTTCCCCCGTCCCGGCGCAGGGCGCTGGAAAAGAAGATGCCCCGCAGAAAGGGTGTCTCCTGGTAAGGGTTTTCGGCAAAAAGCTCCCCGGCAAAGGCTTGCAGGGCCGGGGTCATGGCTTTCAGTTCTTCCCAGGCCAGGATGCGCTGCGCCTCGGGGGTCTGTCCCCGGTTTTCCCGGTACAGGCAGTAACGCCGGAAATGATCGAGGATATCCTGCCATGCCCGTTCTATCTGCACGGACACCGGGACAAGCTCTTTTCTGTCGGGTGATTGGATGATGCGGCCCGCGCACTGCTCCTTGATCTCCGGGGGCAAGTCCTCCAGTACGCGGTCCATGCCCGCGGGCAGGTCGATCTTGGTGACCATGAGGTAGACGGGGAACTTCGCGCCCAGGATGCGCATGACTTCATCCAGGCGGCGGCGCAGGCAGCGGGCGTCGCCCGGGAGTTGGCCCCCGTCCCCGCTCAGGGTGTCGGCGGCGACGGTGACGATCAGGCCGTTCAGGGGTTCGCGGCGGCGGTACTTGGCCAGTTGCAGCAAAAATTCCCGCCATTCCGCATCGTCGGCGCCTTCATTCTGCGGTACCGCGTAGCGTCCGGCCGTGTCCAGCACGACTGTTTCACGGAAAAAAAACCAGTCGCAGTTGCGGGTCCCGGCGCGTTCCTGCTGCGGGCTTACGTCGGTCAGCATGGCGTTGAGGCCGCAACGGTTGATGGCCGAAGTTTTGCCGGAGCCGCTTTTGCCCATGACCATATACCAGGGCAGGGCATACAGAGGGTTGCCGAAACGGCCCAGGTACGAGGTGCGCAGGATGGAAACGGCACGCGCCCAGCGGTTTTCAAGCAGCTTGCGCTCCTGCGGAGTATTGTCCGCAAGGCCGGGGTCCAGGGTTACGATGCGCCGCAGTTGCCGGTTGCGGTGCCTGCGCACGACAAGCCTGTAGATAAGCAGGACGGCAAGCAGCAGGACGGCAGGCAAGGCGCAGATGACGGCGCTTGTCGTCGTCGGGAGACCGAAAAAGCGGCATGCGAGAAAAAGGCCCGCGCAGAGAACGCCAAGCAGGAGCACCAGGAGCAGGAGTCGCAGGAACGCGTTGAGAAACCCTTTCACGGCAAGGTGCTCCGCTGTAAAAGTCCGGCCAGCATGTCGTCGAGGCGGCTGCCGCAGAGATAATAGATTGCGGCCGTGATGCCGAGCGGCGTAAGCCAGAGCAGCCAGTCAAGCAGGTCGAAGCGCAGCAGCAGGGAAGAAGACGCGCGCGGCGCGGCGCCGGCTGGGGAAAAAAGGGCTTTGTCCCCCGAGGGCGCGCCTGTGCCCACGGAAGGAGCAAGTTGCCCGATTTTGCGCAGATAGGAGCGGACAGTGTCCGGGTCGTGAAAGTACATGCCCGTGAACCCCTGGGCCAGGCAGAGGGCGAAAATTTCCAAAAGCTGCTCCGGAGCCTGATCCGCTGTGCCGCGTTCCCGCACGCCGGTAGCCGGTGAGGATGCCGGCGGGGCAGCCGCGCCTCCCTGCGCTGTACTCCGGGTAAGGCCCGGAAGCGTGCCGGAGGAGGGAAGGCCCGGAAGCGTACCGGAGGCGGTAAGGCCCGGAAGCGTGCCGGAGGCGGGAAGGCCGGGAAGCGTACCGGAGGCGGGAAGGCCGGGCGCGCTCCCGTTGCCGGCCTTTTTCAGAAGATCGTCCAGAAGGCGGTAGAAGTCCTCGCCGGCCGTGCCCGTGTCGTGGCGCTCAAGCTGCAGGGGCTTGGTCATCCACGCGGTGCGCCCGCTCCAGTCCGAGGACAGCAGCGTTTCGTCGATAAAGGCGCAGACTGCGAAATCCGCCGTTTCCGCGTACTCCGGGGGAAAGCCGTCCATGACGGCGAGCCGGCGGGCTTCGTCCAGCAGGGAGAGCAGATGCGCCCTGAGATTCGGCGCCTGCGTCAGCGTTACGGCATCGTCCGGCGCGGCGCCCGGCACGTCGCGCGCGCCCCCCGCCGCCGGCGTGAAGGGTCTGCCTTCCGTCAAGGCCGGACCCTGCGCGTCGCGCGCGCCGGTATCGGCGCCTTCTGCGCCGGCCGCGAGCATGGCGGTTATCATGGCTTCATTGAACCAGTCGGTCCGGGGCATAGGCTATCGTCCGATTGCCGCGGGTTTTATCCGGATGCCGGCATCTTCGGCGCAGATTGCGGGCACGAGGGTTGTCACGGCTTCATTGTACCGGTCGGTCCGGGGCATAAGTTATCGTCCGATCGCCGCGAGTTTTACCTGGGCGTCGGCCGGAGCTCCTTCCCAGAACAGGCTTATCTTTTTCTGCGTGACTATGGTTTGCCACAGAGGGTGAGCGGAGTCTACCGTATACCACGTCGTATCGGCACGTTTCGCAAAACCTGGAGGGGCGGAGCGCATCATCGTGAGGGGCACGCCGGAAACGGCTTTGGCGATGATGGTGTTCAGGCGGTCACTCGTTCCAAGTTTGGCGTAGCGCGGGAAGTTCTCCGCATCGCTCCGGCTGAATTGCGCGGCGCGGACCATCAGCCGGTACCGTGAGGCGGAGGAAATAAAGTCGTCCGGCAGGGTCGCCGAGAAATAGGGTGGGGCCGGAAGCAGGTCCAGGGTCTTGGAGGCGCTGAGGCCGAGTCCGGCCAGCAGTTGCTGCAGCAGGGCGCAGAGCGCTTCGAAACAGGCTCCCGGATTGTCATGGGTGTAGTTCGGCAGGGTGTCGTCCGAGGTGGAACGGCGCCCGAGGCAGTCGATGTCGTCGTAGAAGGCGGAGAGTTCCCCGAGCAGGACGCGCAGGGCGCCGTAAACGTGCCAGGGGTGAATGTCCGGCGCGGAGCGCAGGTGGCCGAGCAGGGGAATATTGCGGTTCAAGATGTTGAGCACGGTGAAGTTGATTAGGAACGGCATGTCCGCGCCTTCGCTTCCCTCGGTATTTTTATAGCCTGCCAACCGTCCGGCGCAGGACAGGGCGGTATCCTGCACTTCCTGCACCAGCGAGGACAGGTAGCGGCTTGCTTCAAGGCGGAACACGGGGGGAGTGAAGTGCGGGTCAAGCTCGACCTGTTCTCCGGCGCGCCGCACCAAGGCTATGGGGAGCAGTTCGAAATTCGGATAGCGTTCGCTGTCGACATCGCGGATGAGCACGGGGGCGTAACGCAGGAGTTGCACCGGCGCGGGCGGCGCGGACCCGTAGAGGTCCGGCAGACGTTCCGGGGTTTCCGTGTACACAAAGCGCTTGCCTCCGGCGCCTCCTTCCTGCTCGGCGTTGTTGCCGGCCGCGTCTTCAAGGGCAAGGCCCAGGTACAGGATGCCCGGCTTGTCGGGTTCCGGCCAGTCCGCGGTCACGGCCAGCGGGGCGACGGCGGCGTCGAAGGGGACGCTGACCGCGGCCCCGCTGGGAAATATCGCCTCAAGCTGTTCAATATCCAAAGAATGCCCTGTGATTCCGCCGCGCCACTTCAGAAGGCCCACGCCTCGGAAAAAAGGCAGCCCGTAAAGGCGCAGAAGCTCCGTGCGGCGCTGCATTTCCGCATCGGCGGCCTGAAAATGCTGGGGATGCAAAAAAAGTCCCCGGCTCCAGAAGACCGGCCTGTAACCGTTCATGTGCTTTCCGTCCCTGCGTTTGCCCCGCCGCTTACCGCGCCCTTGCCGCCGGACTCCGTGCCTGCCGTTTCAACGTCGACCGCGTTCCCGCCGTCCAATGTCGCGTTTTTCGTCTGGACGCCTGTAATTCCCCTGCCGTCGGACCTTTTGTTGTCGTTCCCTCCGGGGCCGATGCCGGGGCTCTCGACACCGGGCACCTTGCTCCCGCTCCCGCCGCTTCCCGCGCCTTTGTCGTCGGGCGTGCCGGGGTCCGGGCTCTTGACATCGGGCATTTTGTTTGCGTTCCCGCCGCTTCCCGCGCCTTTGCCGTCCCCTTTTTTGCCCTGCGTTTTTTTGCCGTCGGAATCCTGTTGTCCGGCGTCTTTTTCAGCAACGGCGTTCGCGCTGAGATGCAGGGAGAGGTCAAGCGTCCCGGCGCTGTAAATTGTGGATTTCCAGAACAGGTGTCCGCTTTCCGTCTGCTTTGGCTGAAGCTGCCGGAGCCTGACGGACTGTGCCGGCGTGGATTCATAGAAACCGCAGGCGATACCGACAAACTGCGCTCCTTCGGCCCTGTCCAGGGAGTGGACGGCGTTTTCGCCCGGTTGGAGAAAGATGCGGACGGAGGACTTGACGCTTTTGTCGAAGGGGGCGCATTGCAGGAGGGTTTGAAGACCGTCCTGCGTGCCCGCGAGAGGATCGAAGGCATCACGCTTGTCGAGTTGATAGACGCAGATCAACAGGCTGTGCGCTTTGCCTTCGTAGGCGTTCAAATCTTTGGAGGCGCTCAGTTCCAGGCGCACGGCCTTGTCGGCAAAGCCCCAGAGCACGTTGTCGGGGTCTTCCGATTCGGCGCTCGGACGCGGCGGCTGCGCGGAACCGCCCCCGCAACCCTGGAGGCCCGCGAGAACAAGCATTACCGCGAGGAGAACGAGCGGCAACCTCGTTGCGGCCCGCACCGCCGCGGGGAGGACGAATGTTGACCCTGTTGCGGCCCGCACAGGCGGCGTGGTGGACAGGGTGCGGAGTTTTGTATAGGTTCCCATAAATGATGCTGTGTACGCGGTGTATTGTATTCTTTTTTCGTATTGCCTGTATCGCCTGTCCGATGTTGCTTTCGGGAGGCGTTCTCTGCCCGGCCGCGGGGGCGGAAAAGCGGATCGGGGATACTCCTCTGTACCGCACCTCTGCATGGCGGCAGGGAGTTGAACAGTTGCGCCGCTATCATGAAGGCGGGGAAGTGCCGCAGCCTATGCTTGTGCGCGGTTTTGTTCATGTTCCCGCAACAGCGGCGCGAGTCCCGTTTCCTTACGTATCTTTCGGCGGGCAAGCGGCGCGTGCCCCGCTCCGTTCCTCCGCCGGTCCCTTTCCCGACCGCCGAATGCCGGACTGGGGAAATGCCGTACGTTTTGCGGGCGGCAAGTATGGTGTATCGGAAGCATTGCTTACAGCCATACTCCAGGTCGAGTCCAATTTCAACCCCCGCGCCGTATCTCCCAAGGGCGCGCTCGGCGCCATGCAGATCATGCCGGAAACGGGCAGGGAACTCGGCCTGGTCGATTTTTTCGATCCCGAGGCCAACATAGATGCGGGCGCGCGCTACCTGGCCTCCCTGCTGCAGACCTTTGCGCGCACGGACCTCGCCCTTGCCGCGTACAATGCAGGTCCTGCGGCCGTCCTCAAATACGGCGGCATACCTCCTTATCCCGAAACGCGCGACTATGTGGCGCGCGTGCTGGACCTGTACGGCAAGTATCAGGCCGGGGGGCAGGGAAAGCCGCGTGCAACGGGCCGGCCTGCTGCGTTGCGGAGCGTATCCCGCCGCTGAGACATCTAAGGCGGCGTCTCGTGCCGTGCGCCGTGCGCGTTCTGTCCGTGGCCGGCGTGGTCAGGCCTGCCGTGCGGAGCATGCCGGACCTTGTCCGACGCCCGCGCGTCGCCGGGCGCGGGGAGGATCAGGGTGTCGCCCGGCCGGAGCAAATCGGGATCGCTCAGCCGGTTGCGTTCTATGATGCTTCTCGGGTCCAGACCGCGGCGCGCGGCTATCTTGATCACCGTATCTCCTTCCCGGATGACGTAGTTGTCTTCAGGGTGAGGCAGCGGAGGCGGCGCCGGTGTCACGGGAACAGGCGGCGGCGCGGGCCGGGACGGTTCCGGTATTGTGCCGATACTGGCCGCGGCATTTTCGACGTGCGCCCCGTTCTTGCCCGCAGTAAAAAAGTCCGGACCCCCGCCCGTGACGGTCGTGTACATCGCAGCCATGCCCGCGCACCAGAGAGAGAGCATGACGATTTGCAGTTTGCGCGAATAAAAGAAGACCATAGTTGCCGTACTGCCTTCGCCGGTTATCCCGAGGTCGCGGCCGGCGCGACCGGCGCCGCAACCGGGGGCTCAGCCTGTATGCCGGGCGACACGCCGGGGGGCGCGACATGCGCTCCCGCCGGCGCAAATGTGGATGCAATTTGCGTGCCGCTGCTTGCGGCCTGTGTGCCGGATGCTGCAACAGGCGCCGCGGTCTGCATGTCGGACTTGCTGCCGGCGTAAACAACCGGTTCGACCGGCTCGTTTCTGTCCAGCCTCCCTTCCAGGGAAAGCGTAAAGCTGACGCCCATGTACTTGAAGTGTGGTCGGGCAAGGATGGTGACATCATACCAGCCGGCAGATCCCGGTATTTCCTTCACTTCGACCCTGGCCGCACGCAGGGGCCGCCTGCTGCGGGTCAGGGCGTCGGGCGTGTCCATTTCCGTGACATAGCCGCTTATCCACTTGTTCAGCTCGCGGGAAATTTCCTCCCGCCCTTTCCAGGCGCCGATGCTTTCGCGTTGCAGGACCTTGATATAGTGCGCGAGCCTGTTCATAATCATCATGTAGGGGAACTGCGTGGAAAGCCTGAAACTTATTTCCGCCGTGAAGCCTTCGGGGGTTTTGGGAAAGGGCTTCGGCTTCAATGCCGAATCGGCCGAATAAAATACGGCTTCGTGGGGGGTCCTGCCGGGGGCCAGGGCGATGAACCCCAGTTCGGCCACTTCGAACTCCCGATGTTCGGAAATGACGGCCCGCGTCGGGATTTTGTTTTGTATGCCGCCCATGGCCTGATAGCGGCAACAGGGAAGATTCTGCACGGCGCCGCCCCCGTCCGGGCCGATGATGTTCACGCACCAGCGGTACCTGGCAAAGCTGTCCGCCAGACACACCGCCACGGCAAAGGCCGTGTTCCCCCAGCAGAAATCGTCCTCGCTCTCCGGTTGCTCAATAAAATTGAACGACGAAGCGCCGGCGGCGTTTTCGCCGTCATAGGGCAGGCGCAACAGAAAGCCGGGTAGGGTGAGGCCAAGGTAGCGGGCGTTTTCGGTTTCCCTGAACGCGTTCCAGCGTTCAAAGCGGGGCATGTCGAAAATGCTTTTCACATCCGCCAGATCCGGAAAACGCGCCCACGCGTCCACGCCGAAGAACTCCATGCCGGCCGCGGCGAAGAACGGCGCGTGGGACAGGCAGGCAACGGCCGAGACATACTGCATCAACTGGACGTCCTGCGGACCCGGTCCGAGGGTGTAGCCGGCAATGACGGCGCCTACGGGACGGCCCCCGAACTGGCCGAATTCCGACGTGTAGATGAGCCGGTACAGGCCGGATTTCACGATCTCAGGGGAATCGTGAAAGTCGTTCAGCAGGTCTTCCTTGGAGATGTTGAGGTATTCCAGAATGATGTTCTGGGTGAAATCAATGCGGTCGGTGAGAAAACGCAGGCCGCGCCACAGGGCTTCCAGCGCGAGAAAGTCCGGGTGGTGCAGAACGGCGTTTACCTGGGCCGAGATTTTTTCGTCAATCGTCGCGGTCAGGTAATCTGTAAAGCTTTCGGATAGGTAGTCTACGACGGCCTTTACTCCGGCGCATTTCAGGGCGGCACGCAGTCCCGCGGCCAAGGCGCCGCGTTCCGGGCTCCCCGCCGGAATGCGCGCCGCCGTGAAGATTTCTTCCAATGGTGAAACGGCGTTCATGACGCGGCTCCCTATTGCATGGGAACATGTCCGCTTGCCGGTGCCGCGTCAAGACTTTTTTGTGTATTTTGCGCACCCGAGGGCGCCTCCGCCCGCTGTCTCTTTGCGTCGATGCCGACAAGCTCCGTTCGGCATGCGCGCGCGCGGGTGCAGGCTCAGGGCGCTTTTTTTACCGGTTTGTGCGTGCAATCCTCGCGGCCGCATGAGCAGGACCGCCCCAGAATGACCTTGCGGACGAAGAAGACCGCAGCCCCGGCGATCGCCAGGATGATAATGACGGTTTCCACGGCTGACTCCTTTATGTTGCTCGACGCTGATGTCGGATCCCTTCCTCAAAACATGGAAATCGAATTTCAAATTCAACGTGCAGTATGTCGTAAGCCTCCGAGGTCGTCAATCGGTTTTCGGGTCGATTTTGACATCAAGCCGGCGATCTTCCGGCCTGTCACGGCAGGAAGGACACTTTATCCGGGTGAAAAACGCCGACAACGGCGGCTTTGCCCGCTTCGAGCGTCCCCAGATCTTTCCGGCCGAGAGCGCCCGCGCCGTTGACTGTGGCCATGCGCAGCACGGCGCGGGCGGGCAGTCCGTAGGCGTCGCGCGCCGCGGCGGCTTCTTTGCGCATGTCCACATCCGTATTGGAAGAAAGCCCGTCCGTGCCCAGGCAGAAGAGGATGCCGTCCGCTTCGGGCGCCGTCGGCCAGGCCCGGCCCGAAGCAATAAAGGCGTTGCTGCGCGGACACAGACACACGGAGCAGCCGCTTCGGGACAGCAGGAGCCTGTCCTCGGACGAAAGACGGACGCCGTGCACAGCCAGCGTGCCGGGATCGAGCAGCCCCAGCTTTCCGGCCAGAGCAGCCGGACTTGTCCCCCAGGCACGGGTCGGCGCGGGCAGAAGTTCGGCCATAAGCGCATGCAGGGGACCGCTCCCGTCGCGTATGCACTCGTCTTCGTCGAGTGATTCAGCAAGATGCACGCTGAAGATGCGTCCCGTCCGCCGGCACAGGGCATGCGCGGCCTGCAGTGCTTCCGGCGCCGTGCTGTACAGGGAGTGCCCGGAGAGGGCGCAGTCGGCGTAGCGGCGGGGCGGCAACGCCGCGGACGCAGGCAGGAACCAGGGACCGGCCCGCAGTTCCTCCGGTATGCCCGCCTCCGGGGCGGGGGGGGTAAAACCGATGAGTTCCAGGAAATGCGTCAGGGGATAGCGACAGCCTCTTTCCCGGTCCAGGCCCGCAAGCAGACGTTCGGCGAGTTCGCTCACCATACCGGGCAGGCGGCTGCCCACGTCCCCGATGTGCGCCGTGCCGGAGGCGACGGCGTCTTCCAGGGCCTTTGCCGTTGCCGCGCGCGTCTCCTCCGTTGCGCAACGAGTCCGCAACACCTCGACAAGGCTGCGCAGCCAGAGCGTAAAACCTTTGCCTCCGGCGCATTTGCCTTTGGTATGGGAAAGTTCGAGATGGCAATGGGCGTTGATCAGGCCGGGCGTCAGACAGACGTCGCCCGCGTCCGTGAAGGTGAAGGATGCGGCGGCGCGGCGGCGGAAGGCCGAAAAGGGTTCCACGCCGAGGATGACGCCGTCTTCGGCAAGAATGACGGCATTGTCTTCAACGCGAAGCGGGGCCTCCAGGGCAGCCCGACCCCGTGCGGCTTTTTCTCCGGCCAGAGTGATCACCGTTGCGGCACGGCAGGCTGTCGGCATTGTTATGCCTGTTTTTTAGTCGTTTTTACTGAAAATTTCTTACGCCTCGCCGTAGCGGACAATACCGCCGCGCCGGGCTGAACTTGCCGGGTCGCCGCAAAGCGTGTAAGGACATCTTCGGGCAATCCTCCGAGTCCATGATAAGGAGGTGCCGCTAATGGAGCAGTTTGTCCGCAGCGTCCTGTCGGCTGTGCTTGCAGGCGTGCTTGCGGCGGCAATAGTAAGCCGTTTTAAACGGTAAACGATAAACTGCCCCGGTAGGACCGAGACTCCTGCCGGGGCACAAAAACCTTACAATACAGGAGGATTGCCCATCCCGCAAATCTCTTGTAGTCCTCCATGCCGGCCGTGTCAAGCGTAACTTTGCTCCTGTTTCGACTGCATGAGTTTGTCCCGGAAGGCTGCGCCGGCCGAGGACCGCAACATCCCTGAAACGCCGCCTGTATGCCGGAAAAACTCTGTCTTCTGCACGCCAACTGCCAGGGCGAGGAACTGGAAACGCTCCTGACGGCGTCCCGGGCCTTTTCTTCCGTCTACCGCATCGTCCGGCGCACCAATTACACGCGTGAACCCATACTTCCGGAAGACCTGGAGCGTTGCGCGCTGTTTCTGTACCAGCATCTCGACGCGCATTGGGGAGACCTGGCCTCGGAGGCGCTCATGCGCCGTCTGCCCCGCGCGGCCCGCAGCCTGCGCATTCCGAATATGTTTTTCAAGGGTTACTGGCCGTTCTGGACCTCATCCGGCCCCATCAATTTCGGGGACGGCATTCTGAATCGGCTGCTGGACGAGGGAACCCCCAAGGAGATCATTCTCGCCGTTTACCTGCGCGGCGATGTGGAAGCCTTCGGCGATTTTCAGGCCGCCGTTGACGAGAGCCTGACCTCAACGGAGGCCGACGATCCGGAAAAAATCTTCGGTCTGGGCGAATGTATACGGGAACACTGGAAAACGCGCATGCTTTTCCACACGGTCAACCATCCGGGCGCGGAATTGCTGATGCACACGGCGGACATCGTGCTGCGCAAGCTGGGTTTCCCTCCCCTGGGCGGTGACGAGCGGGCGGGCCTATGCCGGCGCGGGCTTTTCCCCTCCTATGCCGACTTCGATCTTCCCGTGCATCCGGCGACAGCCGCCTTCCACGGGTTGCCTTTCGCCGGTCCGGGCACGCGGTTCACCGTTTTCGGGCGGAAAATGACTTTCGAGCAGTATGTTTCCCGCTATATCGACTGCCGTCTGGCCGGGTTGGAGGCCGCTTTCATGGGTTACCTGCAGCTTGTCTGATTTGACCTTCAAAGCAAATCCGCGTTCATGCGGTTTTGCTTTGTCTGCTGAGTTTTGAGTCGGAACGGCGCC
>JAISWB010000044.1 GCA_031271265.1 Desulfovibrio sp. | reverse complement strand
AAAAGGGACCATTTCGGTCCCCTTTTTATCTGGTAAAATCCACTCAACCAGCGTGACGGTATTTTATTATAAATATAATATTTTATTGATAAAAAATTTGAAAATTATCGTTATATCTCAAATCAAGATTATAATTGTAGCGACATTGCCATGATTTTTACAATTTTGTGCATTGTTATCGGTAGATGTCACCCCATCCTAAGCGAATATGTCACCTACCCGTCACTTGACACGCCCTCGTTTATCGTGACAGCGTAACGCCAATCCGCTTGCCGCAGTCACTTCTTGCCGCCGTCAGCCTTGGCCGCTCTGGCTTCCAATTCCTCAAAGTCGCTTTCGGCTTCCGCCTCAAGAGCAAGCCGCCGGGCGTGAAAAATATCATATTGGCCTTCCGCATACAGTTTGGCGTCATCGGCCCGAATATGACCGGCGTGGGCCAGCACGGGCAATTCCTCGTCAGCCAAAAATTTATCCAGCCATGCTTCCCAATCGGTCATATACACTACCTGCCGCCGTCGTGCGCGAAATTCGGCCTGATCCAGAAACATGGTCACAATACGGTTCAAGGTGTCCAGTTCTTCCTCCTTGAGGTAAGACTTAGCTATGCCCACATCCGCCTTTCTGATCCGAGCACCCGACCAGTTGGTCAGCCCCATGTTGAGCCTGGATGCGTCAGCGCGGCTCTGCACGATTTCCGCCGCCGTCTTTCCCGCCGCAGCCCGATGCAGTTTGTTCTGGATGTTCTGGAAAAAGAGTTGCAGGGCTTCCTGATTTTGGCGCGTATAGTCGGCGGAAAGGGCGAAAAGATCTCGCAGCTTGCGGTAAAAGACCTTTTCCGCGCTACGAATGTCCCGAATACGGGCCAGCAGTTCGTCAAAATATTCCGCGCCTTGCGGATAGCCGGTTTTCAGGCGGGCATCGTCCAGAAGAAAGCCTTTTTCCAAAAATTCCCGCAGATGTTCCGTAACCCATTGCCGGAACTGGACGCCACGGTGGGAGCGCACCCGATAGCCGACGGACAGAACGACTTCCAGGCGATAAAGCTTAATTTGGTAGTTTTTTCGGTCTGTTGCAGTTATTAAGTTTTGCTTAATAACTGAATTCGGTTCAAGTTCGCCGCTCTCAAAAATAGCGCGTAAATGTTGCGCTACGGCTGAAACGCTTATCTGGTACAGCGCCGCCATTTCTTTTTGCGACAGCCATACCGTGCCCTCTTCAAGCCGAAGCTGTATGGCGGAACCACCGTCAGGCGTGGAGTAAAGAATGAATTCGCCTCTGCGTTCCGGGGAGCTTGCGCTTTCGCCGCGTTTCATATCACAATTCCCCCTTGAAGGCGCGGTCCAGCACGGCGGGCAAGAGGACGTCCAAATCGGCGGCGGTTTCGGCTTGCAGGCGCTTCAGGGCATCAACTTCTATTTTGATTTTACGAAATATTTTTTGTGTTTGCATTGAAGGTAGTGGCATTTTGTAATTGAGAAAATCGCCGGGGTTTAGTCTGCGACGGCGCACATTGGTTCCTGTGCTAACGCCTGCGAGATCAGGCTATACTCTTGGCGTGCGAAAGTAGGTATCCAAAACTTCTGGAAGGACGCGATCTTCGTTTATTGAAAATACTGGAAATTCAGTCGAAACAACGTAGCCATCACATTCCGGAGGGACAACGCCAAGTGCGCCTTCCCATGCCATAAGTTTTGGATAGACAAACTCACCAGTTTTAAGTCGCGTCAAGCGAGGATATGCAAAGTCATTCCCGGATTTCAACGTAGCCTTGAATACTCCTCGCCCAAAGGAGTAAACACCGGCAAATTGATATATTTCACCAGAGGAAACAGCTACATCTGGGGGGCGTAACTTGACCAAATCTAAGCCCCGCAAGGCTTTTCAGACATTGCGGGGCTTCCTTAAATTTTCGATTGGTGCCGAAGAGAGGACTCGAACCTCCACGCAGTTGCCCGCACCAGACCCTGAACCTGGCGTGTCTACCAATTCCACCACTTCGGCACACGGCCCTTTTACCCTTGCCGGCGACACTTGGCAAGGATTTTCGTCGAGTTTTTTTGCGACCATTCCAACCGCCGCACAGTCGGCTCCCTGCCCCCCAGACCACCCCGCGCAAAACCCGCATCACCCCGACGCTCTCCTCAAGTTTACTCTTCCTCACAATATACGGCACCCTGCGTCTCCTTCTCCCAGACGCCTACACTGCACAGACGCACGCCGCGCTTTTCCGCCAACGGCGCCATGCCTCGGAAAATATGCCTAGACAGGTTCTCCGAAGACGGATTGATGTGGTCGAAAGGCGACGTTTCGTTGAGATTCCTGTGATCAAGCCCGCTCAATACAGCGTTGAGATCCTGCTTCAACAAAGAAAAATCTGCAGAGATCTCCGTGTCCGGGTCGAGCCTGTCCCCACGCACCACCGCCTCGACACGAAAATTGTGCCCGTGCGTGTTCTCACATTTGCCCCCATAATTACGCAAGGCGTGCGCCGCCGAAAACTCCGCGCGTACACTCAGTTTCCAGTATGCTTTGCTCATCCTGACTCTCTGCGCCCCTACGCTTTTCCCTGGAGAGCGGGAGCAATCTCTCCGGCCGGCCGGATCCAAATCAGCGACCCCTGACGCCCCTCATCCCCGCGTCTGTGCGAGAAGAAAAAACCCGGCAGGGAACGGGTACACAAATCCAGCGAAAAAATGTTCCCGGCCCGCATCCCCACCCGCATGATCTGCTCCCGCGTCAGCCTCCACAGATCCACCGCCCGTTTCTCCGCGTCAAACCACGGGGCAAAGGCCGCCGGCCATTCTTTCCGGAAATTGACGAACTCGGACGCGCCCGGCCCCAACGAAGGCCCGCGCACCGCCAGAACTTCGGCCGGATCAAGTCCGTATGCTTCGCAAAACCGCGACAATCCCACAGCCGGATAGTCCGCTGCATTACCGCGCCAACCCACATGCAGGGCCGCAACGGCTGAACCGTCCGCAGCGGCGAAAAACAGGGGCTGGCAATCCGCCGTCTTGACAAGCAAACCCAATCCCCGCTCCCGCGTACAGGACCCGTCGGCTTCCAGAGCGGAAGGGACATCAGTCGGCGTCGGCCGGGCATCCACAATAAATCCGTCCTTATGTACCTGGCAAAGCTCAACCCAATGCGCAAGCCCGACCGCTGCAAGCAGCGTCGTGCGCCGCGCCGCTGCCTCTACGTCACCGGATGCGGACAGCCGAATACTCCCGCCCGACGCCGTCCCGAATACGCAGCCGATTTCCGGCAAGCCGGGAAAAGCAAAAGGGATATATCCCCTTGCCGCGATATACGGAACAGTGCGGTTCACTGTTTGATCCACAGCAGACCGTCTTCCGTGCACAGCGCCCTGAGCGGCATATCAAAGCTGTCCCTCGGCACCTCGTCCCTCACCTGAAACGCATAGCACAGACCAACGGTCACCACGTCCGCATACGCGGGCCGCACCAGAAACCTGTCGTAAAATCCACCCCCTTGACCCAACCTGTAGCCCGCGCGGTCAAAGGCCGTTCCGGGAACCGGCAACAGCTCCGGCACGGGGTCGTCCTCCTCCCCGTATGCCGGAGCCGGAGGCTCAGGTATGCCGAAAGCCCCGACGCGCAGATGCTCCGGTCCGGCACAGGGCACAAGACGCATGCGACGCGCTCCATGCGATGCCGTCGACAGACCGTCCGCCTCGCGGTTCCCTCCGAACCGTCCCGGGCGAAGCCCTGACGCCTCCAGGTCTCCAAGCATGGGCAACAACACGGTCTTGCCCTGCTCCAAGGCCGACCTGAACAGGAACGAACAATCCGTTTCCCCGTGAACCGCGACATACAGCCCCACGATTTTCGCCTTTGCCCACACCTCGCTCGCCGCAAGATGCGCGCAGGCCGCGCGTGAAAGCGCCCCGCGTTCCTCCTCGGACAAGGCTCGGCGCAACGCGCGATACCGGGCGCGCAGGGCGGCTTTTTCCTCTGCTATGTCGGCCCGATTGCTCAGATCCGGCGCAGTCACGCACTCTGCATGCGAAGTGTTTTTTTCCTCTTTGACAGCGAAGCACATTAGAGTTCTTGGAGAAAGCGATAGCTCTGCATGCGAAGCATTTTTTCCTCTTTGACGGCGTCCGGGGAATCAGTCGGTCAGAATCATGCCGCGCGCGGCCGCTGTTTCATCAAGACGCCGCACCGGCAGGTTGCGGGGAGCATCAAGCAGTGCGGCCGGATTGCTCTCCGCCGTCCTGACGAGTTCCTCAAGGACATCGCAAAAGGCGTCCAGGGTCTCTTTGCTCTCCGTTTCCGTCGGCTCAATCATCAGGCATTCCTTGACAATCAGGGGAAAGTAAATGGTAGGCGCATGAAAGCCCCTGTCCAGCAAGGCCTTGGCCAGGTCCAGAGCATGCACTCCGTATTTCCCCAGAGAGTCCGCCGAACACACAAACTCGTGCATGCATGTGCGGTCATAGGGGATGTCAAGCAACCCGCGCAGGCGTGCGCGCAGGTAATTCGCATTGAGCACTGCATAGTCCGTGGCGCGCGCCAGCCCGTTGCCTCCGCAACGCAGCATGTAGGCCAGGGCTTTCAGACAGACGGCGAAATTGCCGTAAAAGGGCGCTACTTTGCCTATGCTTAACGGCAGGTCATGCTTCAGCCCCACGCTGCCGTCACTGTTTTCCACCACGCGCGGGCCCGGCAAAAACGGCTCAAGGCGCCCGGAAACGCCCACCGGCCCGGAACCCGGCCCGCCCCCGCCGTGCGGAGTGGCCATGGTCTTGTGCAGGTTCAGATGCACCACGTCGAAGCCGACATCGCCGACGCGCAGACGCCCCATGCAGGCGTTGAAGTTCGCTCCGTCATAGTAAAGCAGGGCATCCGCCGCACGCAGGAGTTTCACTATCTCGGGCAGATGCTTTTCAAACAGGCCGAGGGTGTTGGGACAGGTCATCATCAACCCGGCCACGGAGTCGTCCAGAACAGCGGCCAGAGCGTCGGGATCGACAAGTCCGTCCTTGGATTTGATGTTCACGACCTCGTACCCGGCCAGGGCGGCTGATGCCGGGTTGGTGCCGTGGGCGGAATCGGGGCAGATGATTTTCGTCTTTTTGTTCCCCTTATGACGATGATAGGCCGCGATGAGCAGTATGCCCGTCAACTCGCCCTGAGCGCCGGCCATGGGTTGCAGGGTAAAGGCCGCCATGCCCGTGATTTCCCGCAACAACTTTTCCGTCAGCAGAATGGCCTCCAGGTTCCCGGCTACGTGCTTTTCTCCTCCCGGAATATGGGCGAGCAGGGGATGGGTCGCGGCAAAGCCCTCCATGGCCGCCGCCTTTTCCGTGAACTTGGGGTTGTATTTCATAGTGCAGGAACCCAGGGGATAGAAGTTCGTATCCACCCCGTAATTCAGGCGCGAAAGCTGTGAATAATGGCGGACGACATCCAATTCGGAGAGTTCCGGCAAAGCGGGAGGGCTGCGGCGCAGCAACGCCGGCGGCAGCATGTCGGCAGCGGACTTCGCAGGCTTCGGAGGCACAACGCCAAGGCGTCCGGGCACGGATTTCGCAAATATCGTTTCCATGATCGTTCCTTGCTGTCTCATTTGAGGAGATTTCGCCTCCTCAATTCAGCCCCGTATGAGGGGAGTCGGCCTGAGCAAACGCATGTCCTGCCCCGTCAGAGTATGAGGCGGAGTCCCGTCATGCGGTCAGGCAATCAACGCTTTCCCTGTTTTCCGTTCAACACACGCGAGAGGCCCCAGGCGAGTTTTTCCACATCTTCCGGCGCGGTTGTTTCCGTGCATGCCGTGACCAGAACGCTGTCCAGCCCCTTGTACCACAGACCTGCCGGCACGCCGGCAGCAATGCCCGCGTCGAGCAGTTCCCCTGTGACCGCCGCGGCCGCTTTGGGCAGGGTGACGGCGAACTCGCAGCCGAACGGCGCGTCCGCGAACAGTTCCACGCCGCGCAACGCGGTCAGGGCGTCCGCAGCCTCGCGCGCCCGCAGCATGGCCGTCTCCGCCGCGTATGTCAGCCCGGCCGGTCCGAGCAAGGCCAGGTGGATGACGCTGCGCAACGCGCACAGGGCCTGGTTGGAGCAGATGTTGGACGTGGCCTTAGCCCGCCGGATATGTTGTTCCCTGGCCTGGAGGGTGAGGACATAGCCGGTTTTGCCGTCCAGGTCCGTTGTGCGTCCGACGATGCGTCCCGGCATCTGCCTGACCATCTCCCGCGTACAGGCCATCATGCCCAGATAGGGACCGCCGAACGACAAGCGCATGCCCAAAGGCTGCCCTTCCGCCACCGCCGCGTCCGCACCCATTTCTCCCGGCGTTTTCAGGACGGCCTGCATGACCGGATTGACCAGCAGCACGCTGCGCGCCTTTTTCGCCCGCGCATGCGCGAACAGCTCGGAAAAATCCCGGACAACGCCGAAAAATCCGGGATTCTGAGTCAGGACGGCGGCGCACTCCTCATCCACCGCGGCGGCCAGGGCTTCCAAATCCGACGTGCCGGACCTGTGCGGCACCGTGACCGTTTCCACATGCACGTTCGCGGACAAGGTAGCCAGCACGGCGCGGTACAGGGGGTTGATACATTCGTCCACCACTATGCGCCGCCTGCCCGCGGCGCGCACGCACATCACGGCAGCTTCGAAAAGGGCCGTTCCCCCGTCGTAGACCGAGGCGTTGGCGACATCCATGTCCAACAGCCGGCAGACGGCGGTCTGGTATTCGAATATCCCCTGCAGCGTGCCCTGGGACGCCTCGGGCTGGTAGGGAGTGTAGGCCGTGTAGAATTCCCCGCGCGCGGTCAGCGCGTCCACGGCTGCCGGCACGGCATGATCGTAAGCTCCCGCGCCCATAAAACTTGTCGGCATCGGGCTGTTTTTGCGGGCCAGGTCCGCCGTACGCCGCAGGGTATCGTACTCGGACAGCCCGTCGGGCAGCGCGAAACTCTTGGGACGCATGTCCGCCGGAATGTCGGCGAAGAGATCGTCAATGCTGTTCAGGCCTATGACCCTGAGCATGGCCTCCGTGTCTTGCGGCGTATGCGGAATATACGGCATGCTTGCCTCCCCGGTATTCTTATGCGACCTTAAACCCAAACATTTCGTTCGATGACGCACGCCGGTCCTACGACGTAAGACTTTCGGCTTTCGCGGCACCTGCGCCGGGATCAGTGCATTGCTTCGGCCGTGAGCGCAGCATAGGCATCGGCGTCCAGCAGACCGGCCGGTTCGCCGGAAATACGCAACCGTACCATCCAGCCCTCTTCGTACGGCGCTTCGTTCACCTTCTCCGGGGCCTGATCCAACGCCGTGTTCACCGCAACGACTTCACCCGCGACCGGACTGTACAGCTCCCCGGCCGCCTTGACCGATTCCACGGCCCCCATCTCCGCTCCCGCCTCCAGCTTCGCGCCTACCGAGGGCAGTTCGACAAAGGTTATATCTCCCAGTTGCTCCTGGGCGAAATGGGTTATGCCAACAACGGCTTCATTGCCTTCCAGCCGCACCCATTCGTGGGTAGCGGTGTATTGCAGTCCGGAAACAATGCTCATGCTTTTCTCCTGGTGTTCTGATTGTAAACGACGGCGCAAAACCCTCCGGGTTTTGTCGTGCTTACCTGCAAAAGTAAGCACCCGGTTGTACGCCCGCCCGCGATTGCGCGGGATTCCTGCCGGCGTGCGTGCCGTTTCCTTACCGTCCGTCTTGCGCCGGCCCGGCATCTTCCGGATAGGAAGCGTTTTCAAGCCCGAAAGCCTGATGCAGGGTACGCACGGCCAGTTCGGCATATTTTTCGTGGATGACGCAACTCAACTTGATTTCCGAAGTGCTGATCATAAGGATGTTGATGTTTTCGGACTGCAGCGCGGCAAAGGTTTCGGCAGCCACGCCCGCATGATTGCGCATGCCTACGCCGATGGCGGACACCTTGGCCACATGCTCGTCGTAGCGCACTTCCAGACCGCCCATGGTTTCCCGCACACCTTCCATAATTTCCAGGGTACGTTTCAGATCTTTGCGGGCCACCGTGAAATTGATGTCCGTGACTCCGTCGTGGCTGGGATTCTGGATGATCATGTCCACGGACAGGCCGGCACGGGCCAGCGGGCCGAAGACGGCAGCCGCCGCGCCCGGCACGTCCTTGACCGAACAGAGGGAAACTCGGGCCTGATCTTTGTCGTAGGCTATGCCGGAAACAAGAATATTTTCCATGCTCTGGTCCTCCCCGGTCACGAGGGTACCCGGTTCGTCGCTGAAGGTGCTGCGCACCAGCACAGGCACGTTGAATTTCTTCGCGAATTCCACTGAACGTATCTCCAGGACCTTTGCGCCCATGCTGGCCATTTCCAGCATTTCGTCATAGGAGATGCGTTCCAGTTTGCGGGCCTGACCGCAGATATTGGGGTCCGTTGTAAAGACGCCTTCAACATCCGTGTATATTTCGCAGAGATCCGCGCCGGCTGCCGCCGCCAGGGCCACGGCCGACGTGTCCGAGCCCCCGCGCCCCAGGGTGGTGACGCGCCCGTCCCGCGTGATACCCTGAAAACCCGTCACGACCAAGACGTCGTAGTTGCCGAGAAGTTTACGGATCTCTTCGGTGTTCACGCTGCGTATGCGGGCCTTTGTCCAGACTTCGTCGGTCAGGATGCCGAGTTGCGCGCCGTTGCAGGAGCGTCCCCGGATACCGGCATCGCTGAGCAACATGCTGAACAAGGCGGCCGACACCTGTTCGCCCGTGGATACCAGGGCGTCCTGCTCGGCCGGGTCCGGGTTTGCCGACCATTCCTGCGCCAAGGCCAGCAGCCTGTTCGTTTCGCCGGCGCGCGCCGAGAGGACGACGAGCATTTTATTGCCGTCTTCCAGACCTTTTTTGACCCTGTCCAGCACCCTGAGCATGCGTTCCCTGGTTGCGACCGAGGTCCCGCCGAATTTTTGCACCCGTATACGCATAGCTTGTCCTTATGCGGTTTCCGTGCCGGACATCGCGTTTCCGGCAGCCGTCTCCGTTGCCGGACGCAAAAAAGCTTCCCCTTTGGGACCCAATGCCTCAAGTTCCACCCAACGCGCCCCGCTTTCTCCGCCGACGCTCAGGCGCACGGCGACACCGTCGGCGGGACGGTCACAGGCGGCCATGTTTTCCGGCCATTCCACCAGGGTCATGACCGCTTCGTTGTCCAGGGATTCCGCAAGCTCATCGGCGGCGAGCCCGGGCGGCAGCCTGTACAGATCAAAGTGGCGGATTTCCGGAACCGTACAATAGATATTGCACAGGGTAAAGCTCGGACTTGACGGTTCGGCCGCCGCTCCTCCGGGAAGCGCCCGCGTCAGCATAGCGGCCAATGTGCTTTTGCCCGTGCCCGGTTCCCCGTACAGGAGCAGTGCGCCGGGGTTGCAGCGTTGCACCGCCGCCGCCAACGCCTGCCCGAGCCGCCGCGTCTCGTCGAGGCCGGCCAAAGTCAAAAGCATTTTCCGTGCGGTTTTATTCTTCGTTTCGTCGGAGGTCATGCTTGATCTTCACACAATTCTTTCCACGCTTCGGGGACGGCAGCGGCGATATCGGCTGCCGCGTGTCCGCGCGGAGCGCGTTGAGCGAGCAGTTCACCCGCCCTGCCGTGCAGGTATACGCCCAGCGCGGCCGCCTCAACGGAGGGCCGGCCAGCTGCGGCCGAAGCCGCGACAACGCCGGCCAGCACATCGCCGGACCCGCCGACGGCCAAGGCCGGCACGGCAAAGGGGGCCGCCGTGAACGGTTCCGAGCCGCGCCCGATCAGTGTGCCAGCGCCTTTGAGTATGACCGTTGCAGCATACCGTGAGGACAGAGCGCGCAACGCCGCGGGCCTGTTTTCCTGCACCGCGCGGATTTTTTCCTTTTCCCCGCCAACGCCGGCAAAAAATTCGTCCGGCAGGAGCGCGGCAGCTTCGCCGGGGTGGGGGGTAATCACGTCACGCGGCGTAAGGGCGGAAGCGAACGAAGGCAGAAAAAACAAGGCATCGGCATCGATAACGGCAGGCGGCCGGTCGGCTGCCTCTGCCGAACACGTCAACACCGCGCGCGCGCCGGGTCCCCGTCCCGCGCCGGGCCCCAAGACCAGGGCATCGGGCCGTACGGAGCGCAAAAGTTCAAGCACGACGGGGACGTCTTCCACCTCAAAGTTCGCGCCTTGACCGACGGCGTGGATCATGAGTTCCGGGCAGCGGGGATAGATATGTTCCCGCACACGCTCCGGAACGACCAGGTGCACCAGGCCGGCCCCGGCACGCAAGGCCCCCAGCCCGGCCAGGAGCGGCGCTCCGGCCAGGGCGTCCGAGCCTCCCACGATCAGCACCCTGCCGGCCGCCCCCTTGTGCAGAGATGGCGGGGGCAGAAAATGCCTGCCGCGGCGCAGGGACAGGAGCCGGCAGGCCGGGGAATCCGAGCGGGCGGCGCGCGGTATGCCCACCCCCCGGATGACGAGTTCGCCCGTGCAGGAGCGGGCATCGCCCAAGTACAGGCCGGGCGTTGCGGCCTCGAAAGCGACGGTGAGGTCGGCGCGCACGGCCTCCGGCCGCTCCCTGCCGGTATACCCGCAGAGGCCGGAAGGACCGTCCGCCGCGACAATAAAAGCCCGTCCCCTGAAAGCGTTGACGGCCCGGACGTGGGCCAGTTCCTTCGGACGCAGATCACCCTTGAGACCCGTGCCGCAAAGCGCGTCCACCACCACATCCGGCCGGCTCAGGTCTTCGGGCGGAGGAGGAGGCTCGTCGCCGTCGCTCCAAAGAAAGGGCACACCGAGCCTGCGGGCGGCGTTCACGTGCTCGTCGGCCGGGGAAGGCAGACTGCTTAAGTCGGTAACGGCAATGACCGCGACCTTCGCGCCCTCGTCGTGCAGGATGCGGGCCATGACCGCGCCGTCCCCGCCGTTGTTTCCCTTGCCCATATATATGAGAATGCGGCTTTGCGGGGAAATGCGCACGCGTTTGCGCAGTTCCTCCAAGGCGGCTCGTGCGGCGTTTTCCATGAGCACGGCGGGGTTGATGCCGAAGCGGACGCGGGTCTGCTCGTCGCGCAGGCGCAGTTCGTCGGGCAGGGCCAGATCGGCGTAAAGACAATCGAAATCAGGCACGGCAGTTCTCAATGCGTGAGGTCTTCGCCGGTCCCGGCTTCGAGAATCACGACGGCCGCCGCGCTTGTGCCGGTGTGGGTGAGAGAAAGATGGATTTTGGATGCGCCCGCGGCCAGGGCCTGTTCCAGGGCGCCGCCGTACAGGGTAAGTATCGGCTTGCCCATGCCGGAGGTGTAGACACGGATGTCACGCAGGGTAACGCCGGCTGCAAAACCTGTACCCAGGGCTTTGGCGCAGGCCTCTTTGGCCGCGAAACGCGAGGCCGCGTGCCGGACGGCGGCGTCCGAGACCGCTCTCTTGTCCTCTTCAGGAGGGTAGAAATCGCCCATTTCCGACTCGTGCAGGATTTTTGCCGCAAAACGACGACCGAAGCGTTCCAGGGAACGCCGCATACGAGCCGTTTCCACAAGGTCCAGGCCGATCCCCACGATCATGAACACGCCCGTGCTGTTTGGGCGGAACGGACATTCCACGGACATCCCGCGTCCGCCGCCTGTTGTGCGGGGTACGCTAGCCCATGCGCGTCCTGCGGTCAAGCCGGGTGTTGCGACAGCCGGGAGCTGCGACACCGTCAAGGGGTATCTTGTCCCCCGCTGAAAAAAGAGTTACCTGAAGGGTACCCCCTCGGCTTGCAGACCTCATCATGAAGACGGATATCTCACTGAAAAAAGGGTTACCTGAAGAGTATCCCCTGCTTCACCGTGAACCGTACCGGCAAGCCCCGCGAAGGGAAAGCCCGCAAACCATAAAGGAAGCCCGGATGAATAAAGTCGCTCTTCTTTTGCTCTGCCTGCTTTCGGTTCCGGCCTCGTCCTGCGCGGACAGGGAAAGCAGCGTCGCCGTGGGGCTCGGCACCGGCGGCGCAGGCGCAGCCTTTTTCAACAGCGGCGCGTATATCCCGTCCATCGGCATCTGGGGCGGCAGCGGGTTCCGCAACCGCTCCTTCGGCGGAGTATTCTTCGGCTTCCCCCTGACTTCATACGAATCGGACGAGTACATTCCGCCCGCGCCTCCGCCGAACGCCGCGAACCCCGCGGCTCCGATCGCTCCCGCGCCCAACGCAACAATCCCGGCAACTTCGTCCGTTCCGGCTCCTCCGAGGACGAAGCCGGGTGTGGATTGAAACATGAAGATTGTCGCAAACTGCAAGGCCGGTCCCCCGGAATTTACGGAAATCGAAAGAAAATTCCTCCCTGCCCGCGACGGCTGGCGCGCGCTCCCGGCAACACGTCTGCATATCCGCCAAGGCTACCTCAACCTTGACCCGGAAAGAACCGTGCGCGTACGCCTTTGCGAAGAGATCCGAGGAACCGCGCCCTCTGCGGACCTCTCCGGCCCGCTCCCGGGAAAAACCGAAAACGGCCCCGCCGGACAAGCCTTCCTGACCGTCAAAGGCAAACGCCGAGGCGCGGCTGCAGCCGAGTTCGATTTCCCCATCCCCGCACGCGAAGCTGCGGTCCTGCTGGAAACTCTCGCCCTGCGCCCCTTTGTGGAAAAAATACGCCACCGCGTGGAACTGCCTCCGCATGTCTGGGAAATCGACGAATTCATCGGCGGAAACCTCGGCCTCATCATCATTGAAGTCGAACTCGACAACGAAAATACCCCGCTTCTCCTGCCCGACTGGGTGGGACCGGAAGTGACCGGTGATCCCCGCTACGCAAACGCTTCCCTGGTGCGGGAGCCGTTCGGCCGCAGACAAGCCTGACAGCCGTGCCCGCAACGCCCCGCACTCCGCGCCTGACCGGCACTCCCACGGCGTCCGGCTCACGCTTTTTTCCGGATTTTGCCGCTCTCGAGCACCGACTGGACAGCCTTGACCTCTTCCGCATGACCCCAGGCACCGAACGCGTTCAGTCCGTTCTCCGCCGCCTGCGCTCCGCGCCCCCCCCGTACACAGCCGTCCAAGTCGCAGGCACCAACGGCAAAGGGTCGACCTGCGTCATGCTTGCCCGCACAGCCGAAGAACACGGCCTCACAACCGGCCTGCACATCTCCCCGCATTTCCTCTCTCTGCGTGAACGCTTGAGCATCAACGGCACCCCTCTCCCCGAAGCCGCCTGGATCGACGCGGCAGAGCGCGTCATGGCCGCCGGAGGCTCCGATCTGAGCTGGTTCGAACTCGTCACCTGCATCTCCTCCGAAGCCTTCACCGCCGCCGGTGTCGACCTGGCTGTCATGGAAAGCGGTCTGGGCGGGCGCTTCGACGCCGTAAGCGCCCTGAAAGCCGATATGGTGCTCTTTACCCCCATAGGCATGGATCACGAAGCCGTACTCGGCCCCACCCTCAAAGAAATTGCCGCGGACAAGGCCGGCGCCGTGCGCCCCGGCAAACCCGTCCTCAGCGGCCGCCAAAACCCGGAAGCACTGGACGAACTGCAACGCCGCGCCACAGCGCTCAACGCCCCGTTCTTCCTCATCGACGACTCCATGCCCATGCCCTTGAACGCCGTGCCGGCCATGCCCGGCAAACACCAGATCGCCAACGCCCGCCTCGCCCTCGCCGCTTTCCGGACCCTCGTACGCAACAAAGCTTTCCCTCCGGCAATCATGGAACGCCTCGCAGGCGCACCGGACAGCAACGCCGAGGCCCGCGCCCTCGCACGCGCCCGGCTGCCCGGACGCATGCAACTGATCCGCCCCCTGCCCCCGACATCCCTTGAACCGGCTGAAGCCGCGCTGTTCCCCTCAGGACGCCCTCCCCTGCTCCTGGACGGAGCGCACAACCCGCACGGTCTGGCCGCACTCGGCGAAAGCCTTGCAGCCTCCGGCACAGCGCCTGCAGCGGTTATCTTTTCCTGCCTCCACGACAAAAATCCCGCAGACATGCTCTCCCTACTGCGCGCTCTGGCTACCGGCCCGATTTTCATCCCCCCCATCGCCGGCAACCCCCGCGCCGCGGACCCCCGTGAACTCGCCGCCCTCGCAGGCCTGAACGCCTGCGCCGCGCCCTCCCTCGCCGAAGCCCTGCGCCGGGCATCAAATGCCGTAATCGAACGCCTGCCCGAATCTCCCACCGGCGGCGCCCCCGCCAATCCCCTGCTCATCTGCGGATCGCTCTACCTCCTGGCGGAACTGTACACCCTCTGCCCGAAATACCTGACGGAATGACACGAAGCTGCGCGGGGAGATACGTCGACCATGCGCCTGCTCCGCTCGACCCTTCACCTCGGACGGGATTCCGCCCCTTCACCCCGGCAGGTAGGCCTGAGCCGACGCAAGGCCGGTGATGCCGCTGCACCTCCGATTTCGGCAACATTGCCGGGATGCGACAACGCCGTCGAACATCGGAGAGGAATTGGGGAGAGAATCATTCCCTCCTCAAAAGAAAAAAAAGGAAAAGCGCCGTCAGCTTTTCGGGTGGGCTTTATCGTACACGGCGGTCAGATGGGCCAGATTAAGGTGGGTATAGCGTTGAGTGGTACTCAGGCGGGAGTGCCCCATGAGTTCCTGGACGCTGCGGAGATCCGCGCCTGCTTCCAGCAGGTGGGTGGCGAAGGAGTGCCGCAGGGCGTGCGGCGACACGGCCTGGGGCAACCCGGCCTGCCGGCAGAGTCTTTCCAGGATGCGTTGGGCTTCGCGGCGGTTCAGGCGGCGGCCGCGTTCACCGACGAACAGGGCGCGTTCCGCTGTGTCCGCCAGAATAGACCGCTGCGCAAGCCATGTGTCTAGAGCGAGGCGGGCCGTGTCGGTAAGCGGCGCGAGGCGTTCTTTGCCGCCTTTGCCGGGAATGCGCAGGGTGGCGGACGCTCCGTTTATCCGGCCTTCGTTGAGAGACAGGGCTTCGGACACGCGCAGGCCCGAACCGTAAAGAATTTCGGCGAGACACAGGTCGCGGGCTTTGACGGCCGCGGTCTTTTCCCGGTCCGGGGCAGCGGGTGCGTCCGGCGGTCTTCGGGTTGCATAATGAGAAGGCATCCTGTCGGATGAAAACGCGGCCGGAGTATTTTCGCGCGCGTCCAGCAGGGCGAAGGCCTGATCCGCATTCAGGAAAGCGGGGTGATGTTTTTCGGTTTTCGGGTTGCCCACGCCTTCCGTGGGCAGGGCGGCGATCATGCGCATGCGCGCGCAAAAGCGGAAAAAGGCGCGCAGGGACGACAGTTTGCGCCCCATCGACGTTTTGCTCACGCCTTGCCGGTGCAGGTCGGCCAACCAGGATTCCACACGGCGCCGCGTAATCGATTCCGGGGCGGCAAGGGAAAGCCCCTGCCGGGCCACGAGTGTTTCAAACTGCATGACATCGTTGCCGTAGGCCTCGACAGTGGCCGGAGAACAGCCCTTTTCCATCTCCAGATGGGCCAGGAACATGGCGACCGTATCGGGAACCGCCTGCTCCGGCGGAGCGTTTACGGGGGCGGGAGGAGGCGTCCGGGTTCCGGCCGGCGCGGACGGTGAGATTCCGCGGAGAGCGCGGCCCTTCGGTTGTACTCCGGAGACGGCGGATACCGGACGGCGCGGGGTGCGGGCGGCCATTGTCAGACCTCGGGCAGAGAGTAAAGCATGCCCGGCAGCCGCCGGACCAGCCCCCGCATTTCCAGCACGGTCAGCGCGGCGCTCAGGCTGCCGGCGTCCATCGTGAGCGCGTGCGCGATTTCGTCAATATGCCGGGGGACAACGCCGACGGCCGCCAGGACACGGCCTTCTTCTCCGTGAAATTCATCCGCACCATCGCTATCTTCCGAAATCTCTGCCTTCGGGGGTACACCTGACCGTCTCCCTGCAAAGCCGGAATCTACTTTCCCGCGTTCGCCGGCTTTGGGAAGGGGAAAATGCTCCCGGCTCCCGGTCGAGCCTGATTCATCCTGCCGGTGTCCCTGTTTTTTCTTTCGCGGAAGGATATCGTGCGCTGAAGAGCTGCGTCGTTGTCTGCGGGCCGGAGGCGCATCGGGATGCAAAGCCGTGCCGGTAGGGTTCGGGGGCGCAGCTTTGGACGATCCGGCGGGAGTTGCGGGTTCCGTGCGCAACGGGGCGGTACCGGCGCCGGGTGCGACATCGGACGGAGTGGATGATCCTGCCGACGGGGTTGCGGGAGCGGTCTGTTCCGTGCGCAGCGGGACGGTGCCGGCGGCGGGCGCGGCATGGTGCGCGTCGGGGGCGTCCGCAGTCCGGACTGCCGGGGACACGGGCGCGCGGTTGTTTGCCTGCAACAGGGGGGCGAGTTCGAGCAAAATGTCCTCGGCATTGAACGCGGCCTTGGCTCCTTTGCGGATCAATTCCCTGCACCCTTCGGACATGGGGGACATGGCGCTGCCGGGAACGGCGAAGACCTCGCGGTTGTGTTCCAGGGCAAGGCGCGCGGTAATCAGGCTGCCGCTGCGTCCGGCCGCTTCCACCACCAGGATGCCGAGGGCCGTTGCACTGATCAGGCGGTTGCGTATCGGGAAATTTTTCCCGACAGGCCCGGTTCCCGGCGCAAATTCGGAAATAAGCAGTCCGTCCTTTTCCATGCGCGCGTAAAGGTCGGTGTTGCGGGCCGGGTACATGACGTCGATGCCCGTGCCGAGCACGCCGATGGAGCGCCCCGGCCCCTCAAGACCGGCCAGATGCGCCGCCCTGTCTATGCCCCGCGCCATGCCGGAGATGACCGTGACCCCGGCGCGGGCCAGATCGCGGGCAAAAAAGGCGGAAACAGCCAGACCCTCGCTCGTGCAGTTGCGCGCCCCGACAATACCGACGGCAGGCCCGCGCAACAGGGAGATATCACCTTTGAAATACAGGAGCAGGGGCGCTCCGGCCGGTTCGCGCAGGAGCTGCGGGTACGCGGGATCGCTTTGGACGATGAAGGACAGGCCCATGCTTTTGATGCCGTGCCATTCAACCCCGGCCTTGTCGCGCCAGCCGCCGCCGGCAAAGGCGCGGGCAACGGGAAGGTGGACGAGTCCTTTTTCCGCCCATTCCGCCGAACGGGCCAGACCGGCTTCGACGGCGGCGTATGCCCCGCCGTAGGCCGCTATGATACGCCCGGCCCCGGTCGGCCCCAGTCCCCAGGCATGGCGCAGGGCCAGGAGCGCCCAGAGTTCGTTGCGCTCCGCAAGCGTCAGTTCGGAAAAGATCATCGGGCGCCCCCGCGTTTGCGGGCCAAGGCGGCCGGGCCGGAAGACGGATAATCGTCGAGGAGCAGTTGCCGGTAAAAACGGGCGTTGCCCATGTCCCCCATACGTTCGTAGGCATACCCGGCCTTGAGCAGGGCGGCGGCCGCCTTGGGATGGCCGGGATACTTGGCGGCCACGTCCTTGAAGGCAATGACTGCATCCCCGTAGTTGCCGGTGGAATAACGGCACTCGCCCAGCCAGTAACCGGCATTGGGAGCCAGGGGACTCTGCGGGGCATCGCGCAAAAAGGCTGTAAAGGCCGCGGCCGCTTGGGCGTACTGATGTTTGTTGTACAGGGACAGGGCAGCCTCATAGGCCGCACGGCTTGCGGCGGCGCGACCCGGAGCGGGCTGCGGGGAACGCGGTCCTCCGCTTGCCTGCGCGGAGGCGTCCGGGCTTTGCCCGGCGCGGCTTACAGGAGTTTGCCGAGGAAGCGGCCTTCCGGCAGGGTTCGCCGCTGTCGCCGGAGAACGCGCGTCCACGGCGGCCGGAACGGGCGTCCGCGGCGCGTCGTGGGGACGGGCCGCCGCAACGGGCGCGCCCCCTCGTGAAGCGCGGAGGTCAATGGGAACCAGGGTCGGGGCGCCGTCCCGGCCGGCTGTGGCGCTCCGCCCGGCGGGATTTGCGGGAGGCGGCGAAGCGGGGGCAGGCGCGGCCTGCGCGGATACTTGAGGAGCCGGGGGAGGAACCGCAACGGGGGAAGGAGCGGCAACCGACGCCGGAGGCGGCAGCGCGCGGGCGGGCGAGGCTGGAGAAGGCGCCGGGGTTGCCGCGGAGGCCGACGGAGATGCGGTAGAGCCGGCCTGGGCGGCGGCCGGCGCTGAACGTGAAGCCGTCAGAGAAGCCGCGAGGGATGCGTAGTCGAACTCGACGCCCGGCTGTACCGGGGCCGTTGCCGGCCGGGGTACCGCCTGTTCGCGGACGTTGCCGGCCGGAACGCGGGTTTTGCGGGCGTCTTTCGGGGCCAGGCCGGCGCGAATCTCCCCTATGTCTTCCTCGACGCGCTCAAGACGTTTATCCAGACTTTCGATACGCATCGACAGCATGTGGTTGTCGCCGACGCGGCCTTTTTCAAGGGCGGTGAGACGTTTATCGGCGGTCGACCCGGCGCAGGCCGGCAAGCACAAAAGGACAATACACGGCAGTATGTATTTCGTGCGCATGATGTTCCCCGGCCGGGCGCCGCAAGCCTGTCCCGCGGTGTCCGGGCGCTTGCGGGCGGCGTGTTGTGTCTCTTTGGAAGATATCTAAACAAAATCTCGAGATTGCGCAAGAACCGGATGCGCCGTAACCAACAATTCTAATTATCGCGTTGAGCGATACGCCATCAAGCCGGTTTGTTGAGCTAAATTCTTGATTTTTCGTTGGGCGGAATGTCTGAAAAGCTGCGCCGGTGCGCGAAAAACCATAATTAGACTTGCTGCGTCGTAACGGCACGGCAATCCGGGCATGAAGGCCGATACATGGAGATATTCAAACTAACTGCCGGAAACAGCAAATTTTTTGAGAGTGGTGACCTATGTATAGACGTATATATGATAACTATGTGAAATATTAAAATTTTTCCGATGCAGATTCGGAATGGAGAATTTTACTTATAACATATTGATTTGAATAATTTTTTATGGTGAATCTCTATATTTTGATGCACACTCTCAATTTTTTAATGTTGAGAACAATGCCGTCATATCTAACTTGCTGTTTGCCGAAGGCATATCCTGCATGTCTGCCGGCTGTCCAAGCCTTGCAAAGGGCTCTACGCGAACCGTTTCCTGCCTTTCGGTCTTGTCAAAGTATAACTGTCGTCAATCATCTCCCTGACGGTATCTTCAGGGACGGTTCCGTCCAGGATCACGCTGTTCCAATGGACTTTATTCATGTGATATCCGGGGATAACCGATGGAAATTCATTGCGCAAAAGCAGGGCTGTAAACGGTGCTGATTTCAAATTCAACAATTCCTGTTCGCCGTGTTTCAGAAACAGTGCAAATATGCGATGATTGCCTCCGTGTCGCAGCGCTGCGGTTCCGTCGCCGAAAGGGTAATCCTCGTAAGAGCCCGCCTGCGTCAGGCAATATGCGATCATCTTTTGACGCATATGTGCAGGGTCAATCCGCGTTCCCCTGGGCGTCGATCTGTATGCCGGAGGCGTGATAGCCGTCATCCACAAACACAATGCTGCCGGTAGTGCCCGTGGACAGGGAAGAGGCAAGGAAGACAGCCGTGTTGCCGACTTCGTCTATGGTGACGTTGCGTTTCAGCGGCGTATATTTTTCTATGTGCCCCAGTATCCTGTGAAAGCCGGAGATCCCCGAGGCGGCCAGAGTTCTTATGGGGCCGGCGCTTACGGCATTCACGCGTATGCCGCGCGGTCCCAGGTCAAAGGCGAGGTATCGCACCGAAGATTCCAGGGCGGCCTTGGCCACGCCCATCACGTTGTAGTTGTTGATGTGCTTTTGCGCCCCGTAATAGCTCATGGTTATTATCGAGGCCCCGTCGTTGAGGATGTTTTCAAAGTGTTTGCACAGGGCCGTCAGGGAATATGCGGAGATGTCCAAGGCCACGGCAAATCCCTTGCGCGAGGTGTCGATGTAGCGCCCCTGCAGTTCGTCGCGGTCGGCGAAAGCTACGGCATGCACCAGAACATCCGCCCTGCCCCAGTTTTTTTCAACCGTCACGGCCGCCTCGGCGATGGATTCGTCGCTTCCCGCATCACAGGGAAAGGTAAAGGCCGCGCCCAACTCTTCCGCTATGGGCTCAACCCGCCTGCGCAGGGCGTCCCCGACCCAGGAGAGCGCGATTTCCGCTCCGTGGGCGCGGAAGGCCTTGGCTATCCCGTAAGCGATGCTTCTGGTGTTGGCGACTCCGAAAATGACGGTTTTTTTTCCTTGCAGCAACATGCACGGCTCCTTGTCATGCTGATTTATCGTCTTCTATTTCCACGTCAAGGCCGCATCCAAACGGTTTTGACGTAAGGACTCACCGGATAGGAGTCCGGTATTCTTTGCAGTGCGCATCAGACGGGCAACTCTTCGCCGGTCAGCAGGGTAAACGCTTCCCTGTATTTGCGCGCGCTTTCCCCGACTACCTCGTCCGGAAGGGAGGGAGGCGGCGGCGACTTGTCCCAATCCTGCGTTTCCAGCCAGTCGCGCAGGTACTGCTTGTCGAAGCTGGGCTGTGCCCTGCCCGGCGTAAACTGCCCGGCAGGCCAGAAGCGGGACGAATCGGGAGTCAGCACCTCGTCGATAAGGTGCAGCTCCCCGTCGATGATGCCGAATTCAAACTTGGTGTCGGCAATGATGATCCCGCGTTCGGCCGCGTAACGCGCTGCCGCGCGGAAAATTTCCAGGGAAAGCTTTTCCGCCTGCAGGAAGGCGTCCTCACCGGCCAGACGCATGCCCTCCTCACGCGTGATGTTCTCGTCGTGCGTGCCGACGGCGGCCTTGGTGGACGGCGTGAACAGGGGTTCGGGCAGAGCTTGCGACTCCAGGAGACCGGCGGGCAGCCTGTGTCCGCAGACCATACCCGCGGCCGTGTAATCCTTCCACCCCGAGCCGGTTATGTTGCCGCGCACGATGCACTCCACGGGCAAAGGGACGGCTTTGCGCGCCAAAATGCTGCGGCCTTCCAGCATGTCGGCGTGTGCGCGCAGTTTTTTCGGGAATCGCCGCACGTCGCTTTCCAGCAGGTGATTCTTCACAAGGCCGGAAAACTTTTTCAGCCAGAACAGGCTTATCAGGTTGAGCACCACGCCCTTGAAGGGTATGGGCTCGTTCATGACCACGTCGAAAGCAGACATGCGGTCCGTGCTGACCATGAGCAGCGTGTCCCGGGAAACGGCATAGATGTCGCGCACTTTGCCGCGTGCGACCAGAGGGTATTCCGTCAGATTCGTGGTTGTTACCGTTTGCATGCCGTTCTCCGCAATGGCCCGCTCTCAGTTGTCTTCCAGGCGGCAGAGGGCTGCCTGCGCGTGGGCTTCGAGACCTTCCAGGCGGGCGAGGGCTGCCGTGTCGCGCGCAAAGTCCGCGGCAAAGGCGCGGTTGAGGGCCAGAAGCGAACTTTTTTTACAAAATGTGGATACGGACAGGCCGGAGGAAAAACGGGCCGTGCCCATAGTCGGCAGCACATGGTTCGGGCCGGCGCAGTAGTCGCCGAAGACTTCCGCCGAATACCCGCCCAGAAAAACCGCACCCGCGTTGCGGACCAGGTGGAGCAGGGACCAGGGGTCGCCGACGACAAGCTCCAGGTGTTCCGGGGCGATGCGGTTGACCAGCGCCATGGCCGTTGCCGTGTCGGGGACACGGATGATCGCGCCGTACCGGGCCAGGGAGGCTTGCGCCGCAGCACTGCGCGGCAGTTGCGGGCAGCGCCGCTCAAGTTCGAGGCGGACAGCCTGCGCCGTTGTTTCTTCGGTACAGATCAGCACCGCCGAGGCCAGTTCGTCATGTTCGGCCTGAGCAAGCATGTCGGCCGCAATCCAGGCGGGAGGAGCGGAGGCGTCGGCCACGATACAGATTTCGCTGGGTCCGGCGACCATATCCACGCCGACGCGTCCCCGGAGCAGGTGTTTGGCCGCGGCGACGTGGATGTTTCCGGGGCCGGCGACGACATCCACGGCGCGCAGCGGGCCTGCGCCGTAGGCAAGGGCCGCCACGGCCCAGGCGCTGCCCGCTGCGTAGATTTCTTTCAGGCCGATCATGCGGGCGGCAGCGGCGATATGAGGATTGATGCTCCCGTCCCGGCGGGGGGGGGTGACAACGGCGATCTCCGGCACCCCGGCCGCCAGGGCCGGCGCCGCACCCATGAGCAGGCTGGACACCAGCGGCGTTTCGCCGCCTTTGCCTCCCGGCACATACAGTCCGGCGCGGTCCACGGGCCGGACCAGCCGGCCGACTATGCCGCCCTCCGGCCGCGTTTCAAAGCGCGACTGTTCTTTGTCGTGTTCATGAAAGGCGCGGATGTTTTCCCAAGCCCGGCGTATGATAGCGAGGTCGTGCGCGGGCACTGCCGAGGCGGTCCGGTCCAGATCTTCCGCGTCCGGCGCAAACTGCTCTTCCCGAAACTCCGGCGCATCGAAACGGCGGGTATACTCCAGCACGGCCTCAAGGCCGCGGGAGCGAACCTGCTCCAGGATCTCCGCGACCTGCTCCGCTACGGCATCGACTCCCCCGCCTGTGTTTGCGTAAGCGGCGGCGCGCCTGGTCGGAACGGCCTGAAACTCTTCGGCGTCAGCCGGGGATCGGACTGAATACAAGGGAATCTGCATCAATGCTCCACAACGGACAGGGATATACACCGCTTGACGGCAAAAGTCGAGAGCGCCTGAACGCGCGCGCGGGGCAGATGAAGCATGCGCCGTCTGCATATCGCCTCCTGTTATCCGGGCACCTGAACACGCGCGCGGGGCAGATGAAGCTGTTCCGTCACTTCAGGATCGCGCGTTCCCCCGTTCAAAGCAGACCGGCAACCGACATTGCCGCATTCAGCAATTCCACAATCCACAATCAACAATCAACGCCGAAAGGCTGTTTTTCTAGCCTTGACATCCGGAACTGCGGGCATATATACTGATAAATTCAGATGCGCGGCGGAATGTCGCGAGCAGCGAAAAATGTTCTTTCCATGCCGGAGGCATTCATGGCCCGCATTACCGTTGAGGACTGCCAGGAAAGGGTGAACAACCGCTTTCTTCTCGTACAGATGGCCATAAAACGCGTTCATCAGTACCGGGAAGGATACCCGGCTCTGGTCGACTCGCACAACAAGGAAGTCGTGACCGCCCTGCGCGAGATCGCCGCGGCCAAAATTCTGCCTGAAGATCTGGGCTACTATTCTCCCCCTGAGTTTCCCGTGGATACCTCGAAAATCGACTGACACGGCATGTACCGGCGCGATTATTACGAAGTGCTGCGCGTGGAACGCGCGGCTTCGCACGACGATATCAAAAAGGCCTACCGCAAGCTGGCCATGGAGTACCACCCGGACCGTAATCCGGGTGACGCCGAGGCCGAGCTTCGCTTCAAGGAGGCGGCGGAGGCCTATGATGTGTTGCGCGACCCCGAGAAACGGGCGCGATATGACCGCTTCGGCCATGATGCGTTCAGCAGCGGCGGCGGGTTCAGTTCGACTGACGATATTTTTTCCCATTTCGGTGATATTTTCGCCGATCTGTTCGGCTTCGGCATGGGTGCCGGAGCGCGGCGCAGAAGGGCGACGCAGGGGTCGGACCTGCGTTACAATTTGACGATATCCTTTCGTCAGGCGGCGAAAGGTGACGACATCACCATCAAGATTCCCCGCAGCACGGTCTGTCCCGAATGCAAAGGCAGCCGCTCGGCCGGGGGCAGCGCCCCGGAACGCTGCCGGCAGTGCGGCGGGAGCGGTCAGGTGCGCCACAACCAGGGCTTTTTCCAGATCAGCGTGCCCTGCCCGCATTGCCGTGGTTCCGGAGAAGTCGTTTCCAACCCCTGCCCACGCTGCCGCGCAAGCGGACGGGTGCAGGAAGTGCGCGAACTGTCGGTACACATTCCCGCGGGCATCGACTCCGGCAACCGCCTGCGCCTGCGCGGCGAGGGCGAGGGCGGCATGAGCGGCGGTCCTCCCGGTGACCTCTACGTGGTCGTTACGGTTGAGGACGACGCCGTTTTCACCCGCGAAGGCCAGAATCTTTTCATCACGCAGGAAATTTCCTTTGTCCGGGCCGCCCTCGGGGACAAACTGGAAGTGCCGACCCTGGATGACCCGGTCGTGCTGGATATCCCGCGCGGCACGCAGAGCGGCGATGTCTTCCGCATTCCCGGACGGGGTCTGCCTTATCCGGGGCGTAATGCCGCGGGCGATCTGCTGGTCGAAGTCAAGGTGCTCATTCCAAAGAGATTGAACGAACGGCAGGAGGCTCTCCTGCGCGAATTTGCCGAGATAGACGAGCAAAAACCGCTGAATGTGGCCAAAAAATTTGTGGAAAAGATGGGCAGAGCCGTAGGCAGGAAGTTGTCCTAAAAAAGGAAGCTGCTCTGAGCGGGCATCATCGCGTCTCAAACTTCAAAGAGCATCTCAAGATCTTCGCGTGAAAGGGATTTCCAGGCCTCAGCGCCGGGAATGACGGATTCCGCCACATTTTTCTTGGCGTCCTGCAGGCGCAGGATTTTTTCCTCTACGGTGTTGCGGCAGATCAGCTTGTAGGAGAACACCTGCCGCGTCTGGCCTATGCGGTGGGTGCGGTCGGTCGCCTGGTTTTCCACGGCCGGGTTCCACCAAGGGTCATAATGGATGACATAGTCCGCGCCGGTAAGATTGAGTCCCGTGCCCCCGGCCTTGAGGGAGATCAGGAACACGGGGATGGAGCGCTCGCCGTTGAAACGGTCCACCTGCTCGATGCGGTCTTTGCTTGATCCGTCCAGATAGCAGAAGGGCATGTCGCTGATCTGGAGCCAGGAACGGATGATGTGCAGCATTTGCACGAACTGGGAGAAAACGAGCACGCGGTGGCCTTCCTCCGCTATGCCGGTGACCATGTCCTTGAAGGCGTCGAACTTGCCGGAGCCAGGGTTGGCGTAGACATCGGGCATATCCATCTTGAGCAGGCGCGGGTGACAGCAGATCTGGCGCAGTTTGAGCAGGGCGTCCAGGATGGACATCTGGCTTTTGGCCATGCCGTTCTTGTCCACGGTGTTCAGGACCTGTTCGCGGAGTTTGCCTGCCAGCATGGCGTAGAGTTCGTCCTGCCCTTCCGCCAGATCGCAGAAATAGGTGTTTTCGATTTTGGGCGGCAGGTCTTTGGCCACTTCCGCCTTGGTACGGCGCAGGATGAACGGCCGCACGCGCAGGCGCAGAGACGAGAGCGTTTCGTCGTCGCCGTCCTTGATGGGGCGCACGATGCTGCGCCTGAAGGAGTGCTGCGCGCCGAGAAAGCCGGGCATAAGAAATTCAAACAGCGACCAGAGTTCGAACAGGTTGTTTTCAATGGGCGTGCCGGAGAGACACAGGCGCATCCCGGCCCTGATGCGGCGCACGGAGCGCGCGGTGATGGTGTTGGGATTTTTTATGTTCTGCGCTTCATCCAGGATGACGGTATTGAATTCGTATTGCTGCAGTTCTTCAAGGTCGCGGCGGAGCAGCGCATAGGTCGTAAGCACCAGATCGGACTTTTTGATTTTTTTGAACATGCCCTCGCGCTTGGTGCCGTAAATGGTCAGCAGCTTCAGGGACGGGACGAATTTTTCCGCTTCCCTTTCCCAGTTGGGCAACACGGAGGTAGGCACGACGATGAGATTGGGCGCTGCGGCGCCGTGTTCCACCATGTGCTGGATGAAGGACAGGGTCTGGACGGTCTTGCCCAAGCCCATTTCGTCCGCCAGGATGCCGCCGAAATTATACTCGCGCAGGAAGTTCAGGTAAGCCATCCCCTGTCTCTGGTAGGCGCGCAGGGTGGCGTTCAGCCCTTTGGGCTGGGGCACGGGGGCGATTTCCTTGAAGGTGTGGATTTTGTCGCGCAGGGTGTCCCAAAAGTCGTCGGTGACGGCGCCCGGCAGTTCTTCCAACAGGCTGTCCAGAACGGGCGCGCCGAACTGGGGGTACTGTTCCTTCGGCGGCTTTGCAGGGTCCAGTCCGAGGGACTGGAGCTTGTGCGCCACGCGTTCCAGCCAGGCCTCCGGCAGGCTGCTGTACGAGCCGTCTTTCAACTGGACGTAGCGTTTTCCCTGCGTCCAGGCCCTCCATATTTTTTCCAGGGCAACATTTTGGCCGTCATAACTGATGTTGATGTCCAGGGAAAACCACTTTTCTTTTTCGTTGCTTTTCACCTCGGCGCTTATGGTCGGCTGGGAAAGGCGCACCTTGTAGCGCGTGAGCGCGGATTCTCCGTACACGCGATATTTTTCCACCAGCTTGGGATATACATCCAGAAGGAAGGCGACGGCCTCTTCCGGTTCAAGGAACCAGACGCGGGCATTGCGCGGCTGGAATTTTATTTCCAGCAGCATGTTGGTGAGCGCGGCTTCTTCGTCCTGGCGCCTGCGCACCAGATAGGTTTTGCCTTCGTAGGCATAGCTGCCGGTCTGGTAATCCGGGTTGGGGCCGGGCATGATGAATTCGCCGTGGAGGCTTTCGTAGACGTTTTGCACCCGCAGGGTGAGCAGGCTGCCCTCCTCGTCGAGGAAAAGTTTCGGGTTGTAGGCGGCGGGCACGAAAAAAGGTTCCATGCGCTGCAGGAATTCCTCCTGGCCGTACAGGGCGGAACAGGGCAGCCGGCTCCACACCCTGTCCAGAAATTCGGAAATGTCTTCCGGCGGTATGACCAGAGGGGCCTTGGTCAGTTCCTGCACCAGCTTGGTGTTGACGGAGGAATGCACCGGGTAAAAGCTGTTCTGCCTGCATACCCAGAGCGGCATCTGCCCGTGAAAGGTGGTGTCCGTGCCTTCAATGGGTGTAGGGGCCTTGCCTTTTCCGTGCAGCAGGACGCCGAAGGTCAGTCCGGTATGCTCATCGAATTCCGGGCGGAATTTGATCTGCATGGCGCGCTGTTCGATGCGGCAGGGCGTGTCGGAATCCTGCCAAAACAGGTAATATTCCTTGCGCACGGCCCAGAGGAAGCCGGTCAGCAGCCCGTCGGGTATGGTGACGCGGTGCCCGGAGTAGTCCTCGTGTTCCGCGATGAGTTTTGCCGTCCGCGGCAGGTCCGGCGACAGTTCGCAGAGTTCAGGCGAGCTTATGATCTGTTCCAGGGTGATGGGGGTGTGTACCGAGGACAGGCCGGATTTGTTCTGCCTGCCCATAAAGAACGCCGCCTGCAGGCGTCCCGGCTCAGGGTAGAAGCGGATGATCAGGTAGCGGCGTCCGGCCTCGGGTTCAAGTTCCGCGCTGAAAAAGCTGTGGAAGGCCTGGCGCCAGTCGCTGCGCGGCCTGGAAAGCTCGCCGGTACCGTCCCGATCCTTGTCGAGGTCGGCAAGCAGGTGCAGGGCTGTCGCGGCAACGTGCCGGCAGGCCCCGGAAAAAGAGTCAGGGCAGTTACATTCGTAATTGAGGGATTTTTCGTGCAGGGCAAGCGTCAGTTTGGGGCTGTACACCTGAAGGTCGTCGCCCTGTACGCTGCCTTCCGCTTCCCAGTAGGGGCCGGTCCTTTTCAGGGTGAATTTCTGCAGTCCCACATCGCCGAGCAGTGCGCGCGCGGCTTCGGTGATGTAATCAGGAACGGCATTGTCGACAAAATCCAGGAGCATTTCCCGAATGACACTTTCGTCCATGCAAACCACCGGAGGACACTGGTTTCCGGTTGTCCCGCCGAGGTCCTGCGGCGGGAAGACAGCAGCAATACGTCCATGATTATCCCAAACGAAAACTATTTACAAGCGATTGATAATCACGATGCAAAAACGGGCCGGAACAGTGTCAGGGGAGCCTGTCGGGCAGGCTGTGCAGAATTTTCAGGGTATCCGTATCGGAAAAATCGCATTTCAGGGGCGTCAGGGTTGCCCAGCCTTCTTTCAGGAAGGCCCTGTCCGATTCCGGCAGCACGTCCTTGTCCGGAATTTTTCCGTCCAGCCACCAGTACGGCCTGCCGCGCGGGTCTTCGCGCCTGTGGTATATATCGTCCCAGACGGCCGTTGTCGGGGGACATACGGCCAGACCTCTGAATTCCGCAACGGGGCGGTCGGGCATGTTCAGATTGATGACCCGGCGGGAGGGGATTTTGTCCCAGGGGATACTCTGCATCACGGCAACGGCGTAGCGGGCGTGGGCGTCGATGCCTGCCGGGCGGAAGTTGTCGTAGGATACGGCCAGGGCGGGCATGCCTTGACAGGCAGCTTCGATCGCCGCCGCCACCGTGCCGGAATAGAAGATGTCCGGGCCGATGTTGGCGCCGGCGTTGATGCCGGCGAGGACGATATCCGGGGTAAATCCGTCCTGTAGCCGGGACATGCCGAGTTTTACGCAGTCGGTGGGCGTGCCGAAGACCCCGTACCCGAAAAAATTTTCCTCCTCTATGTATACGGTGCGCAACGGGCTCAACATGGTGATGGAGCTGCTCACGGCGGATTGTTCGGTCATGGGGGCAACGACGCGCACCTCGTGGCCTGCTTCCACGAGGGCCTTGTACAGGGCGCGCAACCCCGCGGCGCGTATGCCGTCATCATTGGTCAGGAATGCTTTCATCCGAATTTCCTTATCCAAATGTCTGCCGTGCGCGGGAACCGTCCCGCGGTGAAAGACGTGTTCCCCGCAGTCCCGCGCGCGCGAAGGCGCATGCGGGCATATTGACATTTCCCGAGGCTCTGATACTCAGAACGAGCTTGGGGTCATTAGCTCAATTGGTAGAGCAGCTGACTCTTAATCAGTTGGTTCGGGGTTCGATTCCCTGATGGCCCACCAATTGGAAATACAAGGACTTGTAGTAAAATACAAGTCCTTTTTTCGTTGATAAACAGGTCTGGAACCTGCTTATTTGCATACTTTTCAGCACATTTCGATACGTTTTGTATATTAGTTAGTAATATCAATATGTAGGATGAACCCGGCATCACGGAGCCTCATCACCTGTCTTTGGGCGTGGAAACTCGATCTCGGAGAACTCACCCCCTATCCTTGACCACAGAAAAGCCTCGGGACTCAATTTGATCTTGAGGTTCTGAGCTACGTCATACACCCCCGGCAGAGCCGGGGGATTTCTCCCGGCTGAAACCCGCGCATTGCCTGCATTCCCCCTTTTGACCTTGGGAAAGCATCCTGCTATACAGACAGAAAATTCCAAGGAAAAGGCGCAAGTGTACGGCGGACCGCCTGCCGCGCCCCGGAGCCGTCATAATGAATAGTGTTTTTGTGCGCGCGTCGGTCATGTTATTTGTTGCGCTCCTGCTGTTGCCCGCCTGCGGAGGAGGAGCGGCCGGGCGCGGCGGAAAAGCGCCCGCTACAGCCGCGCGAAGAAGCGGGACCGACCCCGTACAGCCGACGGTCACAACCGGCGCCGCCCTGCCTGACGGCGGCACGGGAAATATCGACACGGCAGACGACAGCACGGTGGAAGCGAAAAACGCCGGGCACCCTGCCCTTGTCGCGGCAAACGCCGAAAAGGCCGGAAAAGCTGCAGCCGGACCGGGTGCCGCCGCAGGAAAACAAGGCCCCGGCTCAAGCCCTGCCGCAGGAAAACAAGGCCCCGGCTCAAGCCCGACCGCGGACTGGTCGCCGCTCCTGCACAGGCTGCGCAACGACCCGGCCGCCGCCGGACTGGACATCTGGTTTCAAGGTCTGCCCGCGTACTCCCCGCAACCGATGGGAACAAAAATCAAGGAACTCTTCACCTCGGCCTTTATGCGCAGGCGCCCGCCGGACGACGGCAAGCCCAGGGGGCCGCGGCAGCGCATATACCGCAACGTGGTCACCGTCGAAAATATGGGCAAGTGCCGCGATTTTCTCAATGCCCATGCCGCCGTCTTCGACGCCGTGGAGAAAAAATACCCCGTTCCCCGCGAGATCCTGGTATCCCTGCTCTTCGTGGAAACCCGTCTGGGCGTTTTCACGGGCAAGGAAAACGCCTTCTGGAGCCTGGCCTGCATGGCTGCCGCCGACTCCCCCGAACGCGTGAAAGGCGGGCTTGCCGGCATACCCCTGAAAAGCCGGCATGACGCCTGGCTGAGGGCGCGGCTCAAGGAAAAGTCCGAATGGGCATACAAGGAAATGCGCGCCCTGCTGCTCTTCTGCCGGGACAACGGGATCAATCCCCTCACCGTTCCGGGTTCCGTGTACGGCGCCATAGGCATCTGCCAGTTCATGCCTACGAACTTGGCACGCTTTGCCGACGACGGCGACGGCGACGGCATAATCAACCTGTTCTCCGAGGCCGATGCCGTCTTCAGCGCGGCCCGCTATCTGACGCGGCACGGCTGGAAGACCGAACTCGGCGTCGATGGCCGGCGCGGCGTGCTGAAACGCTACAACAACCTTAAAATTTACGCCGACACCATCCTGACTATGGCCGAATCCCTGCGGACTGACGAACTCCTGTCCGGCCCGCCGGCGAACTGACGCGCGCCTGCGCCGAGCGATTATATACAGAGAACACTCAAGGATGCAAAAATACCCGGTGCAGCGTTTGTGCGCTGTGACGCGAAAACGACAACGGTGAAATCCGAAGCTTTGTGAGCATCGACGTATACAGCGCGGTGCGTTACCGTGTATACCTGTAAAAAACGAACCAAGCGATGCGTTACCGTGTATACCTGTAAAAAACGAACCAAGAGGTAGGGACATGCTGCGTTACGCGCTCCTTGTGTGTATTCTGTGTATTGCGGCGTTGAGCGCCGTTGTGCGGTCGCCCTCGCAGGCGGCCGCCGCGCAGGAAAGCCGCGCTGCAACGCCGGATGTGGAAACCGCCGGCACGGAACTCCTGCCGCTTCCGGACATGAGCAAATTCGGCGCAGTGGCCGATTTGGTGCGCGACAAATGTCTGGCCTGCCACTCCAGGGGCTACGACCTGGCCTTTTACGCCTCGTTTCCCGGCACAAGGCAGCTTATAGAGCGCGATTACCGCGAGGGACTGCGCTCTCTGGACCTGGGACAGGAACTCAGCGGAGACGGCCTTGCCCTTCCTGTCGATGAAGCAACACTGGCCAAAATTGAATGGACCATGCTGAAGGGCACCATGCCTCCGGCCAGGTTCGTCGCCGTGCAATGGGACAAGGGCATCAGCCGTGAACAGCGCCGGGCCGTTCTGGACCGGCTCCGGGCCGTGCGCACCGCTTCCTACGCCACCGGCACCGCAAGCAAGGACAGGAGCAATGAGCCTGTGCAGCCGTTGCCAGATACCCTGCCCCACGATGCGGCAAAGGCCGCGCTCGGGGAAAAATTGTTTTTCGACAAGCGCCTGTCGCTGGACGACAGCATCTCCTGCGCCTCCTGCCACATGTTGGACAAGGGCGGGGCCGACGGGCGCCGTTTCTCCGAGGGTGTGGGCGGGCTGCTCGGCAACGCCAACTCGCCGACGGTGTTCAACGCGGCCTTCAACATACGCCAGTTCTGGGACGGCAGGGCCGCAGACCTGCAGGAACAGGCCGCCGGGCCGCCTTTCAATCCCGTGGAGATGGCCTGTGAAAACTGGGAATCCATTATCGAAAAACTGGTCAAGGACAAGCCTCTGTTTGACGCCTTCCTGTCCGTGTATCCGGTGTCCGGGGACGGCGCGCATGACAAGGGCGGCTGGACGGGTGAAAACATAACCGATGCCCTGGCCCATTACGAAATGACCCTCATCACGCCGGGCGACCGCTTCGATTTGTGGCTGAAAGGGGACGACGCCGCCCTCAGCGAAGAGGAAGTGTCCGGTTACCGGCGCTTCAAGGATTACCGCTGCGCCTCCTGTCATGTGGGAAAAACGCTGGGCGGCCGGTCTTTTGAATATATGGACCTGAAACGGAATTATTTTGCCGAGCGCGGCGACTCGCTGCCCTCGGACGAAGGGTTGAAAGCCTTTACCGGCAAGGTGGAGGACCTGCACAAGTTCAAGGTGCCCAACCTGCGCAACATAGAACTGACCGCCCCGTACCTGCACGACGGTACCGTGGAAACCCTCGACGAAGCGGTCAGGATTATGGGAGTGTATCTTTCCGGCATCGGCATACCGCCCGCGGACCGCCCGCTGATTGTCGCTTTTTTGCGCACCCTGACCGGCAAATACCAAGGTAAAGCGGTGGAAGGGGATGTCGTGCCGAAATAACGCGCTGATTGCGCAGAACAACGCGCAACGGCTGAAAGGACAACGCATGCGTATAGACAACAGGGTCTTTTTTCCGGTTTTCCTCCTGTTTTGCCTGCTCGGCGCCCCGCTGACCGCAGCGGCGGAAGAAGCCGGAGCGTCTTTGACGGAGCGGCTTTTCGCCGGAAGTTTCTTGGGGTCGCTGCTTTTCGGCTACCCGTACGCCGGCGCCGGGACGGCCGATATGGCGGCGGTCGCCGTCCTGGCGCTTCTGGCGTTGCGTCTGGTTCATGCAGGCCGCTCCCGCGGCAGGGACGAGGACCGCTTCAGCGTCGCCGGGAGGCGCGGGTCATCCCTCGAATCGCCCGGCCGGGAGCAGGACGGCGCCCGCAGGGATGCCGGCGGAAGCGATGCGCCGGACTCCGGCGGAGCGCCTGCGCGCCGCTCCCGCGACACTGTTTGGTCCAGACGCATGGGCGGCGGGCCGGCCGCCGGAGACGATGAACAGGACGCCGCCGACGCGCGTGCCGACCTGCCCCGGCGCCCGGACTACGACCCGTCCGGGCAAGGCGCGGGCGGCGGTCCGGAGCTTCCCCGCGCAGGCCGGGAGGACTCCCGCCGGCTCGCCACGGCGCGCGACAGGGCCGAGGCCATGTGGGGATACCTGCGTTCAGATCAACAACAAGCGGAGGAGGCCCCGGCCGAAGCCGCCGTTGCCCCCGGCGTCGTGCTGCCGGACGATTTCGATGCGGCCGATTTTCTGCAGGGCGCGCGGACCCTGTACATCCGCCTGCAAAAGGCCTGGGCTTCCCGCGACATCTCCGGCCTGACGCCCTTTGTCTCCCCGGACTTGCTGCAAACCCTGCGCAAACAGGCTGAAAAAAATCCCGAACCGGTAAAAACCGACATCATCATGATTGACGCCGAACTCAGGGATGTGCGGAGCAAAGGCGAAATGCAGACGGCACAGGCGGCGTTCAAGGTGCTCATGCGCGCGGGCGCGGAATCCGAACCCGCCGAGGTCGCCGAACTGTGGACCTTCGAGCGCGGTCCGGAATCACAGGGCCTGTGGCGGCTTTGCGCCATACGCGAAGCATAAGGACAGGAACGGCAGGACATGGATGACGGCATATTCGGACTGTCCCCCCGGCGTTTTGTCGGCAAATCGGCCTACCCCGACGCCTGGCTGACTGTTGTTCCCCTCGGAGGACTGGGGGAAATCGGCATGAACTGCATGGTATGGGGCACGGCAACGACCAAGGTGATCATAGACTGCGGCCTGATGTTCCCGAGCGACTACCACCTGGGCGTGGATGTAATTATCCCGCGCTTCGACTACATCACCGAAAACAAAAAGGACATCCGCGGCATCGTTCTCACCCACGGGCACGAAGACCACATCGGCGCCCTGCCCTGGCTGCTGCCCGACCTGCGTGTTCCCGTTTACGGTTCCCCCTTCACCCTCAGGCTGGTTGAACACAAACTGCGCGAACGCGGTCTTACGGAAAGCACTGAACTCGTGGTCGTCGATCCCGCCGTGCCGCTGGTCCTCGGCGACATGACCTTTCACTTCATTCCCGTATGCCACAGCATCATCGACGGCATGGCCCTGGGAGTGGAAACGCCCGCGGGCAGAGTGGTGCATACGGCGGATTTCAAAATCGACCCCGACCCTCCGGACGGAACCGGCACAAACCTCAACGCCTTTCGGGATTTCGCGGGCAAAAACGGCGTTTCCCTGCTGCTTTCCGACTCCACGAACATTGAGTTGCCGGGGCGGTCCCTGTCCGAACGCGACGTGCTCGCCAACCTGCGCAGCCTGTTCAGGCAGGCGCGGGGGCGGGTGATAGTCACGCTGTTCTCCAGCCATATCCAAAGAATTCAGGAAGTCTTCGACTGTGCGGACGAAACCGGCAGGAGCGTCATCGTCGGCGGACGCAGTCTTGTGAACAACATCGGCATGGCCGGAGAACTGCACCGCCTGCGCCCGCCGAAAAATCTGTACCTGGATGCCGCCGAAGCCCCCCTGCTCGACGACGACAAGATTACGCTCCTGGTGACCGGTTCGCAGGGCGAGCCGCTCTCCGCCCTTTCGCGCATAGCCGCGGGCGGGCACAAGCACCTCTCCATACACGAAGGCGACGTGGTCATCATGTCCTCGCGCCTTATTCCCGGCAACACGGAGGCCGTGAACACCCTTGTCGACAACCTTTACCGTCTCGGCGCGGAAGTGCTTTACGACAAGGAACACCCCGTGCACGCCTCGGGCCACGCCCAGCAAAAAGAACTTACGGAAATGATCCGGGCCGTGCGCCCCCGCTGTTTCGTGCCTGTACACGGCGAATACCGCCATCTGGTCAAGCACGCGCGTCTGGCCCGCAAATGCGGGGTTGCGGAATTGAACACCATCGTTGTCGAAGACGGCAGGCCCTTCACCCTGACGCCGGGCGGCATCACCCTGGAAGAACCTATTGAGGCCGAATCCATCATGGTGGACGGCAAGGGCGTCGGGGATGTGGGACGCATCCTGCTGCGCGAGAGACATATACTGGGAGGCGAAGGCCTGGTCGTTGTGGTGCTGGTGCTGGACGAGGAGTCGCGCAACATTCTCTACGGCCCGGAACTGTTCTCCAAGGGCTTCATTTTCGAAAGCCGCTACGATCATGTGCTTGAAGAAGCCGGAAGGCTTGTGCTTGAAGAAGTCGAGGGCAACCCCGACGCGACGCCTGAAAAACTCAAGGACGGCATCCGCACGGCGTTGCGGCGTTTTTTCCGCAAGATTCTGGACAGGGATCCCGTGATCATGCCCATCGTCAGCCTGGTCTGATCGGAAAAAAATACAAAAAATACATAAAAAGTCATTTTTCAGTTGACGCGGACCGAAAATTCGTGCATGGGACTTCCCTTAACTGGACGCGCGGTTCCGGCAGATGGTTTGCAGGTGTTCGCGGCGCGGCTTTACATTTCTTTTTTTGAGAGGTTTTATTGCATGTCAAAGTCTTTGTATGTGGGCAATCTGCCCTGGTCGGCAACGGAAGAAGAAATCCGCAACCTGTTTGCGACCCACGGTACCGTGAATTCAGTCAAGCTGATCAGCGATAGGGAAACCGGCCGCGCGCGCGGTTTCGGATTCGTGGAAATGGAAGACCCTGATGCGGCAGTCGCCGTGCAGGCGCTTGACGGTTCCAGCTTCGGCGGGCGCACCCTGCGCGTGAATGAAGCGCAGCCCAAAGCGCCGCGCCAGCAACCGCGCTACTAGTCAAGGGCAGGATCAAGTTTCCTTTGCCGGCGCAAGTTTGCGCCGGCTTTTTTTTCGGCGCGCCGGACACAGCGCGTGTCGCTGAGGTGAAAATTTTTGACCGGACGGATCTTGACAACCCTCGATGTTGAAATACACTGTTGTGCAAGGACGGGCACGCCGCGCTGCACGATGTTGTATGTGAACGGACTGTCCGCCGTGGGAGAACCGGTCATGACAAATGGAATTGTAGAGGCGCGCGTCGACAACGCCGTTGTGAATGAAGCCTCCGCCGTGCTTGCGACCGTCGGGCTCAGCGTATCCGACGCCGTGCGCCTGTTGCTCGTGCGCATTGCGCATGACAAGGCCATGCCTTTCAACCCGCTCATTCCCAATGCGGAAACATTGGAGGCTGTGAGAGAAGCCGAGGCGAGCAACCTGCCCCGCTTTCATTCCGTTGAAGAACTTATGGCCGACCTCAATTCGGACGATTGAACGCACGGCGCGTTTTCGCCGCGACTACAAGCGTGAAACAAAAACATACGGCAAAACGGATCTGGAAGACGTTTTTATTTCCGCCCTGCAACTATTGATTGCTGACGCAATGTTGCCGGAAAAATTCGCTGATCACCCCATGGCCGGCGAATGGAAAGATTACCGGGACTGCCACATCAAACCGGACCTTATTTTGATATACCGGAAGCCGGACAATGACACTTTACGCCTTGTCCGCCTCGGTTCCCATGCCGAATTGGGCTTGTAACCTCAGTTTCAAAAATAAGTTGCAGCTACGACACAAAAAAAGCTCCCGGTGAAGGGAGCTTTTTTCGTTTGTCTCCGACCTTCGTCAGAACGTAAACCTGACGCCGGTGGAAAACTGGTGTTGGTACAGAGCGTCGGTTTTGCCGTACCAATCATCATCATGCTGAGTTTTCGTCTTCGCGGAGCCGAGACCCACAAAGCGGTAACCGACATCAAGCGTGATGTTGTCGGTAAAGTCAAAGCCTACACCGGTACCGACATTCCATGCAAAATTGGTTTTTGTTTTAGCTCCGCTGCGCTCCACTTCACCAGATGCATCCTCTTTGTATTTTGCGTTTGACGTTATAAAGGCCGTACCGAGACCGGCGCCCACATAAGGCGTAACCAGTGTTGACGTGTCGATGTCAAAGTACGCGTTCGCAAACACTGTGTGAATGTTGTAGGTCTGCTTGATCGTTCCCACAGGGCCATTAGAGGGGTCATTGATATGCCTCTTTGCCTCAACCTGCGAAAAGCCCGCATACTCGACTTCTGCTCGTACGGGCACAGCGAACTGCTTTTCAAAATCGTAACCTACGGCTATCGATCCGCCGAAAGCACTGTCATTGTGGGTGCCGGTACTCCAACTCCCGCTCCCGTCTGTATCAGCGACCTTTGAACCGCTGATGTGCGTCAACCCGTAGACGAACTTCGGCGCAACGTAGATCCCGATCTGGTCACTGCCACCTCCATCGGCGGCAAAGGCAAGAGGATGCGGGGCAACCGCCAGTGCCCCCAGCAAAGCCGATAACACGATAAATTTTTTCATTTGTCTTCCTCCCTATTGCAATAAGAGTTGTATCCCTCTTATCGGCGGCTGCCGAAAAAACTTCACCCGAATTTAGAAAAAATCCAGAAAAATCATCCTATGCGATAATACTCTGAAAATACATGAAAATTTTATTCAAGGCACAACTTCTTCATGGTGTGCATACGTAAGTGTGTATATATGTATATATGTGTGTATGCCTGCGAAGGCCGTATGTGCGAGGAGTGTGGTGCGCGTGATGTGTGTATACAGATGAAGGGAGCATGTGTTGAGGAGTGTGGTGTGCATGGTGTGCGTACGCGGTGCAAGGCGCATGTGTTGAAGTGTATGCTGTGCGCGGCGTGTGTATGGCGGACGTTCATTTCTCACCGGCGCCGGCGCACTGCTTGATGCCGATCTGCAGCGCCCGCGAAAGATCGCGCGCTGTTGCCGTCGCCGGAGCGTGCGCCGCCGCTTGCCTTAGCCCGCTGTTTCGGGCACACTGCCGTTACGGCGGATACAACGGAGGACGAAGGGTCAATGCCTTTTTTCAACGAGCTGTGGCAATACGATATGTGGGCGGACGAAGTGTTTGTTTTGCCCGCCCTGCTCGGAACGGGCGGTTTTTTTCTTCTGGCCTTTCTCTGCGGCGGATTGCCCGCCCTGGGCGCGGAGTCGGCATACCTGCGGCAGCGCAAGGCGTTTTACGACAAATACGCCGCGCAGTTCAGCGGTACCGTACTGTTCGCCTGGTGCGCCGCACTTGTCGTGTTCCTCCCGACAGCGGTGCGTTTTCTGCCGTTGCCGCCCGCCCCGCCGACTCTGAGCGAACTCGCCGATCCGCGCCGTGCCGCCTATACAGTGCCCGCGCTTCTCGCGCTCCTTTCGCCGCTGCTCTGGCTGGCGTACATCCGCTCCAGAGCCGCGCTGCACAGACATCGGACGGCGCATCTGCTCATCGGACTGTCCGCGCTGTTGAGCGGCCTCTTCCTGTTCAGCCTGCTGACCCTGCTGCTTTTTTTCATTCAGCATCCGTATATTTCCATGCTCCTTGACGTGGACCCCGGCGCGGCCCTGCCGGCCGCGTTGCGGGAATTCGCCGGCAGCGCCGCCCTGTGGCCGCCTGTGGCCTACTTTTTCCTCAACGGGCCGGCGGCTGCCGCCGCCCTGACGCGCGTGCGGCTGATCCTGCGCCGCAACAGGGACGATTACGGGCGCGATTATTACGTCTTTGCCGCCCGCGCCGCCGCCCGCTCCGCCCTGTTCTTCACCGTAGCCGCAACGGCCTCAGCCGTCCTGCTTTTCTTGTCCCTGTCGGCTTCCACCGCGCCCGAGTTCAGGCAAATGCCGGAAACAGGCTTACTGCTCGCGGCCGGCGGTCTGCCCATTGTCTGCGCCCTGCTGCATCTGACCTGCGTACTTGACGCGAACCCGCTGCGCCGCAAGGCCGGCGCCTTCGGCGCCTGCTTTCTGCAGTTGGCGGCCTTCTGCCTCCAGCTGACACTGCTCATCAACACCTACCCGGCGGCATAACCTCCGATGCAGGTCCGGCAGGCGCGATCCGACGCGCCGGCGGCCGGACGGGAGAACTCCATGAAAGCTGAACGTAAAATAAACTTCGGCGACTACAGTTTCACAACGCAAATACGCTCTCTCGGCATGTGCAAAATCCCCTCGCCGCTATCTGAGGCAAGCCTTATCACCAAGGAGAGCGTTCCTATTTTTCTGGACGGGGAACATATCGACGAACTGAAAGACCTGCCCCCGGTCGCGGCGGAATTTGAAACGGCCGGCCCGCGCGCCAACCTTTTTTTCGACGCTCCCAAAACCAAATGCGCCGTTGTCACCTGCGGGGGACTGTGCCCCGGCACCAATGACGTCATACGCGCCGTTGTGATGGAAGCCTTTTACAAATACCGCGTTGCCGCCGTCCTCGGCATAAGGTATGGATTGGAAGGCTTCATACCCAAGTTCGGCCACGACCTCATGGAACTGACCCCGCAAAAGGTGACGGACATTCACCAGTTCGGCGGTACCGTGCTGGGGTCGTCCCGCGGTCCGCAAAACCCCGAGGAAATCGTCGACGCCCTGGACCGCATGAATATAAGCTGCCTCTTCATGATCGGCGGCGACGGCACCATGCGGGCCATGCAGGGCATAGTGCACGAGATAGAACTCCGCAGCCTGCGCATAGCGGTCATCGGCATACCCAAAACCATCGACAACGACATCAACTTCATCAGCGAAAGTTTCGGTTTCGAAACCGCCGTTTTCAAAGCCACAGAGGCCATACAATGCGCCCATATCGAAGCGATGGGCTACAAAAACGGCATCGGCATCGTCAAGCTCATGGGCCGTGAATCCGGCTTCATCGCCGCGCAGGCGACGCTGGCCATGAAAGACGTCAATTTCGTGCTCATTCCGGAGATTGCTTTTGCCCTGCACGGCCCGGGCGGTCTGCTGCCCGCGCTTGCCGACCGCTTGAAAAAACGCGGCCATGTGGTCATCGTCGTGGCCGAAGGCGCGGGCCAGCATCTGGCGGCAAGCAAAAAAGAAACAGACCCTTCGGGCAACGTCGTCCTCGCCGACGTGTCCGAAGTGCTGCGCGTTGAAATAAAAAAATACCTCGACGCCGAAGGTCTGCCCTTTTCCCTGAAATACATCGACCCAAGCTACATCATCCGCTCTGTGCCCGCCAACGCCAACGACAAGGTCTATTGCGGCTTCCTCGGGCAACACGCCGTACACGCGGCCATGGCAGGCAAAACCAATATGGTCGTGGCAAAACTCATGGGCCGCTATGTGCACCTGCCCCTGGAACCGGTCATCCGCAAACGCCGCAGGCTGAACATCCACTCGGCATACTGGCACACGGTACTGGATTCCGCCGGGCAACCCGATCTGGCTACCATAGGCGAAGCGGCATCCATCGCGCCGTGATCACGCGCATCAAAGCTTCCGCCGGTTCAGGAAAAACCTATACGCTGACGCAAAATTTTCTTGAACTGCTCTACAAGGCGGACCCCGATGCCGCCGAGTCGGCCTGCGCCCTGCACGGACGCGCGGACGGCTACGCCCTGCAGGAAATACTCGCGGCCACGTTCACCAACAAGGCCGCTGCGGAAATGAAGGAGCGCGTTCTTTCCGCGCTGAAACAGGATGCCCTGCGCAACCTTGCGGCGCCCGCGGAAGCGAGGCGCGGTCCGTCGCCGGCGGAACTGTGGATCGAACGCATCCTGCGCCGCTACGGCAACCTGAATATCCGCACCATAGACAGCCTGCTGACCACCCTGGCCCGCCTGTCCGCTCTGGAACTCAATCTGCCTCCGGATTTCGAACCGTCTTTCGACGCCGACGAATTTTTCACCCCGTATTATGACGCCCTGATGGAAGACCTGGCTGCGGACGAAGCGGACGAAACAGAAAAGACGAATGGTTCAAACCATGTTTCAAATCAGAAAGGAATTTCTCGTAAAGGACTTTCTGATAAAAGGCGGGCTTTCCATACAGCCGATGCAGGCGCCCTGCGTGCCGCGTTGCGTTCGGCCTGCAAAAGCCTGTTGTCCTACAGCTCCGTGCGCGGGTTCTCCTTGGGCGACAGGCTGCATGATCCGCTTCTCGAACTCGTAGCCTTTGCCCTGCCCGGAGTACTGCGCCCGGCGGATGAAGACGGTGATTCAGGATCCGCGAGGCTTTCGTCCGGGCCGGCGATGTTGCCGGCGGAGGAAGACGGCAATCCGCAATCCGCGGGGCTTTCGTCCGGGCCGGGGACACTCCGGGCTGAAGAAGAAGGCGTCAACAACGGCCGGCAGCGGCAGCTTTACCTACAGGAAAGGACGCTCCCGACGGCGGAGGAAAGCGACATCTTCGCCCGCATAAACGGCCTGCACGTGCCGTGCAAGGCGGCCTGCGCGGAACTTCTCGAACTGATCGGGCAGGAAAACCTCAGCGTCAACGCGCATTACCTCAAGTTTCTGCGTAACTGCAGCCTGTCAGCGCCCGGCGAAAACCTGCCTTCCGATATATGGACGCGCAAAAGCGACTTCAACGAGTGCCTGAACAAAGCCTCCAGGGGGGCGGCCTCGGAAAACGCCTTGCGGACCTTCGACCGCGCGCGGGACGCGCTCGTGCGCTATGCCGACAACCTGCCCGTGCTGCGCCATGCCCTGCGCCTGGCGCCCCTGTGCCGCCTGGCCGGGGAACTCTGCGCGCGCATGAAAGCCGACAAAACGTCGAAGCTGCTTCCCGCCCTGCTCCTGCCGTATCTGACGGCCGGCCTGATGGGCGGCGCAACGGGGGTGTCCGATGCCCTGTGCCGCCTGGGCACACGCATCTCCCGCATCCTTTTGGACGAATTTCAGGATACCAGCCGCGAGCAGTGGGAGGCCGTCCTGCCCCTCGCGCTTGAGGCCCTGGCCACCGGGGGCAGTCTCACCCTTGTGGGCGACGTCAAACAGGCCGTTTACGGCTGGCGCGGCGGCGATGCGGCGCTTTTCGACGACATTGATCTCTCGCCGGATCTCCGCAGGGTCGGCGGCGAGCCTAAAACGCTGTTCCTCACCGCCAACCGGCGCAGCCTGCCCTGCATCGTCGAACACAACAACGCTTTTTTTTCTCTCCTGGAACAACCCGAAACGGCCGCGGCCGTCATGAGCGCGCTGCTCCCCGAAGATACTCCCGACTCCTGCCGGAAGACGGCGGCCGCCGAAGTGCTGAAAATTTTCTCCGGAGTACGCCAACAGGTTCCTCCGGACAACAGCAGGCTTGGGCATCCCCACAGCGCCCACGCCGAGGTCGTGCTGTACACCGTGGAAGAAGCGAACGCGGCCGCCGTGCAGGACGTCGTAAGCCGGAGGCTGCGCCGGCTCTTTACGGAGGAACTGCCGAGGCATTGGGAGCACGGCGACATTGCCGTTCTCGTCCGCACCGGCGATGAGGCGGAATACATCGCCGACCTGCTGACGCAACTGCACATCCCCGTGGTAACGGAAAACAGCTTCAGGCTTTTCGCCCATCCCCTTGTCGGCAAGCTTGTTTCTTTCATCACCTTTCTGGATTACCCGCCCGACGATGCGGCGTTCATGGAATGTATTTCCGGACCGGAGCTTGCCGGCGGTTACGCGGGTCACGATCCGCAGGAGTTCCTCGCCTGGGCGGCGGAAAGCGCCTTCAGCCGCACCCCTTTCCGCCCTCCCTTGTACACCCTTTTCCGCGCGCGGTACCCCGCGCTGTGGGCGAGCCTGTTCGAGCCGTTTTATACCGAAGCCGGACTCATGAGCGCCTATGACCTGCTTGCCGAAATCGTCCTCCGCTTCGACCTCGAGCGGCGCAGGGCTCAAGATACCCCCTTTGTCCGCCGTCTTCTGGAGCTTGCGCATTTTGCGGAACAGCAGGGCTGCGTTTCCCCGGCGGCCTTTCTTGCCTTCTGCCGCAAGCGCAATGTGGATGAAAAGCTGCCCATGCCGGAGAATATGGGTGCCGTGCGCGTGATGACCATACACAAGGCCAAGGGGCTGGAGTTTCCCGTGGTTGTCCTGCCCTTTCAGCATAAGCAGACGCCCTTCAACTCGAAAATCACGCGGCGCGACTGCCTCGGGTTGGATATTGCGACCCGCGAAGTGCGCGAACTGCCCGACCTGTATTACCCCGCCCGTGTGCGCGAAGAGCTTGAACGGCTGAACCTGCTGTACGTGGCCTGGACGCGCCCGGTTTACGCCCTGCACGCCTTTCTGACCAATCCCGGAACCCGCCCGGCCGAGGCATTGAAATTGGCGGCCGGCATCTACCGCGAGCAATACGGCGACCGCTTCTGCCGCTGGGAACATCCGAGCGCGGAAGACCACGCCGCACCGGCTGAAGCGAACGGCGCGATGCCGGCAACCGAGGGAGCGGACGGCGCAACGCCGAAGCCGACAGACGCGCCCGGCACAGTGTCGGAGCAGGCGGGAACGCCGGATGCAATATCGAAACAGACGGGAACGCCCGACGCGATGTCGGAACCCCTTCCTCCCTTGCCGTGGCGTCCCATGCAAACCTGGCCCCGCCTGAAAATATTCCGCTCTCACCCGGAAGCGGTTCCGGGCGGAGAGGAGGCGGGCGACGCGGAAACAGGCGTTCCCGGCTCAAGGTTGACGGCGCGGGAACGGGGCGTCCTGCTGCACCTGTGCCTTGAGCATCTGCACCTGCCGCGCTGCGGCGGGGTGGAGGCCGTGGAGGAAGCGGTTGCGCGGGCGGCGGCCTGCGCCCTGCGCCTCTTCCCTCCCCCGCTTGAACAGACGGGAAGCGTAGCCGCCGAACTGCGCGAAGCGCTGCTGCGCTTTGCCGCCCTTCCCGATGCCGCGGCCTGGCTGGCCTGCGGCCTGCGTGAACAAAGCATCATGGATGAACAGGGCAAAGTTTACCGGACGGATTTGCTCGTGGACATGCGGGCTCTCGGCCGCGCCGACGAGGATGCGGACGGCGGACTGCTCGTGCTGGACTACAAAAGCGGGACATACCGGGAAAGCCACACGCTGCAGATGCTCAACTACATGCGGCTGCTGGCCGGAGCAAGCGGCCGGCCGGCACGCGGACTCATCGTGTACCTCGACGGCACGCTTCTGCCCGTTGACGGGGGACGCGCGGCATGAACCGCCCCTTCCTGCTCATTCCCCGGCAGCGTAACTTCCTCAAAGTTCTTCTGGATACCGCCCTGCGGGACACGGGCGGCGACCTCGGGCGCGCGGTCTTCGTGTTCCCCCACGCGCGGCCCGCGCGTTACCTTCCCCTGTTGCTGCGCGAACGGACCGGAAGAACCTTTCCCGGCTTCGCGCCGGGCGGCCCGGAGCATGCCGCGCCGGACACTCCTCCCGCGCCGGAATCTCCGCGCAGGCCGTTGTTCCTGCCGCGCACCTACACGGCAACCGGGCTCATGGAAGAACTCAACCGGCTTATCCTGTCGCGCCCCCGCCGCCGCGCCGGTCTTCTCGACCGCATCGGCCTGCTGCTCGCCGCTCTGCGTGAAGAGAGCCGCGCGACAGCCATGCCTTTCGACACGGACGCCGCAGGCTTCTTCCCGTGGGGCATCCGCCTGGCGGAGCTTTTCGAGGAATGCTTCACGCAGATGAGTACGCCGGTGAACTTTGAGCATGCCGAAGATCTTGCCCTGCCCTATGCGCAAAAGCTCCTGGCCCGGCTGCGGCCGCTTTTCGTCCGCTACCGGGGCCTGCTTGAAGCGGGCCATTATACTACGGAGGGCCTGAATGCGCGCACGGCTGCCGAATTCGTCGAAAAGCAGGGCAGACTGCCGGAAAATTTCCTTACCGGCGCCCTCTTTTCCGCCGCCGGCACAGCGGCGGAAACAGTCGTCTATCTGGCTGGATTCCATATGCCGACCGGCGCGGAAGACATCATTTTCCGCCGCATGCGGGACGATCTGGACGCCCGCGTCGTCATCCACGCCGACGCAGCCTTAGCGCGCCCCGGAGACGGCGGGGCGCACTGGAGTTGCCGCTCCTTTGCGGACTGGGCCGTGCGCTGGGGAACACGCCCGGAACTTGCCCCCGGTTGCGGAGGAGAACGCGGCAAAGAACCGCGCATCCGCTTCTACGCCGCCTACGACCTGCATTCCCAACTTGACGTTCTGCGCCGGGAACTTGCGGGATACAACGGGGAACGCCCCTACCCTCCCCCCGGTAAAAACGCCTCCGGCGGCATGTCCGATGCCGATGCGGCAGGCGAGCCGCACGATGCCGATACGGCAGGCTGCCGACCCGACGGCGATGCGGCCGGCAATGAAGCGGCCTGCAACCCGCACGGCAACGAAGCGGCCTACGACTCGTTCGATGCCTATGCGGGGGAAGACAGGTCCGACGGCGCTTCGGCCGATGACCCGTTCGACGCCGGCACGGCCGACGACAAGCCTGTGGATACGGCCGTCTTCCTGCCGCGCGGCGACCTGCTCATGCCCGTGCTGCACCACCTGCCGCACACGGACATCAATATTTCCATGGGTCTGCCCCTGGCCCGCTCTCCGCTTGCCCGTCTGCTGGACACGGCGGCGCGCCTGCAGGAAGGGCGCACCGGAGACGCCTGCTACCGGCGCGATCTTCTCGACCTGTTGCGCCACCCGTACATCACCATGCTCCGGCCTGAAGGGGCCGGGGTACATCCCGGAACGGACGCCGGCTTCCGCCGCGAACTTTTCCGCCTGGACCTCGCCCTGCGTACCCAAGCGCACAAGTATGTGAACCTGTATTCCCTAATTGAAGAACTGTATCAGGCGACGCCGCCGGAAGACATGCCGCCGGCCCCGGTGCTCGCGCTGCTGGAAGAATGCTGCCGGACCTTTCTGGACGCCTTTGCCGATATCCGCGATGCCGCCGGGCTGGCCGCGGCGCTGGACGGGGTCTGCCGTCTCGTGCTCCGCTGCGGGGCGCGGCTTCTTGAGCGTTTCCCCATTGACGCCGAATGCCTGTATCGCTTGCGCCGTTCCCTGATTCCGGAACTGGCGGCATCCGAACTGTCCGCCGAACAGTTGCCGCAAGATGCGCTGTTCACCCTGATGCGCAGTCTGCTGGACAACGAAAGCGTCCCCTTTGAGGCCGAACCTTTGGTAGGTCTGCAGGTCATGGGTATGCTGGAAAGCCGCCTGCTTGCCTTTCGCCGCGTGATCATCGTGGACGCCGTGGAAGACGCGCTGCCCGGCTCGCCGGAGGGAGACCCCCTGCTGCCCGACGTTTTGCGCCCCGAACTGGGGCTGCCTTCCCGCTACGCCCGCGAACAGCTTGTCGCCCATACCTTTTTCAGCCTTGTCGCGGGAGCGGAAGAGCTTGTCCTGCTCTGGCGGGAAGGCAGCGCTGCCGGAGCGCCGGGAGAGAAAAAGCAAAAAAGCCGTTTTGTGGAAGAACTGCTCTGGCAGGAAGAGAAAAAACGCCTGCGAATCCTGACCGGACAGGAAAAGGACGGCATACTGACCATCCTCTCCCCCTCCGTCCCCCCCGTGAACACGGTGTGCCGAAGCATAGCCGTGGACGACGCGACGCGCGCGCTTGTCGGGCAACTGCTCGCGCGGCGGGTTTCCGCTTCCCTGCTGGACGCCCGGCTGCGCTGCCCGGCCGCGTTTTTTTACGAGCGTCTGGCCCGCATAACTCCTGCTGCCGAAGCAGCGGAAGGCGACGACCCCCTTGCCGTGGGCAACATGCTGCACGCCGCCCTGCGCGACTTTTACGCCGAACGCCTGCATTGCGCTTTACCGGCCGGGACCGGGGCGCCGGCCGGAGATTGCGGCGAGTTGCTCCGGCTCGTGGTCAACTCGGACATCCGTGCTGAACTGTTCCGCAAGCTGCCGGCCGATTCCCGGATCATGCTTGAAGAAGCGGTCCGCAAACGCCTCGCCGCCTACTTGGAAAAGCAGCCGCCCACGACTGTCCTGGCCGTCGAGTGTTCCCTGGCTGCATCTTTTGCCTGCCCTCCCCGATCAGGGTCCGGCGCCTTTCCCGCGCGCTTTTCCCTGGCCGGGACCGTGGACCGCCTGGATGTGCGTTCCTGCGTCTGCGGAGCAGGCGGGAAAAAAACGCCGTCCCCGGAAGACACGGCAGCGTGCGGCCCGCGCCCGGGAGTCGTCATTCTGGACTACAAGACCGGGAATACGGCGAAAATCGCTCCGGCGCTGTGGCGGGACACGGATCTGCTGCAACGGGTAAAGACATGGAACGCGCACGGCGGACGCGCTGCCGGACACAACGCGGATATGGAGGCCCGATCCCTGTTTGCCGAAATCGCCGACAGGCTGCCGAGCATACAACTGCCCTTTTACCTGCTGCTCTATTCCCTGGCGCGGGAACAGGACACGGCGGCACCCGGCCCGGCCGGCAGGGACATCGCGGCCGTCAACGCGGCCTGGGTGGATCTCGGCGGCGACGGCGGCGAAAATTTTCTGTTTCCGGATACTTTTTCTTTTGAGGAACGGCAGACGGCAATCGGCGAATCCATCCCGGCGCTTCTGGAGTTCCTGCTGCGCGACATGCTGACCGCCCCCTCGGCCGAAGCGCGGCCGGGCAGACACTGCGGGTGGTGTTCTTACAAAAAATTGTGCATGGTGCCGGTACGCTGTACCGCTTAAAAATACATTATCGAGCAGAGTACCGGCCGCCGCGGACAAGCCGGGCGTGCCGCCGCAGGCGGCGTGAGCACGGCGAAAAACCGCGTTTTCTGCTTTGCGGTCTTCACGCCTGTTGCGGCAGTACAGGCGTGACATCTCACCGGACAGGCGGACGAAAAGCCCCGCGGCGGGAGTTGAGGAAATATGCGGAACCGTGCGGCCGACTGTTGTGCAACGGAAGGAAAAATACTATACAACACGACGAAGTACGCGTCCGGAGCCGTCCGGGCCGTCATCCGCAACAGCGCCGGGAGAACGACATGCCTTTCCCTTCCCTGACCATAGGCGACATCGTCGCCGAAATTCCCATCATCCAGGGCGGCATGGGTGTCGGCATTTCCCTGCACCGCCTTGCTTCCGCGGTCGCGGCCGAAGGCGGGATAGGCGTCATCGCGGCCGCCATGATCGGCATGCGCGAACCCGATGTGGGCAGGAACCCGGTCGCCGCCAACGCGCGCGCCCTGGCGGCGGAAATCAGGAAAGCCAGGGGACTCACGGACGGCGTAATCGGCGTGAACATCATGGTGGCGCTGACGGATTTTGCTTCTCTGGTGCGGACGGCTGTTGTCGAACGGGCCGACGTCATTTTCTCCGGCGCCGGGTTGCCGACGGATCTGCCCGCAGTTCTGCGTGCCGTGTGCGACGAGAGAAAGGAAGAATTCCGCACCTGCCTTGTGCCCATCGTGTCGTCGGCCCGTGCTGCGGGCATATTGTGCAGAAAATGGCTGTCCCGCGCGGCCTATCTGCCGGACGCTTTCGTGGTCGAGGGCCCCAAGGCGGGAGGACACCTGGGGTACAAGGCGGATGAACTGGACAAGCCGGAAAACGCCTTGGAAAAAATCGTCCCGGAAGTGATTGAAGCGGTGAAAAAATTCGAGGACCAGGCAGGCAGACGTATCCCGGTGATCGCTGCGGGCGGCGTCTATTCCGGTGAGGACATTCATCGTTTTCTGGGCATGGGCGCCGCCGGCGTGCAGATGGGCACCCGTTTCGTGGCCACGGAAGAATGCGATGCCGATATCCGTTTCAAACAAGCCTATGTGGACGCCGGGGAAGAGGACGTCACCATCATCAAAAGCCCCGTCGGCATGCCGGGACGGGCCATCAGGGGACGCTTCATCGAAGCTCTTGAAGAAGGGCGGAAAAACTTCCGGTGCCTTTTCCACTGCATCAGCACCTGCAACCCGGAAAAATCCCCGTACTGCATAGCCGCAGCGCTCTTCAACGCCATGAAAGGCAACCTGGAACGCGGCTTTGTCTTCAGCGGCACCAATGTTTTCCGCATTGACGGCATTACCACCGTCAAAGAACTAATCAGCAGCCTGCAACAGGAATTCGACGCCGCCGTTGCCCGGTTCACGGTAAACGCGTGTCCCGCGCCCAACTGATGATTCCCTTCGCGGTGCGCGGCGTCTGTCTCCGATGTTTCGACAACTCGGCAATATTCCCTCGGCTGCCGAAGAGTCCCCTGTATGCGCGGCTTCCGTATTACCGGGAAAAGGCCTTGCACGGACCGGCGCCGACGCCCGATCATCCGGAGCGCACGACGGGAGGCAGTTGGGTAAAGCGTTTGACGCGGACTGACGGGAGCGGCACCTTCGACGGCCGGGGCGCGTCAATGTTTGCCTATGTATTCGCCAGAATTTCCAAGTCCCGCTCGTAGCATTTTTCAACAGCTTTCATGACTGTGCCGAGCAGCGCTCCTTCTTCCAACGCGGCCACCCCGGCAATAGTGGTGCCGCCGGGCGAGCAGACCGTGTCCACAAGCACGGAGGGCGACAGGCCGGTTTCCAGCACAAGGCGGGCGCTGCCCAGGACCGCCTGAGCCGCGGCGACGGTCGCCTGCTCCTTGGTCAGGCCCTTTTTGACGCCGCCTCTGGCCAATCCCTCGATGAACATGAAGGTCCAGGCGGGCGAGGCGCAGGCCACGGCCTGAAAAATGCTGAACTTGTCTTCTTCGATGCGGACGGCGCGGCCGACGGCGTTGAAGAGGCTCTCGGTCCAGGTGAGCTGTTCCTCCGTCACGGCGCGGCCGGCGCAGATACCGGCGACACCTTCCCCCACGCGGGCGTTGACGTTGGGGATGATGCGCACGACCGGCACAGAGTTGTCCGTGTCGCCGAGTCCGCCGGCGATGGAAGCCAGTGTCGTGCCGGCGGCTATGGACAGAAGCAGCGGCTTTTTGCCGATAATCTCCGTCCGCAGGGACGCAAGCAGGGCGGGGAAATCGCCGGGCTTGACGGCGAGCAGCACCGCGTCGGACCCGGCAACGACTTCGGCGTTGGATCGGCATAACGTTACGCCTGTTTCCCCGGCTAAGGCACGCGCTTTGGCCTCATCCCGGCCGTGGATGCGGATATTTGCGGCCTGCGCAAACCCGCGCGCAAGCAGTCCCCTGATGATCGCGCCCGCCATGTTGCCGGCGCCGATGAAACCGATGTTCATCGCAATTTCCTTTGTGGTTTAGAGCGTTTCAACCCACATTCGTCAGGTCCAGGCAGGTATATGGAAGTTTTCGAAAGGAGGGTATTGCCCAAAGAATGTTTCAGTTTATTAAAACCCTTGCCCCACAACCGATTCAGGGGGTAAAATCATTCGTAAGTTAACACCCTCAAAAATTTGACCCCCCCCCACACACACTTCAGGAAAGGGAGGACGTCAACAAATCAATCGGCGGTTCCACGGACAACGACGAAACCGGTTTCCTGCAGACGGGCTTCGGTGACGGCACCGGTGCGCAGCACGCGCACCGTTCCGTCCGCCGCAAGGTCGACGATCGTCGAGGGCAGGCCGCCCGAAGGGGGAGGATCACCGCAAAAAATCCCGGCCGTTTCCCGCAGCAGTTCCGGGGCCAGTTCTTTCGGGTCCGCGGTTGCGGGCATGGAGCTTATGTTGGCGCTGGTGGCGACAAGAGGCCGTCCGCAGGCCAGGCAGAGTTCGCGCGCCGCATGGTGCGCGGGCACACGCACGGCAACCCGGCCGCTCCCGGCCGTCAACAGCGGCGTGAGCTCCGGCCGGGCATCGAAAAGTATGGAAAGCGGCCCCGGCCAGAAGATATCGGCAAGGCGCAGAGCGTGGGGGGGAACATGCGCCGCGGCAAGCCCGAGTTGCCCGCGCCCGCCTATAATCACCGGCAGAGCTTTGGCGGGCGGACGCTTTTTCAATCGAAACAGCGCGGCCACGGCGTCCGTGTCCGTAATGTCGCAGCCCAGGCCGAAGACGCTTTCCGTGGGAAACAGCACAAGTTTTCCCCGGCGGACGGCATCCGCCGCTTCCGCGAGAGTAAGACGCCGACCTGAGTCTATGTCCAATTTTTTACTCAGCTTTTTCAGTCTGTTCGGCCTATTCGGCAAGTGATACGCCGTCGGCAGCCAATTTCCCGTTATTCGCCTCTACCGTGCGCAACGTCGTGCAGGCGACCGCTTCCGCAGGCAACCGCCTTTGCGGGCAGGCGGCTCTACATGCATCGGCCGCCTTGCCGGCGGGCATTTGCGTCCGGAGCGCGAAATGCGTATACTGCATTGCCGCGCCGAGGACAAGAACATGCGGGGAAGCGCCGGGAAATGCGCACAACAAAACTCATAGCCGTGGGACGCATGCGGTGCGCTTTCTGGAATGAAGCCTGCGCCCGTTATACCGAACGCCTGCGGCGTTGGGGTGTGCGTTTTGAGGAAGCGGTTGTGAAGGACGGCACAGCGGGACTGTCCCCGGCAGAGCGCAAAGAGCAGGAAGGTGAACGCATACTCGGCAAGGTTCGGCCGGCGGATGCGGTTCTCTGCCTCGACGAGCGAGGCCGGGAGCAAAACTCTGCGGAATTTGCGGCGTTTGTGCGCGGGCTGCACGATGCCGGGCGCGTCCCCTGTTTTGTCGTCGGCGGCCCGGACGGGCAGGCTCCCCGCGTACTTGCAGCGGCGGAACAGGTTCTCTCCTTGGGGCGCATGACTTTGCCGCACGAGCTTGCGCGCGTCCTGCTCCTGGAGCAGTTGTACAGGGCCGAGAACATTATCCGGAATACTCCGTACCACCGCTGAACGGCGGGGCAGGCAGGCGCGGTGGTTGCGTTTTTTTGTCCCCGTACCCGGCCTTCGCCCCTTTACACGGCTCGAATACGTCGTATGTAAGGGGCAAACTCAACGCATCGAACGAGGTATCCATGATCCGAAGACATTTTTTCCCCGCAGGCGTTGCCCTGCTGCTGCTTGTTGCCCTGTTTTCCGCCTCTCCGGCCCCGGCCGCGGCGCCGCCGGCGGACTTCCGCAATCTGGTCAAGGCGGCCGTCCCGGCCGTCGTCAACGTCAGTACGGAACGCACGGAAGAAGTCCGCTCTTTCGGCAACCCCTTTGATTTTTTCCGGGGACATCCGGATATGGAGCGATTTTTCGGCCCCTTTGAGGACTTTTACAACCGCGGCGCGCCGTCGCGCCCGCGCACCTCGCATTCCCTCGGCTCAGGCTTCATCATTTCCTCCGACGGCTATATTGTTACGAACAATCATGTCGTCGAAGGCGCCGATGTCATCACCGTGCATCTCGGCGGCAAAAACAAGGAAGACAACAAGTACACGGCCGAACTGGTGGGCACCGACCCGGAAACGGATCTGGCCCTGTTGAAAATCAACGGAAACAACCTGCCCTTTCTCAGCTTCGGCGACTCCGAGGGGCTGGAGGTCGGTGAATGGGTGCTGGCCATAGGCAGCCCCCTCGGTCTGGATCACACGGTCACCGCCGGCATAGTGTCCGCCAAGGGCCGCAACATTCAGTCCGGCTCGTACGACGATTTCCTGCAGACCGACGCCTCCATCAACCGGGGCAACAGCGGCGGCCCCCTGCTCAACATGAACGGCGACGTGGTGGGTATCAACACCGCCATAGCCCAACGCGCCCAGGGCATCGGCTTTGCCATTCCCTCCGGCATGGCCAAGCGCATCATCAGCGATCTCAAAGAACACAAGAAAGTCAGCCGGGGCTGGCTGGGCGTGACCATCCAGAACGTGGACGACGCCATGGCCAAGGCCCTGGGCATGAAAGACAACAAGGGAGCGCTGGTGAACACCGTGCATGCCGGCCAGCCTGCGGCCGAGGCGGGCATCAGGGAAGGTGATGTCATCCTTGCCGTCAACAAGGAAAAAATCGAGAACACGGAGCAGTTGTTGCGCGCCGTGGCCCTGCTGATGCCGGGCAGCACCGCGCAGATCACCGTGTGGCGCGATGCCGCGGAAGTGACCCTGACCCTCACGGTGGCCGAACGCGGCAGCGGGTTGAGCGCTTCCGGCGGCAAAGGCGACAAAAGCACGCCTTCCGCGGGAAATCCGCTCGGGCTGAAGGTGCGTCCCGTGACTCAGGAAGACATGCGGCGTTTCAATCTGAACAGCACCGCCGGCCTGCTTATTGTGTCCGTCGATGAAAAAGGCCCGGCGGGCAAAGCCGGTCTGCAGGCCGGCGACGTCATCACCGCCGTGAACATGCGTGCCGTGCAGTCGACGATGGAATTCAACACGGAAATAAGCAAGGCGGGAAAACAGCGCGGCGCGGTCGTGCTGCACATTTCACGTCAGGGCAAGGTGTTCTTCAAAGCCATAGACCTGAACAAGAGTAAATGACGCCGGCGGCCCGGCAGGCGCAGTAGAGTTTGAATCTGCAGATAACCCTATGGAGGGGTCCGGGGGGAATCATTCCCCCCGGCAGGGTCCGGGACAGATTCCCGGCGAGGTTCTGGACGGAAATCTCGACCGCCGGACGGGTCAGCGTTTTTTGACCAGTTCTTCGGCCAACTGCTGCGGGACGCGCTCATAGTGGTGGAACTGCATGGTGAAGGTGGCGCGCCCCTGGGTGCGCGAGCGCAGGTCCGTGGCGTAGCCGAACATTTCAGCCAAGGGCACAAGGGCGCGCACGCTCTGGGAGCCGGGCCGGCTTTCCATGCTCTGCACTCGGCCGCGCCGGCTGTTCAGGTCGCCCATGACATCGCCCACATAGTCATCCGGAGTTACCACTTCCACGTCCATGACCGGCTCAAGCAGCAGCGGTCCCGCCTTGCCCAGGGCTTCCTTGACGGCCATGGAACCGGCTATGTAAAAGGCCTGCTCCGAGGAATCCACATCGTGGTATGAGCCGAACACGAGGTTCACCTTGACGTCTACGGTGGGAAACCCGGCCAGGACGCCGCTTTTCAGCGCATCCTGCATGCCCTTGTCCACAGGGGGAATGTATTCCTTGGGAATGACGCCGCCGGTGATGCGGTTGACGAACTCGTAGCCCTTCTCGGGGTTGGGCTCGATCTCAATGACGACGTGGCCGTACTGACCGCGTCCGCCGGACTGTTTTGCATACTTGAGGTCGGACCCGGCGGGTTTGCTTATGGTTTCGCGGTAAGCCACCTGCGGTTTGCCCACATTGGCGTTGACGTTGAACTCGCGGGTCAGGCGATCCACGATGATTTCAAGGTGCAGCTCGCCCATGCCTGCAATCAGGGTCTGGCCTGTTTCCTCGTTGCCCTTGACCCTGAAAGAAGGATCTTCCTTGGCCAGCTTGGACAGGGCGGCGGAGAGGGCATCCCTGTCGGCCTTGGTTTTGGGTTCGATGGCGACTTCGATGACGGGTTCCGGAATATCCAGGGACTCCAGGCGCACGGGGCGGTCCGGGTCGCAGAGCGTGTCTCCGGTCGACACCTGTTTCAGCCCGACTATGGCCACGATGTCGCCCGCGCCGGCCCATTTTATTTCCTCCCGCTTGTTGGCGTGCATCTGCAGCAGGCGGCCGATGCGCTCCTTGCGCCCGGTGTTGGCGTTGAGTACGCTCATCCCCGATTCTATAGTGCCGGAATAGATGCGGAAAAACGACAGATGCCCGACATAGGGGTCGGAAAAAAGCTTGAAGACCAAGCCGGCCGGCGGCTCGGTATCGTCGGCGCGGCAGACGATGCGTTTTTCCTCGTCGTGCGGCGATACGCCTTCAATCTGCGCGATGTCCGTAGGGGAAGGAAGGTAGTCCACCACGGCGTCGAGCAGGGGCTGCACTCCCATGTTGCGGAAGGCCGAACCGCAGAGTATGGGCACGATTTTGCGGGAAACGGTGGCTTTGCGGATATAGGAACGGAGTTCGTCGTCGCTGAAGGGTTCCCCGCCCAGATACTTGTCGAGCAACGCCTCATCCTCTTCGGCAACGGCGTCCAGAAGGACCGTCCGTTGCAGTTCGAGTTCCTCCCGAAGTTCGGGCGGGACGTCGGTGACGGTGAATTCCGCGCCCTTACTGGCCTTGTCGAAGAAAATTGCCTTGCAGGCGACGAGGTCCACCACACCGGCGAACTTGTCTTCGCTTCCGATGGGGATTTGCAGGGACACGGCCTTGGCCTTGAGGCGGTCGCGGATCATCTCCAGGCAGCGCTCGTAGTTTGCTCCCACCCTGTCCATTTTGTTCACGAAGCAGATGCGGGGCACGCCGTACCTGTCGGCCTGGCGCCAGACGGTTTCGGACTGCGGCTCGACGCCGGCCACGGCGTCGAATACGGCCACGGCGCCGTCCAGAACGCGCAGGGAGCGTTCCACCTCCATCGTGAAATCCACATGTCCGGGAGTGTCGATGATGTTCAGGCGGCAGCCGCGCCAGAAGCAGGTGGTGGCGGCAGAAGTGATGGTGATGCCGCGCTCCTGTTCCTGTGCCATCCAGTCCATGACGGCTTCGCCCTCGTGAGTTTCGCCGATTTTGTGGGAAACCCCCGTATAGAACAGGATGCGCTCCGTGGTTGTGGTTTTGCCGGCGTCTATGTGGGCCATTATGCCGAAGTTGCGCTGATCGGCAAGGGGAGTTTTACGGGACACGGTATTCTCCATGCGGGCACTCTAGTGCCTTGCTGCAAGAAAATTCATTCCAATTCCGGATAAAAACAGTCGTAATTTTTGTTTGGAACCGGAAAGCGCGACATGTAAGTCGCGCCGAAATGCGAAACATTTAGCGAGGCAAGGCGGGACAACATTCCCGCCGCAGCCTGCAAATCAACACCGCATGGATGCGGCTTTGATTTGCAATCCGAATAAAACGCCGTTTTCCCAGCCGGCGCGCAGCAAAGACGCGTTCCGGCCGGCAACGGCGCTGCCGCCGCGCGGCGGCAAAAAACAGGGTCGGATCTACCAGCGGTAGTGGGCGAAGGCTTTGTTGGCTTCGGCCATGCGGTGCGTGTCTTCGCGTTTTTTCACGGCCCCGCCGCGGTTGTTGTAGGCATCCAGAAATTCGGCCGTAAGTTTGCCGGTCATATTTTTTTCGCCGCGTCCCCGGGCATGGTTGATCAACCAGCGTATGGAAAGCGAAATCTGACGGTCGGGACGCACATCCATGGGTACCTGGTAGGTCGCTCCGCCGACGCGGCGCGCCTTGACTTCCTGATGCGGCTTGACGTTGTCCACGGCTTTTTCGAAAGCGCGAAGCGGCTCATCGGAGGTTTTTTCCCCCAGCGCGGCAAGGGCGGCGTAAAAAATTTTTTCGGCCACGCCTTTTTTGCCGTTGTACATCAGCCTGTTGATAAAACGGGCGGCCAGCCGGCTGTTGTAGATGGGATCGGGAAGAATTTCTCTTTTGGGAACGGAACCTTTGCGCGGCATGGGGCATCTCCTCGACGGCAAGCCTACTTCGGACGTTTGGCGCCGTATTTGGAACGGCTTTTGCGGCGGTCGCCGACACCTGCGGCGTCAAGCGTGCCGCGCACGATATGATAACGCACACCGGGAAGATCCTTAACGCGTCCGCCGCGGATCATGACCACGGAGTGCTCCTGCAGGTTGTGGCCTTCGCCGGGTATATAGGCGGTGACTTCCATGCCGTTGGTCAGGCGCACGCGGGCGACCTTGCGCAAGGCGGAATTAGGTTTTTTCGGCGTGGTCGTGTAGACGCGCGTACAGACGCCGCGCCGTTGCGGGCAAGCCTGCAGCGCGGGGGTCTTCCTGCGTTTCAGAACAGCCTTGCGCTCTTTGCGTATAAGCTGATTGATGGTGGGCATCATTTCCTCCGGGTAAACACGCGTTTCTATCCACATCCGGCTCCTTCCGCCGGCAGGCTCCGTCCAGACGGGTCGGAGCCGGGTATATTGCCCCTCCCTGAAGGGAGAGGTCGTAAACCATGCAGGAATTTCCGATCAACTTCAAGGCCCGTTACGCCCGTAAACGCCGCCCCTTTCAACACCGGACACGGCACAACGCCTTCTTTCGGACTTTATCGGCCGGGCAAGTGGGGGCATATAGCCCGTTAGCCCGGCGCTGTCAAGCGCGGAAAACGCCCGTGCAACAATTTCCGTTCCGCGGGCGGCGTCAGCCTTTGTCATTGTCCGCGGGCCTGAAAAAGGCAGCAATACATTCAGCGTCTTCAGACCGGGAATGCGCGCCGACTTCCGCATCGCCTCCCGAGCAGACGAAGCGCCCTCCTTCCAGAACTATGTAGCCGGCGGACAGCACCCGCGCATAGGGAAGCTGCTCGCGCATGTCCTGATGCGCTACGCGGCCGGGGAAGAGAAAGGGGACGGGCCGGCCCGCAAAATCTTCACAGAGTATGTATTTCACGGCGCCTCACCTTTGCCTGCCTCAGCGCATATCCACGAGCAGCGGGTTGTCTTCCAGTTCTTCCAGGAACTTGTCGGGGCGTTCCTTTTGATCCGGCACCCGGATATCGGCATGCACATACTCCCGGTAGCCGGTACCGGCCGGGATGAGCCGCCCGACGATGACGTTTTCCTTGAGGCCGCGCAGGGCATCGGACTTGCCGCGCAGGGCGGCTTCGGTCAGCACCTTGGTCGTTTCCTGGAAAGACGCGGCGGAAATGAAACTGGAGGTGGTCAAGGACGCCTGGGTAATGCCGAGCACCAGCGGTTCGGCCGTGGCCGGGGTGCGGCCTTCGGCAACGACCGCGGCGTTTTCATCCTTGAATTCCTGCTTGTCCACCTGTTCTCCTACAAGAAAACCGGTCATGCCCGGATCAAGGATCTGCACCTTGCGCAGCATCTGGCGGACAATCACTTCAATGTGCTTGTCGTCTATGCCCACGCCCTGGAAGCGGTAAACATCCTGAATTTCATCCACGAGGTAGGCGGCCAGATATTTTTCCCCCCTGGTGCGCAGGATGTCGTGCAGTTCGGGGTGGCCTTCGGTCAGCAGTTCCCCGGCTTCGGCAAAGTCGCCGTCGCCCACGGTGATATGCTTGCCCTTGGGCACCAGGTATTCCCTGGCCTCGCCGGTTTCCGGGGTGACGACGAGCTTGCGTTTGCCCTTGGATTCGCCCGCGTAGGTCACGGTGCCGTCTATTTCGGAAACCACCGCCATATCCTTGGGCTTACGCACCTCAAAGAGTTCCGCCACGCGGGGCAGGCCGCCGACGATGTCCTTGGTCTTGGAAGACTCGCGGGGTTTGCGGGCCAGGATGTCGCCCGCTTCTATCTCCTGCCCGTCGCCGACCATGAGCAGGGCGCCCACGGGCAGGGGGTAGGATGCGGGGATAGCCGAACCCGGCCGTGTTTTCACTTCGCCGTTTTCGTCGCACACCGACACTGTGGGCCGGAAGTTGGTGGTCCGGTACTCGATGATGCTGCGCGTGGCCATTTGCGTGGCTTCATCCGTTTTTTCCTGCATGGTTTTACCTTCCAGGATATCGGTAAAACGGACGATGCCGCGCACTTCGGACACGAAGGGTTCATTGAAGGGATCCCATTCGGCGATGAGCGTGCCCTTTTTCACGTCCTCGTTTTCCAGCACCACAAGCTTGGAGCCGTTGGGCAGCAGGTATTTTTCCCGTTCCCGTCCCTGTTCGTCCACAATGCTCACCTGCCCGCTTTTGCCGAGTACCATGCGCTGTCCGTCGCGGTTCAGGACGTCCTTGACGCGGGAGAAGATGACGCGGCCGGCGTTTTGGGCGGTTATGTTGGAGCGTTCGATTTCACGCGAGGCCGTGCCGCCGATGTGGAAGGTGCGCATGGTGAGCTGGGTGCCGGGTTCGCCGATGGACTGGGCGGCGATGATACCCACGGTTTCCCCGATGTTGACGAGATGGCCGCGCGCCAGATCCCGTCCGTAGCAGTAGGCGCACACGCCTCGTTCCGCGCGGCAGGTCAGGGCGGAGCGGATGGTCAGGGAGTTTACGCCCGCTTCTTCCAGCGCTTCCGCCGCGCGTTCGTCGATCAGGGTGTTGGCCGGGAAAAGCATTTCCCCGCTTTCCGGGTGCAGGACGGGGTACAGGGCGACCCGGCCGACGGCGCGCTCGGCCAGACGCACCTTGATGTCCCCACCCTTGACCAGATGGGTGACCTCGATGCCGTCCACGGTACCGCAGTCGGATTCGCTGATGATCACGTCCTGCACAACGTCCACAAGGCGCCGGGTGAGATAGCCGGAGTTGGCCGTTTTCAGGGCCGTGTCCGCCAGACCCTTGCGCGCGCCGTGCGTGGAGTTGAAATACTGGGACACGTCCAGTCCCTCGCGGAAACTGGAAATGATGGGGGTTTCGATGATTTCTCCGGAGGGCTTGGCCATCAGGCCGCGCATGCCGGCAAGCTGGCGCATCTGGTCCTGGTTGCCGCGCGCGCCGGAGGTGGACATCATGTAGATGGGGTTGAAGCTCTGGTTGAGTTTCTTTTCCCCTGTCTCCCGGTTTACCGCCGCTTCGTGGGATATGGCACGAACCATTTCGGCCGAAACGTCCTGCGTAGCCTTGGTCCAGACATCCACCACCTTGTTGTATTTTTCCGTGCGGGTAATGATGCCGTCGCGGTACTGGCGTTCGATATCCTCCACCTCGGCCGCGGCCGTTGCGATGATTCTTTTTTTGGCCGCCGGTATGGTGAGATCCTTGACGCCTATGGTCACGCCTGCCTTGGTGGCGTATTCATAGCCGAGGTCCTTGAGGCGGTCGCAGAGGATGACCGCGGCCTTGGTGCCGGCATCGCGGTATGCGGAACTCACCAGCTTGGCAATGTTCTTTTTTGAAAGCACGCAGTTGACGTTTTCAAAGGGGATACCTTCGGGCAGAATGTCGCGTACCAGGATGCGTCCCGGCGTCGTGTCGACTATGACGCCGTCGATACGTACCTTGATTTTGGCGTGCAGGGATACGGTGCCGGCATCGTAGGCGGCGATAACTTCCCAGGGGTCGCAGAAAATTTTACCTTCACCCTGTTCAAAGTCGCGATCCACGGTCATGTAGTAAAGACCCAGCACGATGTCCTGGCTGGGCACTATGACCGGGCTGCCGTTGGCCGGGGAGAGAATGTTGTTGGTGCTCATCATGAGCACCCGGCATTCGATTTGCGCTTCCAGGGACAGGGGAAGATGCACGGCCATCTGATCCCCGTCGAAGTCGGCGTTGTATGCCGAGCAGACCAGGGGGTGCAGTTGTATGGCCTTGCCTTCCACAAGCAGGGGCTCGAAGGACTGGATGCCGAGACGGTGCAGGGTGGGGGCGCGGTTGAGCATGATCGGGTATTCGCGCACCACTTCTTCCAGAATGTCCCAGACCACCAGTTCTTCACGCTCGACCATTTTTTTGGCGCTCTTGATGGTCGAGGCCAGCCCGCGTTCCTCCAGCTTGGCATAAATGAAGGGCTTGAAAAGTTCCAGAGCCATTTTTTTGGGCAACCCGCACTGGTGCAGCTTCAGCTTGGGGCCGACCACGATGACCGAGCGGCCGGAATAGTCCACGCGTTTACCGAGCAGGTTCTGCCGGAAGCGGCCCTGCTTGCCTTTGATCATGTCGGACAGGGACTTGAGGGGTCGGCCGTTGGTGCCGGTAATGGCCCGGCCGCGCCGACCGTTGTCGAAAAGGGCGTCCACGGCCTCCTGCAGCATGCGCTTTTCGTTGCGGATGATGATGTCCGGCGCGCCGAGTTCGATAAGGCGCTTCAAGCGGTTGTTGCGGTTGATGACCCGCCGGTAGAGGTCGTTCAGGTCCGAGGTGGCGAAACGTCCGCCGTCCAGGGGCACCAGAGGGCGCAGTTCGGGCGGGATGACCGGGATGACCTCCATAATCATCCATTCGGGCTTGTTGCCCGATTCCAGGAAGGCTTCGACAATCTTGAGGCGCTTGGTGAGTTTTTTCTTTTTGGTCTGGGAGCGCGTGGCCTGGGATTCCTCGCGCAGATGCACGCGCAGTTCCTCCAGGTTGAGTTCTTCCAGCAGGGCGCGCACCGCTTCGGCCCCCATGCCCACGCTCAGGTCCTCCTCGCTGTAGCGGTCCAGAACCATCATGTACTGGTCTTCGGAAATGACCTGCAATTTCTGAAGGTTGGTCTTGCCGGGGTCAAGCACGATATAGGAGTCGAAGTACAGAACCTTTTCCAGATCGGCCATGGTGATGTCCAGGAGCGTACCGATCTTGGACGGCAGGGTTTTCAGGAACCAGATGTGGGCCACGGGCGCGGCCAGTTCTATGTGGCCCATGCGCTCGCGCCGCACCTTGGAGGCGATGACTTCAACACCGCATTTTTCGCAGACTATACCCCTGTGCTTCATACGCTTGTATTTGCCGCAGTTGCACTCGTAGTCCTTGACCGGGCCGAAGATCTTGGCGCAGAACAGCCCGTCCCGCTCCGGCTTGAAGGTGCGGTAATTGATGGTTTCAGGTTTTTTGACCTCACCGTAGGACCATTCGCGGATGGATTCCGGCGCGGCTATGGACACCTGTATGGAGTGCAGATTTTTTATATTGGCGACGGAGGCCGATGAGCCTCGGACCGTGAAGAGATCATCCAGTGACATGCCGATACCTGCCGTTGTTCAAAAACCATTTCTGTTGACGGTAAACGCGCGACGCTTTGTCGTGCGACAGATGCGTCATTCGTCTTCCGAATCGTCGGGCGTGTAGGGTTCCCCGCCGGCAAAGGCCGGGGAAGCTTCTTCCTCGTCCGTTTCGTTTTCTTCGTCGCGTTCCGCTCCGTAAACGTCGGCAAAGACTTCCTCGGCCTCGCGCCGGGCGGCGCGTTCCGCCACGGGGTCGGTGCGCATTTCCGCGTCACTGTGGACGTACATGCCGGTTCCGGTGCGTTTGGGACGTTTTCTGCCTTCTTCCTGGTGCAGCGTGACGTCCAGCCCCAGACTCATGAGTTCCTTGACCAACACGTTGAACGATTCGGGCAGCCCGGCTTCCAGGAAGTTTTCGCCCTTGACTATCCTTTCATACATTTTCACGCGCCCGGTGACATCGTCGGACTTGACGGTGAGAAACTCCTGAAGCAGGTAGGCTGCGCCGTAGGCCTCCAGCGCCCAGACTTCCATTTCGCCGAGCCGCTGCCCGCCGAACTGGGCCTTGCCGCCCAACGGCTGCTGCGTCACCAGCGAATAGGGGCCTGTTGAACGCGCGTGCAGTTTTTCATCCACAAGATGATGCAGCTTCAGCATGTACATGAGGCCGGTCGTCACCTTGTTGCGGAAAGGTTCTCCGGTGCGCCCGTCGTACAGGGTAATTTTCCCGTCGTCGGGCAACTCCGCCTTTTGCAGCCAGTTCCAGATTTCGTCTTCGGACGCGCCGTCGAAAACCGGGGTTTTGGTAACGATGCCGTTGCGCAGGGCGCGCACGGCGTCCAGAAAGTCCTCGTCCCCGAGTTCGTCGATGAGGGCGGAGGAAACTTCACTGTCGAAGACGTCCTTGACCTGCCCGCGCAGCTCGGCGACGGCAATGCCGCCGTCCGCGAGGGCCGCGAGTTGAGCGCCGAGTTCCTTGGCCGCCCAGCCCAGGTGCGTTTCCATAATCTGGCCTATATTCATGCGCGAAGGTACGCCGAGTGGATTGAGCACGATGTCCACCGGGCGTCCGTCTGCGAAAAAGGGCATGTCTTCCACGGGCAGGATGCAGGACACCACGCCCTTGTTGCCGTGCCTCCCCGCCATTTTGTCGCCCACGTTCAGCTTGCGTTTGACGGCTATATGCACCTTGACCATTTTGATGACGCCGGGCGGCAGGTCGTCGCCTTCCGTAACCTTGCCGCGTTTGGTCTCATACAGGGATTTGACGAATGCCAGATTGCGCTCGTAGCCCGCAAGCAGCGCGGCGACGCCTTCGTTGACGTCCTTGCTTTTGAACAGGCCGGAAAATTTTTTCACGGGCAGGGCCGCCAGTACGGCGCGGTCGGGCACGCTGCCCGCCTCGGCCAGCACATCGCCTTTCTTTTTGCCCGCGATATTCCCGGCGATCTGCTTACCGGCGGTCAGGGCAAGGAGTTTCGCGCGCACGGCGTTGCCCAGGGCGCGGACATGGTCCGCCTCCCGCCGTTTCAAACCGGCCAGTTCATGTTCCTCGATGAGCCGGGTGCGCTCGTCCTTTTCCCCGGACCTGCGGTTGAAGACCTTGACTTCGATGACCGTACCCTCAATACCCGGCGGCACCTTGAGTGAGGTGTTCTTCACGTCCCGGGCCTTGTCGCCGAAGATGGCGCGCAGCAGTTTTTCTTCCGGGGTAAGCTGCGTTTCGCCCTTGGGCGTGATTTTGCCCACCAGGATGTCGTCCGGCTTGACTCCCGCGCCGATGCGTATGATGCCGGACAGGTCCAGGTTGCGCAGCATATCTTCCCCGACGTTGGGGATGTCGCGGGTGATTTCTTCCGGTCCGAGCTTGGTGTCGCGGGCCACCACCTCGAATTCTTCGATATGTATCGACGTGAAGGTGTCGTCCTTGACGCAGCGCTCGGAGATGAGGATGGAATCCTCAAAGTTGAAGCCGCCCCAGGGCATGAAGGCCACGGTCAGGTTCTTGCCCAGGGCCAGTTCCCCGCCTTCGATGCCCGGCCCGTCGGCCAGCACATCGCCCTTGCGCACGCGCAGGCCGGGCCGGCAGGTAGGACGCTGCCCGAAACAGGAGTTCTGGTTGGACTTGTGGAACTTTTGCAGAACATAGGCGCGCACATCGCCCGTTTCAGGGCAGACCGGCGCATCGTAGCCGACAATGATGCGATCGGCGTCCGCGTAGTGCACCGTGCCGTCCGCCTCGGCCAGGATACAGGCCCCGGAATCCCCGGCCACATCGCGCTCCATGCCCGTGCCCACCAGGGGCCGGGTGCTGCGCAACAGCGGCACGGCCTGGCGTTGCATGTTTGAGCCCATGAGGGCGCGGTTGGCGTCGTCGTGCTCCAGAAAGGGGATCAGCGCGGCGGAAATGGACACCATCTGGCTGGGGGAGATGTCTATCCGCGTGACGTCTTCCCTGAGGGCGTTCACAACATCGCCGTGCGAGCGGGCGGTCACGAAGCCTTCGGTCAGCCTGCCGTCCTTGTCCATGGCCGCGTTGGCCTGGGCAATGACTTCGTCCGTTTCGCGCGAGGCGTCCATGTAGACGACTTCGTTCGTGACCCGGCCGCCGCGCACGACGCGGTACGGCGTTTCAATAAAGCCGAAATCGTTGACCTTGGCATAGGTGGTCAGGGAAACGATAAGGCCGATGTTCGGGCCTTCCGGGGTTTCAATGGGGCAGATGCGCCCGTAGTGCGAGGTATGCACGTCGCGCACCTCGAAACCCGCGCGTTCGCGCGTCAGTCCGCCGGGACCCAGGGCCGAAAGCCTGCGCTTGTGCGTCACTTCGGACAGGGCGTTGGTCTGATCCATGAACTGCGAAAGCTGGGACGTGCCGAAAAATTCCTTGAGCACCGCCGTCACCGGCTTGGGATTGATCAGGTCGTGGGGCATGAGGGTGCCCACTTCCTGCAGGCTCATGCGTTCCTTGATCGCCCGCTCCATGCGCACCAAGCCGATGCGGTACTGGTTTTCCACCAACTCGCCGACCGGGCGCACCCGGCGGTTGCCCAAGTGGTCGATGTCGTCGGCCGGGCCGTGCGAATCCTTGAGTTGGGCCAGGATTTTGATAGCCGTGAGAATGTCGTTGTCCGTGAGCACGCGCATGTCCGCCGATTCCTTGAGGCTCAAGCGCTGGTTCAGCTTGTAGCGGCCCACCGGCGAAAGATCGTAGTAGTCCGGGGAACGGAACAGGTTGTCGAAGAATCCCGCGGCTATTTCCGCCGTAGGCGGAGAACTGGGGCGCAAGCGGCGGTAAATTTCCACCTGAGCGCTTTCCTTGTCCGTGGTCTTGTCCAGCACCAGCGTGTCGCGGATGGAAGACGAGGTGTCCGTGCCCCTGGTATGCAGCACGGCTATGCGTTTGACGCCCGCGGCGCGCAGGGTCTCGATAAGGGACGCGGTCAGTTCGTCGGCCGCCGCGGCCGGAAGTTTGGCGTTCTCTTCATCCGCGCCGGGCGCGTGGACGTCCTCGGCCAGATACAGTCCTTCTATGGATTCCGGATTCACGGGTACGGATGCGACGCCGGAATCGCACAGCTGGCGCCATGCCTTTTTGCTGATGATCCGCCCGGCTTTGACCAGGATGTTGCCCTTGCCGTCTTCTATGTCTGCGTAAGCGTTTTCCTTGCGGTACAGGTTAGGGTCCGGCTCAAGGGAAAGGCCGCCGTCCTCTTCGAAGGTGTAATATTCCGTCTTGTAAAAGGCGCGCAGAATATCCGAGCCGCTCATGCCCATGGCCTTGAACAGCACTGTGGCGGGCATCTTGCGCCGGCGGTCGATGCGCACGTAGAGAATGTCCTTGTGGTCGTAGTCGAAGTCCAGCCAACTTCCGCGCATGGGGATGATGCGGCAGGAATAGAGCACCTTGCGGCTGGAGTGGGTCTTGCCCGCGTCGTGCTCGAAAATGATGCCCGGCGAACGCTGCAGTTGGTTGACTATGACCCGTTCCGTGCCGTTGATGATGAAGGTGCCTTTTTCGGTCATCAGAGGCAGGGCGCCGAAATATATATCCTGTTCCTTGATGTCGCGGATGGTGCGGCTGCCGCTTTCCTCCTCCATGTCGTACACGACGAGGCGCACCTTGATGCGTACCGGCGCTTCGTAAGGCAGGCCCTTGCTGATGCACTCGGCCTGATCGTACTTGGGCTCGCCTATCTCGTAGCTCACGAATTCCAGGCTTGCCGTGCGGTTGAAATCCTCGATGGGGAACACGGAGCGGAATACGCCCTCCAGTCCTTCGTCCGGCTTGCGCTCTTTCACGCCTTCCTGAAGGAACTTTTTGTAGGAATCAACCTGGAGATTGAGCAGGTGCGGAGTGGGTAGACCAACATTTATCTTGCCGAATTGTTTGGTAAGTTGGGCCATGATTCACCTCTGGGAAGGTAGGGAGGGAGCCCGCTCCTTCCGCAAAACAATAGAACGGCACCGCCCGGCGCGCAAAGCGCGCCGGGTCGAACCGACGACGATCATTTATGCGAAAAGGGATACAAGCACCTGCAGCCCGATTTTACAGCAGTGTCAGAAGGCTGTGTCACAAGCGAATACTTGTAGCGCGGATTTCGATATTCGGCAAGAACTTTTTTTGCGAAATTTTTTTTCAGGAGATGTCCAACTGCCGGAGCTCTGCACCGAACTTTCGGCCCGAGCAGGCGCAGGGCCGACCCCGAACCCCTCTCATCAGGGATGAGCCGGGATTTCTTCGGGGTTTTCCTCTCCGGCCGCGCGCTCCGGTTCCACAGGGATATCCTCCGGACTTTCCTCCCCGGCCGCGCGCTCCGGTTCCACAGGGATATCCTCCGGACTTTCCTCTCCGGCCATGCGCGCGAGTTCCGCCGGGATATCCTCCGGTGCGGCCGGGCGGCACAGAGTGTAGGTGCTCCCGCAGCGCACCTCCTTGCTGACGATGAAGTGGCGCTCGGCCCGCGCGGCAAGTTGCGGCCAGTGGGTAATGAGCAGCATCTGGCGCGAGGCGGCCAGCTTTTCCAAGCCGTCGGCCACGCGGTTCAAAGTCAGGCCGCCCACGCCGGCGTCGATCTCGTCGAAAATCAAGGTGGGCCGCTCCTGCGCGTTCTTGCCCGTCAGGCTGACGACGGCCAGCAGGAAGCGCGAAAGTTCGCCGCCGGATGCTGTGCGGTCCAGAGGCTGGGCCGGCTGTCCGGGGTTAGGCTGCCAGAAAATGCGGGGAATTTCCTCGTGCAGGTCCGCGCGGTCGCCGTGCAGGGGACGGGATGAAAATTCAAAGGAAACGCGCAGGTGTTCGGAAAATCCCAGTCCCTTCAGTTCGTCTTCCAAGGCAACTGCCAAACGCGCCGCCGCTTCCCGGCGGGCCGGGTTGAGTTCCGCCAGCAAGTCCGCCAAAGCGGCGCAGAGTTCCTGCTCCTCCGCCTCCATGTTTTTGCGGTCCAGAACGCAACGGTCCAGAAAATCGAGATTTTCGGCTATTTCCCGCTGCAGGGTCAGGATGGAGTCCAGGGGCCGATGCAGTTTGCGTTTAAGCTGGGCCAGAGCATAGAGGCGCGCTTCCAGGGCTTCGCCGTCTTCTTCCTGCCGGGCGTTGCGCGCCGCCCGGCGCAGGAGCTTTTCCGCGTCCCGGAGCGCGATGCGCGCGGAAGCCGCGTGTTCCGCCAGAGGCGAGCAATCCGGCACGTCCGCCGCCAGAGCCTCCAGGCTGCGCTCCAGGTCCGCCAGTCCCTGCAGCACGCCGCCCTTCTCCCCTCCCCCGTTCAGGAGCGCCAGCGCCCGGCCGGCGTTTTCGGCAACGGCGTCCCGCCGGCGTGCCGCGGTGCGGCGCTCTTCAAGTTCTTCTTCTTCCCCCGGCCGCGGGGCGACCTTGGCTATTTCCCCGCGCTGGTATTCCAGGAGTTCCCGTTTGTCTTCAAGGGCCGCCCGCGTTGCATCCAAAGCCCGCAGGCGTTCGGCGCAACGGGCCAGTTCCGCGCAGAGGCGCTCCTTTTCCGCCGCCAGTTCCGGGCGGCGCATGAAGGCGTCCGGCAGGGCAGCCTGAAAGGACGGCTGCAGCAGCTTCTGCTGCCCGTGCTGGCCGCTGTGCAGGATCAGGCGGGCTCGCAAGGCGCGCATGCTCTCCTGCGTGCCGAGGCGGTCGTTGATGAAAATGCGGCTGCGCCCGCCCGCGGCGGTCAATTCCCGGCGCAGGACATGTTCCTCGCCGTCGAGGTAGAAGACGGCTTCCACCGAGGCCTTTTCGCTGCCCGCGCGCACCAGGTCGGGTACGAGACGTTCGCCGGTAAGAAAATTCAGAGCCTTGAGGATAAAACTCTTGCCCGCTCCGGTTTCGCCCGTGAGCACATTCATGCCCGGAGCGAAGTCCAGTTCCAGGTCCTCAATGAGCGCCAGATTGCGGATGCGCAGGAATTCAAGCATAGGCCGCAGCCCGCTGTTGCATGCAATCGGCGCGCACATGCGGCATAGTTGACCGCCTTCGGGTTGTGTGTGAATATGCTGCGCACATAGCACGAACCAAGCCGGGCCCGCAAGGAAGACGGGAGGAAATGGCGCGTTTCAAATCCGTATTTTTTGATGCCGAGGACTACCGGCTGCTCGACATGGTCAACAGGTTTCCGGAGCACGCTGCCGGAATACAGGACGGCACGGGCTACCCGGACTACAGCCTCTTTTACAACGCCCTGCACCCGCACGGCATCAAGGAACTTGCCCTTTCCCAGGAAATCCGCGTGGCCCACGCCCTGGTAAGCCTGCTGGACACCCTGGAGGCGGGCCGCGCCAAGGACCGCATCAGCGCTCTGGCGTCCCTGCACACGGATGTCCTGTCCACATCGCGCGGGTCGTTCCGTTACAACACGGGCCGCGTGCTCATCCAGATCATGAAAAGTTTGATCCGCGCCCGCGGCGACACCGCGGAGCAGCTTCGTCTGGCCCATGATTTCCGCAGGGCGGCAAGCGGCAAGCGCAGGGTAGTGCGCAAGATGCTGCGCCGCTATTACCTGCTCGAAATGCCCGAGGAATGGAACCAAATCACTTACGACCACCATGTGCACGATGTCAATACCAAGGGCCGCAAATCCCCGACCCACCTGATCATGGACGCCTGGATCAAGGGCATCCGCAATCTCGACGTCATCTACTACAATTTCGTGGAGCCCGAAGCCGCGTCCGAACTGCTTGAGGCCGCCGACATCATGGGCATCAAGGTGCGCGTGGGCGTGGAATTCCAAGCCGTGTTCCGCGGCCGCCCGGTGCAGATAGTCTGGGAGCCGCGCGGGTTCAGGGACTGGCGCGAAACGGTCGAATTTTTCCGCAACGACGGCGCCGTCCTCGCTCTGGCCGCCTCCGGCCGCGAGGCCACGGCATACCATCATCTCTATATACTGCGCCTGCTCGACAGCTACAACAGCAGCCTGCGTTTCGCAATGGGCGCCCGGTACGGGGTGGAACCGCGGGAGATATCCCGCGGGGAGTTCATCGCTTTCGTGGGACAGGGGCAGAGTTCGCGCACTCACCTCTCGGATATCATTTACCGCCGCATCCGCGACGCCGTCGACGCCCGGGCCGCAGGCGAAGAACCGGCAACAGCGGCCGGGGAAGAATACGCCCGGCAAAAAAGCGCGCAGGAACTCAGCCCGGACTTCATCAACCGCGAGTGGCTGAACCGGGACAGAAACCCCCTGGTCCAGCCGGACGTAAGCCCGGAAAGCAGGGAAGCGCTGCCGGAAATCATGCGCCTGACGCCGGCGGAACTGGTTGCGAAACTGACCGGCGTGCGCAGTCCGTCGCACATCATCCTGAACCTTTGCAACCTGTATGTGGAAGATGTGCTGGAGTTGCTCTACCTGTGCCGAGGCATGATCAGCCACCTTGAAGTGTACAATCTCAAAAATTACGCGGAAGGCAGGATGCCGGACCTTGAGGCCGTCAGCGAACTGCAGTACGCGATCAATGAGGGCAGTGCCGTGGCCCTGAAGCGCCTCATCCACAACTGCCGGAGCAGGCTCTCCGGCGGGTCGGACGGAGATGCAGCCGAAGCGGAGCGGCCCCCGGCAGACTGCGGGAAGGACGGCCGGCACCCGGCAGATTGCCGAGAATACGGTATACTCCAGGCAGGCCGCGGTCAACAGTTCATGCCGGATGTCGCCCGCCCGGTCCATGACCCGCCGCCCGCGCACGACGGGCAGCAGCCCCCTGCTCCCGCAGGGAAGGCCCCCGCTTCACAGCTTCCCGCGCACGACGGGCAGCAGGGCGACGGGCAGCAGGGCGACAGGCTTGAACTGTTCACGGAAATACTGCGCAACATCCGGACGCTCAGAGGTTTTTACAGCGACAGACCGCTGGGTTTACGCATAGGCAGCGATTCCACAAGCCGTTCCACGCTGTTTCTGGGCATGGGCTTCGCCTTTATGGAAACTTTGCCGGCGCGCACGCGCCGGGAACTCAACGGGCAAAGTTTCAGGCACCGTTTTATTCCTTTTGTGCAGGATATCAAGCGGATAGTGACGTACACCAAGCCGCGGCACCGCGCCGTCGGCTTCTCTCCGACCCGCCTGCTCAGTCACCTGCCGTTTCTCGACAATCTGGACAAAGAAAAAACTTCGTCCTGGCGCGCCGACGCCAAGTCAGCCCGCTACCGTCCGGGCGCGCGGGTCGCCGTCACCCTGGGCGGGGTCAGCCGTGACCGTCTGCGCGAGGATTGCGGCAACCGGGCTGCGGCCCGCCCGCGGCGCCGTCTCGGCCCTACCTATCTGAACAGCGTCCTGAGCAACACGGCCAAGGTGGTTTTCGGCTTTCTCGCGGCCGCCTTGACCTTCCGCTATACGCAGGAATGGTGGGTACTGGCCTGGTACGGGCCGGTCATCTGGTTCGCCGTCACGGGGTTCCGCAATATTCTGCAGTCCGTGCCGGCGGGCGGAGGGCTGAGCCGCTCCACCCTGCTGGGCTGGCACGACTACCTGAGTTGGACAAGGCTGTGCGACTCCCTGATGTACACCGGCATTTCCGTGCCGCTGCTGGAACTCCTGGTCCGTACCTGTCTGCTCCGCGACGGCATGGGCATAGATGCCCTCAACAGCCCGGTGTTCTTTTATTTCATCATGAGCATGGTGAACGGCCTGTACATAGCCGGACACAACGTCTTTCGCGGATTTCCCAGGACGGCGGCCATAGGCAACCTGTTCCGCAGCGCTCTGGCCGTTCCGGTTTCCGTGGTGTACAGCCGCATCGCCCTGGAACTGTGCCTGCACATGGGCTGGCCGGTAATCTACCTGGCTATGGGTGCCGCCGTGATTTCCAAGCTGGCTTCGGACACCGTGGCGGCCATGATCGAAGGCTGGGCGGACAAGGAGGAGTATCTCAAGCTGCGCAGCCGGGATTATACGGACAGTCTGGCTCGCCTGTTCGACTGCTGCGAAAGGCTGGAAGTGCTGTTCCCCGAAGAAAATATAGCGGACGTGTTGAGCCGGCCCGGCGACCCCGACTCCCGGGCGGAGCGCGGCCTAGCCTCCGGAGTCGGGCGCGAGGCCGCGGACTTGAAAAAAATCGTGATTCTCAATGCCCTGGATATGATGTATTTCTGGATGTACCAGCCGCGGGCGCGTGACACGTTGAAGGCCATGATGAAGGAAATGACCGAGGATGAGCGCATGACCTTCGCCGGAGCGCAGTTGGTGCTGACCAGGGTGCGCGAGATCAGCCGGATGCTGGTGGACGGACTCATGGGGCTGGATTTCGCCCGGCCCCTGGCCTTTTATCTAGCCCGCCGCGAGCAGTACCTTGAGGACATGTCCAGGCTCACCGGAGTGAACCTGAACCAAAACTGAACCCTGACCCGAAGGAGAAGAGAATGGCCGGACTACTGGACGAAATCAAAGCAACCCTGCTCATGGGCCCCGGACCGTCCTGCGTGTACGACGAGGTGTATGCCGCCCTTGCCAAGCCGACGATTGGTCACCTTGATCCCCTTTTCATAAGGATCATGGACGCTGTCAAGGAGGACCTGAAAACGGTCATCGGGACCGGCAACCGCCTGACCATGCCCATGTCGGGCACGGGGTCCTCCGGCATGGAGACCTGTTTCGTCAACCTTGTGGAGCGCGGCGACAAGGTATTGGTGCTGACGAACGGCGTTTTCGGCAAACGCATGGAAGACGTGGCCGGACGCCTGGGAGCGCAGGTGGATTCCCTGCAGTTCGAGTGGGGAACTCCCGTTGTGCCCGCCCTGGTCGCAGAAAAACTCAAAGGAGATAATTACGGCATTGTTGCCGTGGTGCATGCCGAAACCTCTACCGGCGTCCGCAACCCGGTGCGGGAAATCGGCGAACTGGTGCGGCCCACAGGCGCGCTGTATCTTGTGGACTGCGTTACCAGCCTGGGCGGCATCCCGGTGCGCATGGACGAATGGGGCGTGGATGCCTTGTACAGCGGCACCCAGAAGTGCCTTTCCTGTCCTCCCGGCCTTGCGCCCCTGTCCTTTTCCGACCGCGCTCTGGCCAAGCTCACGGCGCGCAAGAGCAAGGTGCCCAACTGGTACCTGGATCTCACCATGATTATCAACTACTGGGAGGGCAACACCCGCGCCTACCACCACACGGCGCCCGTCAACATGATTTACGCGTTGTACGCAGCCGTACGCCGCTTTCTGGACGAGGGGGAGGACAAGGTGCATGCGCGGCACCGCGCCGCCCACGAGCAGCTTGTCGACGGCCTGGCCGAGCTCGGCATTACCATGTACGTGGAGAAGGAATTCCGGTTGCCCATGCTCAATGCGGCAAGCATTCCGGAAGGCGTCGACGATGCCGGCGTGCGTTCCAGGCTGCTGAAGGAGTTTTCCATAGAGATCGGCAACGGGCTCGGGCCTCTGGCCGGCAAGATATGGCGCATCGGCGTCATGGGACATACCGCCCGGCCGGAAAACGTGGACAGGCTGCTCAAGGCTCTGGCCGTCTGCCTGAAACGGTGAACGGCGAAGGAGCAACCCTGCCTGTTCATTGTCAATCAACGATCCGCCGACAAAACCTGCCTATGGCGTAAGAGACTTTCCCCACGGCGACAGAAACTGAGCGGGCAGATCCCCGTCGGGAATTTTGTTGCAATTTGCGGCAGCGGCAGGTACCCTGCTCTCTTTCGACACTTTGTCAAGCAAGGAGAAGACATAATGCGAGCGGGAAAAATGTTTTTACCGGCAGTCCTCGCGGCGTTGCTTACGGCAGGCGCCGCGCAGGCCGCGCAGACCATCAAGATCGGGTTCCCCATACCGCTGACGGGAGAAATTCCCAAGGTGGGCGAATCCACCAAGTTCGCCGCGGAAATGCTCAAGGAAGAAATCAACGCCAAAGGCGGGCTGGAGGTCGGAGGGCAGAAATATCTGCTGGAGTTCATCTACGAAGACAACGAAGCCAAACCGGAGTCGGCGGTCAACGTCACCCTGAAACTCATCGACCGCGATCAGGTCATCGCCCTGGTCGGTCCGCAGTCCTCGCGCCAGGCAGTGCCCGCGGGCGGGGCGGCAAACGAAGGCGAAACGCCGCTCATTTCCCCGTGGTCCACCAACCCGGACACCACCAAAGACCGGCCCTGGGTGTTCCGCGCCGCGTTCCTCGACCCGTTCCAGGCTCCTGTGGCCGCGAATTTCGCCACCAAGCAGTTCAAGGCCAAAAAAGCCGCCGTGCTCTTCGAAATATCCAACGACTATTCCAAAGGGCTGGCAGACAACTTTAAAGAAGCCTGGGAAAAGCTGCACGGGCCGGGTTCGATCGTCGCCTTTGAGTCGCACGGTCCCAAAGATCAGGATTTCTCGGCCCAGTTGACCAAGATCGCGGCTCTCAAGCCCGACTTTATCTTTCTGCCGGAAAACTACAGCTTCGCGGCCCTGATCGTGCCCCAGGCCAGGGACCTCGGCTACAAGAATCCCTTCATGGGTTCCGATGCCTGGGGTTCGGCGGAACTCATGAAACTCTGCGGCAACGCCTGCAAAGGCCAATTCTTCTCCACGCATTACGCGGCCGCGGGCGCCACCGGAGCAACCCGGGAATTCATCGACAAGTACAACAAAAAGTACGGCTATGTGCCGGACGATGTGGCCGCCCTCACATGGGACGCCGTGAACATCGTGCTGCAGGCCGTTCAGAAAGGCGGCAAAGTCGACGGCAATGTGCGCGCCGTGCGTAAACTGGTGCGCGACAATCTGGCCGCGATCGAAAAATTCGACGGCATCACCGGCAGCATGCGCTTCGACAGCCAGGGTGACCCCGTCAAGTGCGCCGTGGTGGTGAAAATCGACGACAAGGGCGAATTTACCTTTATGGAATCAGTCTGCCCGTAACAAGGATGCAACGGGACCGGCCGCAAAAATCCGGCCGGTTCCCTCCCGGCATGCGCTCATGCCGACGGACAAGGATCGTGTGCCCGCCGCGCGCTTGCTCTTCAGGTGCCTGTGTATGGAACAGTTCATTCAGCAGTGCGTCAACGCCTTACAGTGGGGCAGTTTTTATGCGCTGATAGCCCTCGGTTACACGCTTGTGTACGGCGTGTTGCTGCTGATCAACTTCGCGCACGGTGATGTTTTCATGGTGGGCGCGTATATCGCCTTTTTCGTGTCCACCTTTCTGCTCTCGGCATCGGGGCCGGAATTGCCGCAAGGCGCGGCCCTGGCCCTGACCATACCCGCCACGGTCATACTCACGTCGACGGTCGGGGTCACTCTGGAACGCATCGCCTACAGGCCGTTGCGCCGCAAGGGCGCACACCGCCTCTACGTGGTGATTACCGCCCTGATGTGCGGGCTGATCCTGGAAAACGGCAACCTCGCCCTGCTCGGCGCGGGACGCAAGGCCCTGCCCGAACTGCTGGAAAAACAGATCTACACCTTCGGCAGCATAACCGTCACCAACCTGAAACTCCTGGTCATCTTCACCGCCCTGCTGGTGTTCGTCTTCCTGCAGGCGGTTGTTACCCGGACACGCCTCGGCATGGCCATGCGGGCCGTTTCCTGGGACAAGTTCGCCCTGCCCCTGATGGGCATCCCCCTGGACATGGTCATCGTCTTCACCTTCGCGCTCGGGTCCGGCATCGCCGGGTTGGGCGGGCTGCTTTTCGCCATGTCCTACCCGGTACTGGACCCGTACATGGGCGCGATGACGGGCTGGAAGGCGTTCATCGCGGCCGTGGTCGGCGGCATAGGCGACATACGCGGGGCCTTTGCGGGCGGCTTCCTGCTGGCCTTTGTGGAAATCATGGTCGCGGCCTTTCTGCCGTCCACCTTTCGCGACCTGTTCGCCTTTTCCATTCTCCTGATCATTCTCTGGAAGCGGCCCACGGGTATTTTCGGCATCCCCGCCACCACCAAGATCTAGCCCGAAACGACGATGCAACGGCACGCCCTCAACATTCTCATGCTCATCGGGGCCGCGGGCCTCGTTCTGGCCGCTCATGCCGGCTTGCTGGACAACTATGTGCTGACGGTGCTCATGTTTATGGGCATCAACATTATTTTCGCCTCCGGACTGAATCTCGTGAACGGCTACATGGGTGAATTTTCCTGCGGCCACGCCGGCTTCATGTGCGTGGGAGCCTATACCGGCTCCCTGCTCTCGGCGGCCCTGTTCGCGGGCGGCAAACTGTTCGGCGCGCCTCTGCTGCCGCCGGAACTCGCCCCACTGTTCTTCCCCCTGATCCTGATCGCATCCGGCCTGTGCGCGGCCCTCTTCGGCCTGATCGTGGCCCTGCCTTCCTTTCATACCAGGGGCGATTACCTGGCCATCATCACCATAGCGGCCAACTACATCATTATTTCGGTAATTGAGAACATCGACGCCATCGGCGGACCGCGCGGCTTTTTCGGCATGAAAAAGACCGTCAACGCCATGTACAACGTCGCCGACCTGCCCTGGATGCTGCTCTGGGTCATCATTTCCGTGGTCCTTTGCCTGACCCTGCTCTACCGTCTGGTGACCAGCACCGGCGGCAAGGGCATCGCCGCCGTGTGCCAGAACGAAATCGCCGCGGAAATCATGGGCGTGGACACCAACAGGGTCAAAATCACCGCCTTCATGGTTTCCTCCGGTTTGGCGGGCGTGGCGGGCGTGCTCTACGCCCACGTTTACGGCTATGTGAACGCCCAGGCTTTCAATATTCTCAAGTCCACCGAGGGACTGGTCATGGTCTACCTCGGCGGCATGGGCTCCATGTCCGGTGTGGTCCTGGCGGCCGTCGCCTTTACCCTGCTCGTGGAAGGTCTGCGCTTTGCCGTGCCCGCCTTGAACGACCTCCTGCACGGCCTGAACCTCCTGCCCGGCGATTTTGAAATCAGCCAGATCTGGAAATGGGTCATCATCCCCCTTATCCTTATCCTGCTCATGCAGTTCAGGCCGGAAGGACTGCTGGGCAACAGGGAACTGACGCAAATTTTTCCGAAACTGAAAAAATGGGTCAGTTTCAAATGATACGCGGAACGTCCCGCCGGGCGGCGCTGAAAAACCCGGGGCAGTTGCAAACGACACGCGGAGAGAAGATTGGCCCTGCTTGAGATGAACGGCGTATCGCAGCGCTTCGGCGGCCTGCATGCCCTTCTGGACTTCAACTTTTCGCTGGAAGAACGCGAGATGGTCGGGCTTATCGGCCCCAACGGGGCCGGGAAAACCACCGTGTTCAACCTTGTGTCGGGATTTTACACCCCCAGCGAAGGCGATATAGCCTTCGACGGCCGCGATACCCGCGGCCTGACGCCGCACCGCATCACGGCCCTCGGTCTGGCCAGAACTTTCCAGAATATCAGGCTCTGGAACGACATGAGCGTGCTGGACAACCTGCGCATCGCCCAGTATCACCGGCGCGGCTACCGCCTCCACGACGCCCTGCTCCGTACCCGGCGCTACCGCGCGGCGGAAAAGCGCATCGAGGACAAATGCAGGAACATACTGGGCATGATGGATATTGCGGAACTTGCCGAAGAATTCCCCAAAAATCTGCCCTACGGCCTGCAGCGCAGGGTGGAACTGGCCCGCGCCCTGTCCACCGATCCCCGCCTGCTCCTTCTGGACGAACCGGCCGCCGGACTCAATACCTCCGATGTCGACGGACTTATCCGCCTCGTGCGCTGGATACACGAAGAATTCAAAATAGGTATCTGGATGATCGAACACCAGATGAAAGTCGTCATGTCCCTCTGCCGCAGGCTCATGGTCCTGGACTTCGGCAGAACCGTCGCCTTCGGCACGCCGGAGGAAATACGCAACAACCCCGATGTGATACGCGCTTACCTCGGAGACGGCACGCTGTGATCATCAGTGTGGAAAAACTCTACGCCGGCTACGGCCGCATCGAAGCCCTGCACGGCATCTCCTTTCATGTGAAGCAGGGCGAAATCGTCACCCTGATCGGCGCCAACGGCGCGGGCAAGTCCACCACGCTCAAGGCTCTGATGCGCCTCGCCCCGCCCGAGTCGCCCTCGGTGTTCGGCGGCGATATCCGCTTCCGCGGCGAATCCATACTCAACGTCGAACCGCATAACGTCGTGGACAAGCTGAAAATGACCCTGGTTCCCGAAGGCAGACGCATCTTCGGCAACCTGACGGTCATGGAAAACCTGAATCTGGCCGCCTGGACACGGAAAAACGAGGACGTCCGCAAGACCCTGGACTATATTTTCGGCCTCTTCCCCCGTCTGGCCGAACGCGCCGGTCAGCGCAGCGACACCCTCTCAGGCGGCGAACAGCAAATGCTGGCCGTGGGACGCGCGCTCATGACGGACTGCTCGGTGCTGCTGCTCGACGAACCGTCCATGGGGTTGGCCCCCGTGCTGATGTACGACATGTTCCGCACCCTGAAACGTCTCAACGACGCCGGCCTGACCATAGTGGTGGTGGAACAGAACGCCCGTCTGGCCCTGGAAGTCGCGGACCGCGGCTATGTGCTGGATACCGGCGAAATCGTCGCCGAAGGGCCGGGCGCGGAGTTGCTCGGCAGCCCGGAAATCAAGGAAGCTTACCTGGGCGGCTGACCGCCCCGAAACAAACGAGGACGCCGTGGTCGAATCACCGTGCAGCAAGTCCGTGACCGTTATGAGCGCCGAGCGGATGAGCGAAACGCTCCGGACCCTTGCCGGCACCCTGCACGAAGCCGGCAAGGGCCGCGACACGGGTGTTCTGGTGGGCATACAACGCCGGGGCGTCCTTCTGGCCGAAGAACTGGGCAGAATATCGGCAAAGGAATACGGCGTCGATCTTCCCGTCGGCTCCCTGGACATTACCCTGTACCGCGACGACTGGACTACTGGCGCACTCAAACCGAAAATAGGCCGGACCTGCATCCCTTTCGATGTGGAAGGCAAAACCCTGATCCTCGTGGACGATGTGCTGTATACCGGGCGCACGGTGCGCGCCGCCCTGGAAGCCCTGGCCGACTTCGGACGCCCCGGGCGTGTCGAACTGCTCGTTCTCGTCGACCGCGGACACCGCGAACTCCCCATCCGCCCGGACTACGTCGGACTTACCCTGACTACCGGCAAACATGACCGGGTGGACGTCCTCGTCGCTTCCCTGGACGGCGAAGACGGCGTGCGCCTGACCGCCGGCAACGACGGAAACAACTTTTACTGATATCCGCATTGAAAAGTAAACTTTTCCCTGCGGAGGATCGTCAGCCGAAAAGCGTGGTTTCCGGCTGACTCGCGGCGCGGCGACATCAGCCTAACGGCTGCTGTTCAGATTTTCATGCGGAAATCTGTAAATTGCGCGTCCTCAAATGAGGGGTGCAGGGGGAATCATTCCTCACTGCCGGGCCAAGGCGGAGCCTTGGCCGCCGGAGGCGCATAAAATCAAAATGGTGGATTCGGATGAGCTTGGCAGTGCTGGACTATGGCGCGGGCAACCAGACCAGCGTGTTGCGCGCCCTGAACTTTTTGGGGATTGCGGGGAAGGTCACGGCGTCCGCCGCTGATCTTTTCCCGGCCTCGGGCATTATTTTTCCGGGAGTCGGCGCGGCCGGGCAGGCCATGCACCGCCTTGCGGGCACAGGTCTGGACGCCGTGCTGCGCGAACTGGTCGTCATTGGCAAACCTCTGCTCGGTATCTGTCTTGGCTGCCAGATATTGTTGGAGTTCAGCGAAGAAGGCGATACCGATACTTTGGGCATAGTGCCGGGCCGCTGCCGACGTTTTTCTCCCGACCTGCGCGACGAAAACGGCGATCCCGCGACCATCCCGCACATGGGCTGGAACGCCTGCCTCGGAGGAGGCTCGGGACGCCTGTTCCGGGGCATCGCCCCCGAGGCCGAGTTTTACTTTGTGCATTCCTATTATGTCGAGCCGGAGCCGGAACTGGTTCTGGCCCGCACCCGGCACGGGCAGGAATTTTGCTCGGCTTACGGGCGCGACGGCCTGTGGGCCGTGCAGTTTCATCCGGAAAAGAGCGGGCGCGCCGGCCTGCGCATGCTGCGCAACTTTTACGAATACTGCGCGGAAACCGGCGCGGAGCGCGGAACATGCTGAGTAAACGCATCATACCCTGCCTGGATGTTCGCAACGGCAAACTGACCAAGGGAATCAAGTTTCAAGGCAACGTGGATATCGGCGACCCGGTCGCCGTTGCCCGCCGCTATTATGAAGAAGGCGCGGATGAAATCGTCTTTTACGACATTACCGCCTCGGCCGAGGAACGCGGCATCTTTCTGGATGTTGTGGAACGGGTGGCGGAGAACATCTTCATTCCCTTTTCCGTGGGCGGTGGGTTGAGTTCCGTAGCCGACATGCGCGCCGTGCTTCTGGCCGGGGCGGAAAAAATCTCCGTCAATTCCGCGGCGGTCCGCAACCCCGGACTTATCAGCGAAGGTGCGGAGGCTTTCGGCTCGCAGGCGATCGTCGTGGGCATGGACGTCAAGCAGGTGCCGAAACGGCGGGAGGTGCCGTCGGGCTACGAAATCGTCATTCAGGGCGGCCGCCGTTTCATGGGCATAGACGCCGTGGAATGGGCGGCGCGTTGCGAAGCGCTGGGCGCCGGCGAACTTTGCGTCAATTCCATTGACGCCGACGGTACCAGAGAAGGCTATGAACTGACCCTGACCCGCGCCGTGGTCGAGGCCGTGCGCATCCCCGTCATCGCCTCCGGCGGGGCCGGGTCGCCGCGCCACATGCTGGAAGCCCTTACGCAGGGCAAGGCCTCCGCGGCTCTCATTGCCTCCATAGTGCATTACGGCGAGCACAGCATAGGCGAATTGAAAAGTTATCTGGACGCGCACGGCTGCAAGGTGCGCCCCCCCGCCTGAATCCCGTTCGCCCGTCTCTCCGGCCGGCAGCCGACTTCGTCCGCGCCGACCTCCAGGGAGCCGCCCGTTCCCCGGTCTTTCCGGCCGGAAGCACTGTGCGTCCGCGCTTGACATCGCCCCCCGGCATGCTTACTCCTTCCGAAAAGGAAATTCGGAATGAGCATCAAACGAACTGTGTTCCCTCCTCAAAAAAATACCGGATTCGGGCACGAGGCCGACGAGCCGGCGGACCGTGATACTTTTCCCGGTCACGCCGACGGTTCCGCACAGCAACATATCACGGGAAGCGCGGCCAGGGGGCGGGCCGCATACTCCGCCGCGGGCAACGGAGGGTCAGTCCGCGACCCGCACGCCCGGCGGCCCTTTCCGGATGAAATGCCGTCGTATGAACCTTCGCGGTCCTACAATCCGCTCGGGGATTTTCCGGACGACGCGCTCTTTGCCCTGCAGGAGGACCGTGCCGGGGAACCGCGGGAACTGCGGGAGCAGCCGGAACAGCACGGCACGGGCGATATGCAGGCTCCGTTTTCCGATGAGGCCTTGGCGACTTTCTGCCGGGAACGCATCTGCCCCGCGTGTCCCGAAAAAAAAGAGGCCGATGAAGAACGGTTGCGGGCCGCGGCCGACCTGGACAACGCCAGAAAACGCCTTGCCCGCGAGCGCGAAGAACATGCCCGTTTCGCCGCCGAGGCGGTGTTGAGCGGGATCATCCCTTCCTTGGACAATCTGGATCTGGCCCTACAGCATGCGGCGCCTGATGCGGCCTGCAAAAATTTCGTGACCGGCGTGCGCATGACCCGTAAACTCATGGGGGACGCGCTGGCCGCGCACGGTCTGGAGCAGTTGGGACAGGTCGGGGAGGAATTCGACCCGGCCGTGCATGAAGCCGTCGGCACGGAGGATTTTCCGGATGTCGCCGCAGGATGCGTGGGCAAACTGTTGACGGCCGGCTACAAACTGCACGAACGCCTGCTGCGGCCGGCCAGGGTTCTGGTCTGCAAAAAACACGAGGCCGGCGCGGGCGGCTGAGTTCGGTGCCTGAGACAAGTCTTCGGCCCGTCGAACCCGGCGAATGCCTCCGGCCGGAGTGCCGGTCCGCAAAAAACGCGGATTCGGGACGCGGGCGACCGGCCTCGATGTCGCAGGCGGCACTCCGCCCCGTCAAATAACGAAATCCTGAACGAACTCCACACGCCCGCCCTGCTGCATGAATTGCAGTTCGGGGTCTTTCACGCTCACCCTGGTTTTTTCCGGCACGCTTTTGGTGATGAAGGCATTGGACCCTATGACGACGCCTTCGCCTATGACCGTGCCGCCCCCCAAAATGGAAGCACCGGAATATATGGTGACGTGGTCTTCTATGGTGGGATGCCGCTTCACGCCGCTGAGGAATTGCCCGCCTCTGGTGGAAAGCGCCCCCAAGGTCACGCCCTGGTAAATTTTCACATAGTTGCCGATGACCGTTGTTTCCCCGATGACTATGCCGGTGCCGTGGTCGATGAAAAAATGGTGCCCAATGGTCGCGCCGGGGTGAATGTCCACCCCGGTGCGGCTGTGCGCGTACTCGGTCATCATGCGCGGGATGAAGGGCACGCCCAGATTGTAGAGTTCATGCGCCAGGCGATAGACCATATCTGCATAAATGCCGGGGTAGGACAGAATGATTTCATCCCTGCTGAAGGCCGCCGGGTCGCCGTCATAGGCCGCCGTCACGTCGGCGGCGAGTATGCGGCGCACCTCCGGCAGGCGTCCCAAAAAAGCGAAAGCTATGCGCCGGGCCGCCGCTTCCGGATCTTCCCCGCCCGGTTCCAGGCTGCGCAGGGCGCGCTTGATCTGTTTTTGCAGAGTGTACAGCACATATTCGACGAGTTCGCCGACATAGTACTCTATGGAATCACGCTTGATCGGCTGCGGTCCGAAAAATCCGGCAAAGACCAGCCGCTGCAGCTTGTCCAGCACATCCAGCACGCTGTTTCTGTTGATCCGGTGCACGGCTTCTATTTTGACGATTTCCGGGTACTCACCGTAACTCGCCAACAGGGCCTGCACCAGAACGCCTATGCTTTCGTCAGCCTGTTGTCCGGTCATCTACGAACCTTCCTTTGACCCGGTGCAAGGTATGCCCTGCCGGGCGTTACGCGGGAATATCCCTGAAGGGACGGGTTTCGGACCATGAAGGAGTTGCTGCTGAACGCGCTTTTCCGCGGACAATGTTCGACAGCTCCTCGGCCAAAAAATCTATTTCTTCGTGCGTGTTGTAAAAGGCCAGAGAGGGTCTGACCGTGCCTTCCAGGCCGAAATGCCGCAGTATCGGCTGGGCGCAATGGTGTCCGGCCCGCACGGCGATGCCGGCCGCGCTGAGACGTCTGCCCGTTTCTTCGATATCGTGTCCTTCCAGAACAAAAGAAAGTACACTTGCCTTGCGGGCGGCCGTGCCGATGAGTCTGAGGCCGGGCACGGCGGCAAGCGCCCGTGTGCCGTAGTCGAGCAGCTCCTGTTCATAGGCGGCAATATGCCGCATACCCACGGCGGAAACGTAATCCACGGCCGCGCCCAGGCCGACGGCGTCGGCGATGTTGCCCGTGCCGGCCTCGAATTTCGCCGGAGCTTCCCTGTAGACGGTCTCGGCAAAGGTGACGTCGGCAATCATGTTGCCGCCGCCCTGGTACGGCCGGGCGGCCTCCAGAAGTTCGGGCTTGCCGTAGACAACGCCTATGCCCGTGGGTCCGTAGATTTTATGCCCGGAAAACACGAAAAAGTCGGCATCCAGAGCACGCACGTCCACGGGCATGTGGGAAACGGACTGCGCCCCGTCTATGCAGATGCGCGTTCCGTGACTGTGGGCCAGGGCAACCATTTCCTCCACGGGAGCCACCGTGCCCAGGGCGTTCGACACATGCGACGCCGAAACGAAGCGGGTACGGGACGTGAAAAGGTCCGCATAGGCAGGCAGGAGGATTTGTCCGTCGCCGTCTACGGGCGCGACCCGCAGCACGGCACCGGTTTCCTGGGCCAGGAGTTGCCAGGGGACAATATTGGCGTGATGTTCAAGCAAGGTCAGGATGATTTCGTCGCCGGGCCGCAGGTACTGTTTGACATAGCCTTGGGCCACCAGGTTGATGCCTTCCGTCGTGCCGCGTACGAAGACTATGGTGTCGCTTCCGGGCGCGCCTATGAACCGGGCGATTTTGCCGCGCGCCTCCTCGTAGGCGTCCGTCGACCGTTCCGCCAGGGTATGCGCCCCCCGGTGGACGTTGGAATTTTCGCGGCTGTAATAGTAGGTCAGACGGTCGATAACCGCGCGGGGTTTCTGGGTGGTGGCCGCGTTGTCGAACCAGACCAGCCTGCGCCCGTTGACCGTTTCCTCCAAAATGGGGAAATCGGCGCGTATCGCGTCCACAGGCAGCGTTCCTATGCGGGCGACGGAAGGCGACCGGCCGGCCGCGACCGGGATCCGCACCGCCCGCGGAGCGTCCGCGCCCGACACATGCGCCGACGCCGGCGGCACTGCCGAGGGGACAACGCGCGGCGCATAGACCTCGCCGGTACCGTCCGGAACCTCGCTACGCGGAGGCGGCTGCGGCGCATAATCCGGACAGCAGGCTGCCAACAGCGCCGCCAATTCCTCCGCGCCCGGCAGGCCGTAAGCCTTGGGATCCAAGGCTGAATACCCGATCTCCTCATGTATACTCATAATAGTCTCCGACTTCCACATCTTCCAGAACGGCGACGGCATCGTCGGCCAGGACGGCGACCGAGCAATACAGAGACAGCAGGTATGAGGCGAGTCCCTTGTCGTCTATGCCGCGCAGCCTGACCGCCAGTCCCCTGGATTGTTCGCCGGGCAGACCGGTCTGGTAGAGGCCGACAACGCCGCGTTTCTGTTCGCCGGTGCGCACAAGCAGGATATTCGTCTTGCCGCTTTGACCTTTGGGATTTTTCAGGCCGTCCACGAACAGTTTGTCCGTGGGGATCAGCGGTACGCCCCGCCAGACGATGAAGGTGCCTCCGGCAATGTCCGTTGTTGCGGGCGGAACGCCCCGGCGCGTGCATTCCCGCGCAAAGGCGGCGACGGCCCTGGGGTGGGCCAGGAAGAACGACGGTTCTTTCCAGACCTTGGTCAGCAATTCGTCCAGATCGTCGGGCGTGGGCGCTCCGTTGCGCGGTTTGATGCGTTGGCTTTCGACGGCGTTTTTGAGCAGGCCGTAATCGTCGTTGTTGACGATCTGGCTTTCCTGCCGTTCCCTGAGGCTTTCCACGGCCAGAGCCAGTTGTTCGCCCACCTGGTCGTAGGGCGAGCTGTAGACGTCGGCGACACTGGTGTCGACATTGATGATTGTGGCTATGGAACTGAGTTCGTATTCTCTGGGCTTGCTCTGATATTCGACGTAACCTTGCGGAATTTCGCGTTTGCCGGGGTCCTGGCTGCACAGGACGTCAAGGGGCGTGTCGCCTTCCACGACCCTGTTGACCCGGTAGATGCCGGCATTCAGTCCTTTGAATTCCAGAAGGCGGGTCAGCCAGCGCGGCGTAAGGGAACCGAACTGGGGCCGGGTTTTGGTGACGTCGGCGAGCCGGTATGCAGCCTGACGACCGAGTGCATTGAGGGGTGTTGCGTCTGCCATGTTCTTCTCCTCGTATAGGTGTTGGTGAAGTGCCGTAAGGACATCCCGCGCCCGCGCGCCGGAGCCGCCGGCAAGTTGTACAATGCGCCTTCGTGCCCGGCTTCGCGCGGGTCTCAGTATCGGCGAAGCGCCGTATCGACATCACGCGCCCATGCGTTGGAGCCGTCGGTAAGGTTGTACATTTTACCTTCATACCCGGCTTCGCGCAGGGCGCGGACGGCATAAACGCTGCGTTGACCGATTTTACAGATAAAGACCGCGTCCACGGCAGGGTCGAATTCTTCCCTGCGCCGGACCAACTGTCCGAAAGGCACGGCTTTGGCCGAAGGGAAGGCGAACATGCTGCGCTCGTGCGGTTCGCGGATGTCAATGATCTGCAAGGGGTCGCCCCGGTCCATTCTGGCTTTGAGTTCGCGGGCCGTGATGGTTTCCACGGGGACTTCGTCGTTCTGTTTCAGGCCGCAGAAAAGTTCGTAGTCGATAAGTTCCCGGATGGTCGCCCGCTCGCCGCATACGGGACAGTTCGGATCCTTGTCGAAACGCAGTTGGGAAAAGCGCATGGTCCAGGCGTCCACGGAGCAGATGCGGCCTATAAGGCCGGCGCCGCCGCCGACAATGAGCTTGACCGTTTCGCAGGCCTGGATGCTGCCGATGATGCCGGGCAACACGCCCATAACCCCGCCTTCACCGCAGGACGGCACCAGCCCCGGCGGAGGCGGCTCGGGAAAGAGACAACGCAGGCAGGGGCCTTTGCGGGCGTAAAACACGCCCGCCTGCCCCTCGAACTGGAAAATGGAGCCGTAAACGTCCGGAATGCCGAGCAGTACGCAGGCGTCGTTGATCAGGTAGCGGGCGGGGAAATTGTCGGTTCCGTCCACCACCGCATCGTACGCGCCCAGGATATCCAGGGCGTTGTCGCTGTTCAGTCGCGTGTTGTGCGTGACGACATCCACGTGGGGATTGAGGTTTTTGATGCGGTCTTTGGCCGAAGCAGTCTTTGGGCGGTCGATGTCTTTTGTTCCGTGGATAATCTGCCGTTGCAGGTTGGAGGCTTCCACAAAGTCGTAATCGACGAGGCCGATGCGGCCTGTCCCGGCGGCGGCCAGATACAGGGCGGCGGGCGCGCCCAGGCCGCCCGTGCCGACCACGAGCACCCGCGCGGCCTTGAGGCGTTCCTGCCCTTCGCGGCCGACATCCGGAAGAATCAGGTGCCGGCTGTAGCGGTCGATCTCGGCATCGGACAGCGCCTGCCGGCGCTCATCGGGAATAATGCTCACCGGAACTTCCTTTATGGTTTGAAACATTGGGAATAATGCTCACGGTCATCCTCCCGTGCCTTCGGCGGCAGGCGGCGCGGGCATAACCCGCCGAGAGTCGGGGGCCGGCCCGCATATCCCCCGACCTCCGGCGATGGACGGCACCAGCGCCACTTCGTCGCCGTCTTTCAGGGGGGTTGCCGTTCCCCCCGTGTTTTTGATGTTGGTTTCGCCGAGATACAGGTTCACAAACGGGCGCAGCGCATTGCCGTCGTCGTAGAGGTGTCTGCGGATATCCGGGTAGGTGTCGGTCAAGGCCGCAAGGGCCTCGCCGACGGTGTTCGCTTCCACACGGACCGTTGCCTGTCGGTCGGTGAAGGAGCGCAGGGCTGAGGGAATCAAGAGGGTGACGGGCATCCGCGTTCTCCTTTACAGTATTTATTCGGTTTCTATACTTGACGCTTGAATTTTATGCGCTTTTTCTTCCTTCATCATATTGAAAAAACTAGAATATGCTCTTGGTAATGCGCAAAGAATCAAGACGCTGCGTATAAATAAAAATTACGCCTGTATGACTGCTGAATCTTGGCCTGCTTTTTCGACTTTCAGGTAAGAATTTCGGCAATTTTTATCTGAAATCGGAATTACTCTTTTACTCATGCAAGGGTGTGCATGCGCTCCCGGAGGAAGCGGGAGCGGTCTTCGGCCAGTTGCCAACAACGTACGCGCCGCGCCCGGCCTTGCTCCACCGCGACGATGACGTAGGCGTACCACGGCAGCGCGTGTTCCCGGTCATAGTCGGAAGGCACGGCCGGGTTATCCGGGTGCGAGTGATAGAAACCGATTATTTCCAAGCCGTTGCCTGTGGCGAGGCGTTCCGCGCGCAGTATGTCGTCCGCTTCGATGCGGAAGCGGTGGTAGCGTTCACCGCTTTCGCGGGCGTTGAGCATGGGGTGCAGTTCCGTGACGCTCCGCGTGCCTTCGGCGTCGACCGTGCCCAGCATGATGCCGCAGCATTCGTCCGGGTAGGCGGTTTCGCCTTCGGCGCGAAGGTTACGATGCAGTTGCCGCGCTATGCGGATCATTGTCGTTCTCCCCAAAAAGGGTCGAAGATGTAGCGGTTGCCGCTGTCGCACAGCACGGTGACCACCGAGGAACCCGGCGGCAGCGTCTCGGCCAGGGTCAGCGCCGCGTGTACGTTGCATCCTGAACTGACGCCGGCGAGGATGCCTTCTTCGGCGGCCAGTCTGCGGGTCATGGCGTAGGCCTGTTCCGTGCTCACGGTGACGACGGCGTCCACGAGACTTGCGTCGAAAATGCCGGGGCGGATGGTGGAGTCCATGTGCTTGGTGCCTTCTATGCCGTGAAAGGGCGAGTCCGGCTGTACTGCCGTACAGTGTATGCGCGGGTTGTATTCCTTGAGGCGGCGGGAAACGCCGACAAAGGTGCCGGAGGTGCCCATGCAGGCGACGAAGTGCGTGACCTGCCGTTCCGACTGCCGCCATATCTCCGGGCCGGTGCTTTCGTAGTGGGCGAGGGGGTTGGCCGGATTATTGTACTGGTCCGGGTAGAACCAGCGTTCGGGGTACTTTTCGACGGCCGCCGCGGCCGCGAGGTAAGCGCCGTCCGAGCCCTCGAGCGGGTCTGTTTCCACGATGGCCGCGCCGAAGCGGCTGATGATGCCCTTGCGCACAGCGCCGGTGTTCGCGGGCATGTACAGGGTCACGGCATAGCCCATGGCCGCGCCCAACATCGCGTAGGCGATGCCGGTATTGCCGCTGGTGGCGTCGATGATCCCGCGTCCGGGGGTCAGCGCGCCCTTCTGTATGCCGTCAAGCAGCATGGACCTGGCCGCCCGGTCTTTGACGGACCCGCTGGGGTTGCAGAATTCCGCCTTGGCCGACAGCCGTACCCCAGGCGCGGAAGCCCCGATTGCGTTGAGTTCCAGAAGCGGCGTATTGCCTACCAAATCCGGGATGCGCATACTTGACGGAACCGTTTGACGGCAGTGAAACATTGTTAATATCATTTAACCAGTGGGATTACTAATATTTGAAGCCGCAACGCTTGTCAAGGGGGAATTTCCACTGTTCGGCAAAGAAATATTGAAAAAATTTTCGAGATAATATGCTGATTTTACGAATTTTATTGAAAGAGCGCATGCCGCGGCAGGAAAAAGGCAGGCGTCAAAAAAAAAGCGTCTTGTCGGGATGGGGTATTTGTCTGTCGGCAGGACAGCTCCAAGCGGATCGGTTGGCGCGGTTTACGGCAAAGCCGCAGGGCTTTTCCCGGTTTGCCGTCCGGAAAACTCCCTTGCAATCCGTGTGTGTGCCGCGGCTCCGTCCCTCCGGCGCGGGGATTTTTGGAGGGGACGGAGACCGGCGGCCGGTGACCCGCCTGTGGTCGACGTGAACTGTCGAACAGCATGTTTCAGCGGGAACCGTCAATCAGCACGCCTCAGCGGGAACTGTCGAACAGCACGCTTCAGCGTAAACTATCGAACAGCATGCCTCAGCGGGAACTATCAATCAGCACGCCTCAGCGGAAACCGTCGAACAGCACGCCTCAGCGGGAACTGTCAATCAGCGTGCCTTTGCCTTCGTAGACGGCGGAAAGTACGGATTGGCTGAAGTTGTAGGTGTTGCTCACGGCCGCCTGAACCGAGCCCTTCGGTTTCTTTTTGACGCTGAAATGCCCTTCATTCAGCTTGTTCAGGGTGCCGGTCACGATATCCCTGTTGATGCTGTCTTTGAGGATGCCGGCTGCGGCGTCCAGTGAATTTTTCATAACAATTTCCTTATGGTTTGAAGCCGCTCCCACAGGGGGCAAACTTGATTGACTCCCGGCGAAGCCGGGAATACCTCATAGGCAACCTTTTCCTTACCGGGTTTCGCTGAAGGCTTATCGGCAGAAGCGCGGGTTTGCTTTACCGATTTCTGCAGAAATCAGTAAACATAGACCGAAAGGCCGATGCGCCGCGAAGCGGCGTGAGTCGGATGTTGAAACGCTCCGATCGGCATGGACGCCGACCGGGCGGGGCCGGGGGATAATTCCCCCGTGTCCGGATTCACCCTGTCCGGCGCAGACGCGAGCCGGCGCCGCATTACGCCGCCCGTTCCGCGGTGCAGTTTATTGTTTCGTCAACTGCTCCATAACCCGGTTCAACTCCTGCGCCATGTGCGACAGTTCCTGAACCGCCGCGGAAGACTGCACCATACCGCTCGAAGTCTCGTTGACGATACGGTTGATCTCCTCAATGGACCTGTTGATTTCTTCCGAAGTCGCACTTTGCTCTTCAGCCGCCGTGGCTATGGAAGCCACAACGGAAGAGTTGGCCGTTGCCAGCTCCACGATTTCTTTAAGCGCTTCGCCGGAAGCATCGGCCAGCCCCGTGGCTTGGCCGATATGGCCCACCGCCGCGCCTACTTCCTGGATGTTGGTCTTTGTCGATTGTTGGATGGCGTTGATGCTGCTGCCTACTTCCTGGGTGGCGGACATGGTTTTTTCCGCCAGTTTGCGCACTTCGTCGGCCACCACCGCGAAACCGCGTCCGGCTTCGCCTGCCCTGGCCGCTTCAATGGCTGCGTTCAACGCCAGGAGGTTGGTCTGGTCGGCAATGTCGGAGATAACATTCATCACCCCGCCGATGCTCTCGGCTTGAGAGCCGAGTTCCTGCATGTTGTTCTGCAGCGTCGCCGCCACAGAATTAACATGGTTGATGGCGCCGACCACCTGATTAACCAGTTGAGCCCCGTCCCGGGCCTTCTCATTGGTCCGGCCGCTCTGTTCCGATGCCTGACCGGCATTGCGCGCCACTTCCAACACCGTGGAGTTCATTTCACTCATGGCGCTCGCCGTTTCCTCTACGCGCGTGCGTTGGGTTTCCGCCCCGCGCGACACCTCTTCGACCTGGGCCGAGAGTTCTTCCGAGGCCGCGGCCACGCGGCTTGCGATGCTTGATGCCTGACCTGCCACATTGAGTATGGTGCGGGCGGTTTCCTTGATTGCCGTCAGATCCGTGATCAGCAGCAACACTGCCGTAACGTTGTTTTCCTTGTCCAGTATGGGCAGGGCGGAATAGGAGATGTCCATTTCCTTTCCGCGCGGTCTGCAGCGCGTCTCCGCGTTGGCCGGGACCTTTGAGTCGATGGCCTTTCGCAACGCGTCGTTGGGAGTGTCGGTATCTTCACGGTTGAAAAGCTGCCTGCATGGTTTACCGACCCCATCGGCACCGCCGATTTCCAAGGCTTGCCGGTTCAGATACTCGGCCTTGGTCTCTTTGTTCATCACCGCGACCGGTGTCGGGATACTGTCGATAATCCCGCGCAAATTACTCACGATATTATTTGTGCCGTTGATCAATGTTGCAAAGCTGCCTTTAAAACGTGCAGCATCGACCTGGCTTTGTAGTTTACCATACTGAATATCGTTTGCCAGTTTTTTATATGTATCCAAAATACTGTTCAGTACTTCCGGAATGGTATGCATGGCAGCAACCAGTTTTCCGATTTCACCTTTTTCATTAATGACGATATTGTATTCAAAATCTCCTTCGGCTATGGCTGCAGCAAACGCAGCAACCTTATGCAATACAGAAATCAGCTTGGCAATGATGAACACGGCGAAAAGCACTCCGACGAGAATACCGCCGGACGAAGAAGCAAGCATGAAAATTAGTGAGCTGTCGTTGGAAGCGATAATCTCATCTTGCGTCGTGTTTTGATCCGCGGAGGAGGCTTGATTCAACGCGCTGCTGATGTCTTCCAGCTCGGTGTCCCATACATACGTCTGCTGCAGTATCTCCTCGGCGCGTATGACATTCTGCCTGTTTTTCCGGTAGGTGGCGGATATAGTATCATACTGCGTCTTGTATTCGGAAAAAACGCGCCGGCCTTCTTCCGTGCTGAGCGATGCACCGAAATTGTCGTTGAGCGTTTTCCCCTGCTCCAGGAGCTTGTCGACCGCGACAGCAGTCGCTTCACCAGCCTGCTCCCGGAAGTTGCCGACGGCCGTATCAAGGTTGACGATCATGCGCCATATATCATTGGTCTGACGGAGCAACTCGATATTATTCACTTTAAGCGCAAGGTCTCCGACTTCGCCGAGATGTTTTTCTGCAGCTTTGAAACTCGGACGAATGACCTGCAGATAGTCTTTAAACCACGGCCCAAGTATCTCTCCCATCTTCTTGAGTTCTTCTACATACGTCTGCAAACACGTTACGGCCTGATCCATCATCTTTTTTTGTTCAGGCTTGACAATGTATTCCAAGCTCTTCTTGGAAATTTTAAATGTTTCTTGTTGCGCTTGCAGGGACTGTTCCATATCTTTATCGCCTGCCAAACGCATAAATTTTTCCAAATGGTAAGCTGATCTGTTTATTCCCACTTCTAGATCGCTGGTATCTACATTGAGTCGCGCAACGCGAACATAATCAAGAAACAGGGTTGATGCCTTGTTAAGTCCAGTGTAGCCGATAACTGAAACAATCGCCAAGATGATTACCATGACAACAAAGCCGGAAATAATTCTGCTCTTGGTACTCATGACGCCTACTCCTTCGTATCCCGTGCGTGCGGCTTGGGGGGTTTCCGGGGGCACAGCGGCCCCCGGCGGTATGGCTGCAAAGACCTCGCTGCGCGGCGGCAAAATCGCCACGCCCCTGCCGCACCTCCCGATTCCGGATAACAGGCGCGGCAACTGTCATCCTGACGCCGACAAAGCAAAACCGCACGGACGCAACGGCGCCTTGCCTGCCGCATCACATCCGCGGGCGTTTCACATAGTGGGTATGCAGCAGTTCATGGGCGAGCTTGCTGTGCGGCTCGCCGAGGAATTCCGCATACAGTTTCTTGATGAAGGGGTTTTCATGCGACTTGCGCAGAACCTTGCTCTTGTCCTCCGCATACAGCGCCTTCATGCGTTTTTTCAAGATATCCGTGCGCCCGCGGTGGTACGGCTGGCCTCCGCCGTCGATACAGCCGCCGGGACAGGCCATAACTTCGATAATGTGGTACTGTTTTTTCCCGGCGCGGATGTCCTCAAGCAGCTTGCGGGCGTTACCCAGGCCGCCGGCCACGGCCACTTTGACCGGCATGCCGTCCACGTCCACCGTCGCCTCCTTGATGCCCCGCAGACCGCGCAACGCGGTGAAGTCCACGGCGTCCAGGGTTTTGCCGGTAATCCACTCGTAGGCGGTGCGCAAGGCGGCCTCAAGGACGCCGCCGCTCGCGCCGAAGATGACCCCGGCCCCCGTGGATTCACCCATGGGATCGTCAAAGGCCTCGTCCTGCAACGCGGCAAAATTGATGCCCGCTTCACGGATCATTTTCACCAGTTCCCGCGTGGTAATGACTATGTCCACGTCCGGCCTGCCGTCACGGCCCATGTCCGCGCGGCCCGCCTCATATTTCTTGGCTATGCAGGGCATGACCGACACCACGACCATGCGCGCCGGGTCAACTTTCAGTTCCTCGGCCAGCCGTGTTTTGGCGATTGCGCCGAACATCTGCTGCGGGGATTTGCAGGTTGAGGGCACATCCAGCATGTCGCTGAACTGATGCTCGAAAAATTTCACCCAGCCAGGACAGCAACTCGTCAGTATGGGCAGTTTGCCGCCGTGTTTGAAGCGGTGGATGAACTCCGCCGCCTCTTCCATAATCGTCAGGTCGGCCGCGAAATCGGTGTCGAAGACCCTGTCGAAGCCGAACATGCGCAGAGCGGCCGCCATCTTCCCGGTTACGGGAACCCCCGCGGGTATGCCGAAGGCTTCGCCCAACGCGGCGCGCACGGCAGGCGCGGTCTGCACGACGACAAACTTGTCCGGGTCCTTGATCGCCGCCCACACCTCGGCCGCATTGTTCACCTCGGACAGGGCCGCCGTGGGACAGACGGCCACGCACTGCCCGCAGGACACGCAGACGGAATCGCTGATCGGCATGTTGAAGGCCGGCCCGATGCAGGTCGCAAATCCCCTGTTCAGGCCGGAAAGGGCGTTTACCGTCTGCACCGTGGAACACATGGTTTCACAGCGCCGGCAGAGCACGCACTTGTTCATGTCGCGCGCATAGGCCGGACTCGACGCGTCGACGGTATGCCGCGAGGTCTGCCCCGAAAAGGCGATGCCCTGTATGGACAGTTCCGCGGCCAGAGACTGGAGTTCGCAGGCCGTACTCTTTGGACAGGTCAGGCAGGTCTTGGGATGGTTGGAAAGAATAAGCTCCACAATCGTCCGGCGGGCGTTGATCACGCGCGCCGTATGCGTTTTGACCTCCATGTCCGGCATGACCGGGGTCGCGCAGGCAGGAGCCAGGTTCCTGCGCCCCGCCACTTCCACCATGCATACCCGGCAGGACGCCCCCTGGTTGTGCAGGGAAAATTCCGGGATATCCAGTCGGCAGAGGGTGGGAATGTGCACGCCCAGCTTGTCCGCGGCCTCAAGGATCGTTGCGCCTTCCGGCACTTCCACAGCTTTCCCGTTTATTTTCAGACTGACCATAGTATCTCCTCTGCTTCCCGCTATTTACGGATGATGGCCTTGGTCGGGCATTTATTGATACATGTTCCGCACTTGATGCACGTTGTCTTGTCGATGACGTGCATCTCTTTCTTTTCTCCGGAAATACACGAGACAGGGCAGCCCCGTTTGCAGAGTCCGCAGCCGATACATTTGTCCGTAACGACGAAATCAAGCAGATTTGTACAGACGCCTGCCGGGCAACGCTTCTCGACAACGTGGGCCAGATACTCGTCCCTGAAAAACTTCAAGGTGCTGAGCACGGGGTTCGGCGCGGTCTGTCCCAGGCCGCAGAGGGCCGTATCCTTGATGACGGCGGCCAGGTTCTCCAGTTTTTCCAGATCGTCGAGTGTCCCGCGGCCTTCGGTGATCGCCGTCAGTATTTCATGGATGCGCTTGTTGCCTATGCGGCAGGGAGTACACTTGCCGCAGGATTCCTCCATGGTGAAGTCCAGGTAGAACTTGGCTATATCTACCATACAGTTGTCTTCATCCATGACGATCATGCCGCCGGAGCCCATCATGGAACCCATGGCCGTGAGATTGTCGTAGTCGATCTTCACATCCAGGTCGGCGGCGGGGATGCAGCCGCCGGAAGGTCCGCCCGTCTGCACCGCTTTGAACTGTTTGCCGTTTTTGATGCCTTCGCCGATGTCGTAGATGATTTCTCGGAACGTGATGCCCATGGGCACTTCCACGAGTCCGACGTTGTTGATTTTGCCGGCCAGAGCGAAGACCTTGGTGCCTTTGGATTTTTCCGACCCGAAAGAGGCGAACCAGTCTCCTCCCCTGCGCAGTATCTGGGGCACGTTGGCCAGGGTTTCCACGTTGTTGATGATCGTGGGTTTGCCCCACAGTCCGGACTGAGCCGGGAACGGCGGCTTGGAGGTCGGTTCGCCGCGCCCGCCTTCTATGGAACGCATGAGGGCTGTTTCTTCTCCGCAGACAAAGGCTCCCGCGCCGTACTTCAGTTCCAGGTCGAAGGAAAAGCGGCTTCCCAGTATCCTGCGCCCGATCAGGCCGGCCGCGCGGGCCTGATCCACGGCCAGTTGCAGGCGCTGAATGGCCAGGGGGTATTCGGCGCGGATGTACACGAAGCCCCGGTTCGCGCCTATGGCGTACGCCGCCGCGGCCATGCCCTCAATGACGGAGTGCGGGTCGCCTTCGAGTATGGAGCGGTCCATGAACGCGCCGGGGTCGCCCTCGTCCGCGTTGCAGACCACATATTTTACCGGGCCGGGTTGGGCCGCGGCCACTTCCCACTTTATGCCCGTGGGAAAGCCGCCCCCGCCGCGCCCGCGCAGACCGGAAATCTTGACTTCCTCGACCACTTCGGCGGGCGTACGCTTTTCAAGACAGGAAGCCAGGGCCAGGTAACCGTCCGCGGCTATGTAGTCTTCGATTTCTTCGGGGTTGATCAGGCCGCAGTTGCCGAGGGCCACGCGCATCTGTTTTTTATAGAAAGGCATATCGAGATGCGAAATGATGGGCTTGTTTTCCTGCGGGTCACGGTAGAAGAGCCGATCCACAGCGACATTGTTTTTCAGGTGTTTTTCCACAAGTTCCGCCGCGTCCGCCGGCCCGACCTCGACGTAAAACACGTTGTCGGGGAAGACCTTGACGATGGGGCCTTTCTCACAGAAGCCGAAGCAGCCCGTTATCCGGGCCTGCGCCGTGGAAGCCAGACCCGCCGCAATGATTTCCTTCTGCAGTGTTTCCAGCAGTTCCAGGCTGCGCGACGATTGGCAGCCCGTGCCGCCGCAGACCAGTATTTCGCGCTTGCCGGACGACATGTCCGCGCCCGGCAGCCGCAGGGCCAGACGGGGCTTCAGTTCGGCGGCGTGCTTTTCCAGGGCCTTGAAATCGGCGATTTTCCGCATGGCGACACCTCAGCCTTTGTTGTTTGCGAGAATTGTATCCACGTCGGGCGCTTCCAGCTTCCCGTAGACCTGCTCATTGACCAGCGCGACCGGCGCGAGGCCGCAGGCGCCGACGCAACGCAGCGAATCCAGGCTGTATTCCAGGTCGCTCGTGGTTTCCCCCCGTTTGATTTTCAGTTTTTCTTCAAAGGTACTGATGATTTTCTCCGCCCCGCGCACAAAGCAGGCGGTGCCCATACAGCACTTGATGCGGTATCTGCCCTTGGGCGTTGTCGTGAAGTATGAGTAAAAGCTGACCACGCCGAAAATTTTCGCGGCGGGCACGTCCAGCCTGTCCGCCACAAACAGCATTGTTTTGTCGGACAAATAACCGAAGATTCTCTGCGCCTCGTACAGCACTTTGATCAAGGCCGTTTTTTTGTCTCGGAACTGCGCGATGTAGTCGTCCAGTTCCTTGAATTCTTCATCCGCACACCGGCATTGCTCGGCAGCCATACCAACCTCCTGTTTGAGGGGACTTGTTGTTCTCCG
>JAISWB010000039.1 GCA_031271265.1 Desulfovibrio sp. | reverse complement strand
TTAAAAATACTTTTCTGATTGCAGATGCCGATCCCGAAGGAGCCGGCCGTGCCCGTTCTGTCCGTTGTGAGCCCTGTATATTGCGAAGGCGCGCAAATCGGCGTTTTTCTTGATGCCGTCGAAGCGGTCCTGCGGTCTGTGGCCTTGTCCTATGAAATCGTGCTCGTAGACGACGGCTCCACGGACGACTCCTGGGAACGCATGAAAGAGGAAAGCGCACGCCGGCCCTGCCTGCACTGCCTGCGCCTGAGCCGCAATTTCGGCAAAGAGGCGGCGCTGGCCGCCGGACTGGAAGCCGCCCGCGGCGAAGCCGTCATTACTCTGGATTGCGACCTGCAACACCCCCCGGAACTCATTCCGGAAATGACGCGCATCTGGTCGGCGGACGAGGCCGACATCGTCGAGGCCCGCAAGGAAAAACGCCAGCGCGAATCCAGGCTGGACAGCCTCTTTGCCGCGCTGTTCTACAGGATGTTCCGGCTGCTGACGTCTCTGGACCTGGAAGGCGCCGGGGACTTCAAGCTCCTGGATCGCGACGTGGTGGAAGCCTGGAAATCCATGCCGGAACGCAAGCTCTTTTACCGGGGCATGACCTCCTGGCTGGGCTTCAGGCGCCGGGAACTCTTTTTCGTACCCGCCGAACGCCGGAGCGGGGCGGGCAAGTGGTCTTTTTTCAAAAAGATCCGTCTCGCCCTGGATTCCCTGACGGCGTTCAGCGCCAAACCCATTACCCTGATCTGGCTGCTCGGGCTGTTTTTTTTCGGCTTTTCCCTGGTCGTAGGCAGCGAAGCCCTGTGGATGCACTTTTCCGGCCGGGCCATGACCGGATTCACCTCGGTCATCCTGCTCATCCTGGTCACCGGGGCTTCTGTGCTTGCCGCGATATGTATTCTTTCCGTGTACATACGTCAGAATTTTCACGAAATTAAGGGCAGGCCGCGTTACCTGATCAGCGAGCGCGCCGGGGGCGGGGAAACGCCGCGCCGGCGCGAGCGGGGCACGGGGCGGTAAAGGTCGTGCGCGTTATCCTGCACGCCGACGACTGCGGCCTCGCCAGGGGTATCAGCGAGGATATCCTGCTGTGCCTGAAGCGCGGTCCCCTGCAGTCAGCCACGCTGATGACCGGCGGGGATTACGCCGCGGAGGCGGCGGCGGCCCTGAACGCCGTGCCCGGCATCAGCGTAAGTCTGCACCTGAACCTGCTGGAAGGACGCTCCACCGCGCCGCCCGCTTCCGTTGCTCCCCTTGTGGACGGGAACGGCTTTTTCCGCTACAGCCTCGGCGCACTGTGCGCCGCCCTGCACCTGCTGCCGCCGCGCCGCAAAAGGGCGCTGCTCTCGGCCGTGCGCACGGAATTTTCCGCCCAGGCGGATTGGTTTCTTTCCCGCATCCGGTCCGCCGGGCCGGACGCAGCCCCGCAAAGCCGGGAAGCGATTCCGGGCGCAACGGGAGAACAATTCTCCCCGCCGACCCTTTCGGACCGCTCCGGTCAAGAGCCGGCGGCGACCTTGCGTCCGCCCCTGCGCCTGGACGGGCACCTGCACGTCCATGCCCTGCCGCTGCTGAAAGACGTGTTGCGCGCGTTCATCCGCGAGTATCGTCCGGAATATGTGCGCCTGCCCCTGGAGCCGCGCCATCTGCCCCCCGCGCCGCCCCGGCGGCTCCTTGCCGGGGGCCTGCGCCGCGAACTGCTGGCTTTATGGGCGTTGTCCCTGCGCGGGCTGCTGGATGCCGAAGGCATAGGGCACAACCGTTTCCTGTCCGGCGTCTTTGCAGGGGGTTGCCTGACCCTGCGCCGCCTGCGGGCCTCGCTTGCGGCCGTGCGCCGGGCGGCCGGGCAGGACGCCGGCGGCATACTCGAAATCATGTGCCACCCCGGCGGCCTCGGACCGGACGAAGCCGGCGCGGCGGTCAAGCCGGCCTTCAGGGCTTTTTACCTCTCGCCCGCCAGAGCGGCTGAAAAAGCCATGCTCTTATCCCCGGAACTGCCCGCCCTCCTGGCGGATATGGGCTTTGTTGCGGAAAAAGCCGTGCTCTTATCCCCGGAACTGCCGGCCCTCCCGGCGGATATGGGCCTTGTTCCGGAAAAGGCCGCGGAGGGGTGACCATGAACGCGTTCCCGCACCGGCTTCGCGTTCCTGCAAGCCCGGAACTGCCCGCCCTCCCGGCGGATACGGGTTTTGTTGCGGAAAAAGCCGTGCTCTTATCCCCGGAACTGCCGGCCCTCCCGGCGGATGCGGGTTTTGTTCAGGGAAAGGCCGCGGAGGGCCGGGTGTGAAACTCTCCCTGCTGTTCTCCCGCCTGCGCGGGACGCAGGCGTTCATCCTGCTCTTTTCCCTGTACTGTGTCGGTTCGGCAGGTATACTCCGGGCCGACAGGCTGTATCTGGACGACATGGGGCGCGCCCTGTACGGGTACGCGGACATGGCGCAGGCCGGCCGGCCCCTTGCGGACCTGCTGTCCGCCCTGTTCTACCTCCATTCGGGCACGGTGGATGCCTCGCCGTTCAGCCTGTTTGCGGCGGCCGGCCTGACGGCCGGCGCGGCCCTGCTGCTGTGCCGCGCGTTGCGCATCCGGCTTACACCCGCCGTCGTCGCGGCCTGCCTGCCCTTCGGCCTCGGCCCTTACGGGCTGGAAAATCTCTCCTACAGGTTTGACGCGCCGCTGACGGCCGCCGGCGTCCTGTTTGCCGTGTTGCCTTTCTGCAGGCTGCGCGGAAAACACTTTTTCGTTCCGGCGCTGCTCTGCGTGTTTGCTTCCGCTTCAATCTACCAGCCCTGTCTCAATGTGTACGCGGCCGTCGCCGTGTTTCTCGTGCTGCGCAACCTGAGCCGGGGCAAGGCCGGGAGCGCGGCGCTCGCCCTGCGCGTCGGCGCGCCGTTGCTGTGCGCGTCGGCGCTTTACGCGCTGCAGTTGCCTTTTTGGCTCACCGACTACCAGTACGGCGACTATGTGGCCGCGCACAGCGCCGTACCCGGTCCGGGCCTGCTGCCGGCCGCGGCGGCGGCCAACATCCGCGCGTACTTCGCCTTGCTGTACGCGGACTGGAGCGTCAATGCGCTCGGCCCTCTGCTGTTCCTCGCCGTTGCGGCGCTCGGTGCCGCCTCGGCCGCACGCCTGCTGCGCCGCCGCTCCGTTGAGGCTTTGCGGCAACAGCAACGTGCCGAACAGAAGCCGCCGAACACCCGCGGCAACGGGCAGGAAGGCCTCAAGACCCGCCCCGGCGGCCGGGAACGCGCGAACGCCCGCCGGACCGGACCGGGCCCGGCGGCCCTTGTCGCCCTGCCGGCGCTGCTCCTCTGCCTGATTGCGGCGCCGCTCGGCGTGCAGGTCGTCCTCAGTTCCCCGGTGTGGTCGCCGCGTACCCTGCTCGCTTTCGGACCCGTCCTGACCCTTGTCCTTCTCGGCATTACGCCGGCAGGGAGCGCAGCCGGAACAAACGTGCGCAGAGCGGCGGGGACGGCGGCCCCGGCAGGGAGCGCGCCCGCAACAAACGTGCGCAGGGCGGCGGGGACGGCGGCCGTGGTCCTGATTCTCCTGATAGACGTGCAGTTGCTCATCGTCGCCTCGCTGTACGGGAACATGCTCTCGGCCCAAAACAGGTGGGAGCAGGCGCGGTTTGCCGAATTGGCGCCGGCGTTGGCCGCTTTCGCAGCCGAGAACAATTCCGACCGCGTGATTTTCGCGGGCGGCGTGGGATACAGCCCGCTCATGGATGTGCCGGGACGGCGTTTTCCGCTGATCCGGCGCATGACCGTCGTGCCCTTGACCCGCGACATGCGTTGGGGCTATGAGCAGCTTGCCGTTTACGGCATCGCGGCGCGGCCGGGCAAAGTTCCCGCGGAAGGCGACATTCTGCGCCCCCATGCCGACACGCCGTTCTTCCGTCTGGATGCGACGGCGGACGGCGAAGCCTTCGTCACTTTCAAGCGGCCGCCCGCGCGCAGGCCGCATCCGGGTTCTGCGGAGAACACGCAATGAGCGACGCCTGGACGGCATACTGGAATCGCGGCGAAGCCATGGACGGCAGGCTCTGGCAGGCCCAGTGCGATTTTTTCGTGAGCCGGGTGCGCAAGGAAATCCCCCTCGGCCCCGACGATGTCCTGCTGGATATCGGCTGCGGCAGAGGCTACACGGCAGAGGCGCTGGCGCCTGAACTGCGCGCGGCGCACGGGGCGGACACTTCCCTGCATGCCCTGGAGGAAGCGCGTCTGCGTTGCGCCGGTATCCCCGGCCTCACCTTTCATCTCCTTGCCCCCGACGCCTACCTGGACATACACCGCCTGCCCGTCCGGAACGTGAGCGTTATTTTTTGCGTAAGCGTGGTGCAGTATTACAAAAATATCGGTGAAGTGCGCACGCTGATCGCCAACGCCAAAAAAATCGCCGCTCCCGGTTGCCGCATGCTGCTGGCCGACCTGCTCGTGGACTACAACGGCTGCCTGGACGTGGCCGGCGTGCTGATCGGGGGGCTGGAATCGGGAACATTCTGCGCCAAGCTGCAGGAGGTGTTTTCCGGCAAACATCGTCTTTACGGCCGCACCCGCGCCGAACACCCCGTCCTGACCATGCGCCGCGCGGAACTTGAAGCCGTCTGCGCTGCCGAAAACACGCGCCTGCGTTTTATCCGGCGCAACCTGACCGGGAACCGTTTCCGGGCGCACGCGCTTATCGAGATTCTCCCGGCGGTCAATGCGTGCTGATGCGTCCGGTTGAGCGTTTCCTCGGCAAAGACTGTTTCGACCCCGCGGAATTCGTTCGCTTCTGTTGCGTGGGCGTTGCCAACACCCTGCTGGACTTTTGCGTCTTTCTTCTGGCCGGCTTGCTGGTCCCGCCCCTGCCTGCAAGGACGGCGGCCTGGATGTGCGCCGTGAGCTTCAGCTATGTGCTGAACAAGCGCAGGGTATTCCATGCGCGCACCAAAGGCGCGCTCCCCCTTGTGCGCTTTGTCACGGTCAACGTACTGGGGCTGTTGCTGGGTCTGGCGGGCATGGAGCTGCTGTTCTTCATGGGATTCGGCAAAGTTGCGGCCTATGCGGCCACCTTGCCGGCCATAGCCCTGGGTAATTACTTCGGCTATAAACTCTGGAGTTTCCGGGATAAATGAAACCACTACGCAACGCATGTACGGACCCGCCCCGCGCGTCAAGGTTTTTTTGAGTTTCCGAATCGAATGCAAGCCATGTCCCCGGCATCCTTTACAGGATATTTTCCTGCGCCCCTGATGAAATCCGCGCTACATGTCCCAATCATATCGCCGGCGTCAAAATCCGGTACCGAAATCCGGGTTTTCGCGTAGACGGTCCGACTCATATCGCGTGCTCTCGACGCGCTCCTTCTTTTCTGCTTGCTTGTGAAGCGAATAGGGAACATAATCGCTTCAAATTGTGAAGCGATTATGGATGATATATGCCTCGTTATCTATGGCAAACCCCGACTTGGCCGAATTTTTCCTGGAAATCCGAACTGTTGCTTGAGCCGTTGGCTGCGGTCCGCAAGCGGCAGGGCCGTTTTTTACGGGCAATGGAAGAGTTGGGCTTTGAGGACGGCCTACGGGCCTATGCTGTTGCGGTAGAGGAAGATGCCGTACATACGGCGGCCATTGAGGGGGAAAATCTGGACCGTGAAGGTGCGCGTTCCTCCATCGCCGCCCATCTCGGCCTGCCGACCGCCGGCCTCCGTCCGGCAGACAGGACCGTTGACGGCTTGATAGAGGTTTTGCTCGACGCAACCCGCAACTATGAAAAGCCGCTTGAAAAAGACCGTCTGTGCGCTTGGCATGCCGCGCTTTTCCCTTCCGGACGTTCCGGACTCTTTCCCGTTATCACAGGCGCTTGGCGAAATGCGCCCATGAAGGTTGTTTCCGGACCTTTCGGCAGGCAGAAAATTCACTATGAGGCCCCGCCGCCGGAACGCGTGGAAGATGAAACGGCATCCTTTGAAATCACTTGGGAACCGGAGTAGAATTGCGGCTTGAGGGTATGTTCCCCATTACATAAAATCTCTCGCATTTTGCCTCAACAGCCGATAAGCATGATGCGGCATTGCCGTATTTCAGCGCAGCGCGTTCAGGATTTTCAGGTTTATGTCTCGGCCGCGTTCCCGGATGCCCCGCTCGTCC
>JAISWB010000026.1 GCA_031271265.1 Desulfovibrio sp. | reverse complement strand
GTTTTTTTGTCTCGGAACTGCGCGATGTAGTCGTCCAGTTCCTTGAATTCTTCATCCGCACACCGGCATTGCTCGGCAGCCATACCAACCTCCTGTTTGAGGGGACTTGTTGTTCTCCGTGCAGCGAAGACTGTTTTACTTGCAGTCCAGCTGTTCAAAAAATTGCCGTTGTTCAAAAAATAATTGCTCTCCGCGCAACGGAAACTGTTGCGTACAACAGCACCGCCGCACCCGAGGGCGTAAGTCCGAAGACGCTGCGCCCGGAGGCGCCGCATCCGAAAAGCGCAAGGCAAGAAGACGCAAGACAAGGCGATGCCTGATGCCTAAGGCAAGGCAACGCTTTTGCTTATATATCACGGGAATCCGGCGACATCAAGCGGGAAATGGACAATCCGCACGGTAAGCGCACGTCGAATCGGGATGAGGCAGGCGAGCCGGGGGCCGGCATCCGGAAAGCAAAGTTTCGGCCTGTCTGTCCGGCAGGGGTTCGGCGTAGAAAAAACCTTGCGCGAGGCGGCAGCCGGCAGCCTTGAGTATCTCCGCCTGGGCGGCGTTCTCCACACCCTCGGCGATCAGCGGCATGTTCAGGTCATCTCCCAGTTTGCGCAGGTTCCGCATCACAATGACCGCTTTCCCGCCCTGTTCGACGGCGTCGACAAAGCTCTTGTCGGCCTTGATGCAGCTTACCGGCAGAGTCCGCAGATAATTCAGGGACGACCAGCCCGTGCCGAAATCGTCAAGACAAAATTTTATGCCCATATTGCGGATACCGCAGATGTTTTGCATGCACGTCACGCTGTCGTCCATCAAAACACTTTCCGTGATTTCGAAAATGAGCGTTTCCGGGTCGGCAGCGGTATCCTGCAGCACCCGCCGCACTTCGTTGAGAAAGCCCGGCGCGGCAAGCTGTTTACTCGATATGTTGAGATGTATCGCAAAACAGACCTTGTGTACGGCGCTCCACGCCGCCGCCCGGGCGCACGCCTGCTCGATGACGAACAGACCGAGTTTGTTGATGAGTCCGCATTCTTCCGCCACAGGAATGAACATGGAAGGCGGAACGGGGTTCCCGTTGTTCGTCCAGCGCAGCAGGGCTTCAAACCCGTACGGCGTGCCGTCGCCCATATGCACGATAGGCTGATAGACAAGGAAAAAAGTGCCTGCCTCCAAAGAACGCCCCATTTCGTTTTCGAGCGCAAAGCGCCGGACGGTCGCATCGCGCATCCTCCGGTTGAAAATCCTGATATCGCGCGTGCCCGCATTCTTGGCGCTGTACATGGCTGAACTTGCGTCACGGAGCATGCCGGCGGGTTGCGTGTAGCGTTCGGCGTGCAACACTATCCCCAGGCCCGCTCCGATGCTTATTTCAAAACCATCCGCAACCTTGAAAGGGATGCGCAGCGCTTTGTGTATGCGTTGTGCGACAAGTATCGTGTCCGCACTGCGCCTGATGTTGTCGATCAGGATGACGAAGTCGTCGCCTTCAATGCGCGCGACGGTGTCGGTTTCGCGCAGGCAACACTTGACGGCCGCCGCGGCATGCCGGAGTACATCGTCACCTGTGTTGCGGCCGAAATTGTCGTTGATCATTTTGAAACGATCCAGGTTCAGGCAAATGACCGAAAATCTGTACTCCGGCCTGCGGGCGGCGCGCTGCACGGCCCTGTTGAGACGATCCCGGAGCAGCGCCGGATTGGCCATGCCGGTCAACGGATCATGCAACGCCGGATAGCCCGCTTTGTCTTCCGCGCGGTTGCACGTTGTGCAGTTTTCGATAAATGCCTCGTAATATGCAGGGGTGCCGTCCGCGGGGTTGACCCGCCGCGCGTTGACGCTTGCCCGGAAAGATGTGCCGTCGGACCGGATCGCCTTGATTCCCAAACCGTTAATCGTATCGTTTTGCGCCAGCATGGAGGTAATCCTGTCGCGATCGACAGGGCAGCAGAATTGCAAGGCATCACCTTCCGATCGGCAGGAAAAATCATCTATCGAATTGTACCCGAGCATTTCCGCGAACGCCCTGTTGCAGAATAATGTTGTTCCATCAGCAGCCCACTCGACGATACCTTCACGGGCATTGTCGATAATATCTTGATATCTGTTCACAGTCCGCCGGAGCGCCGCGATGAAGGATTTCGTGTCCCGGTCCCCGCGCGGGAGTTTCATGGTGGAGTACGCCGTACCCGTGACGGCGGACGCACAGGCATCCTTCCCTTCAGATATGCGCGGAATGGTGCGGGTATCGTTGTAGTCGCAATTTTCGTAGTGCATAATTGTCGTGTTTGTTGAGGTTCATTGTACGCTTGAAAACTGAACTCCGGTTTGGTTCAGTCGTGCCGCGTTTGGTTGTATTTCACAAGATATGTGAAAATACATGGACGCATGTTGTGACAAACCGGTTACGCCCGTGTTGCGTGTGAGCGTTTTTTACCGGAGGCGGCCGGTACGGCCCGCTTTTTGTAAGCCGGCGCGTACTGTCGAAGGCGCCGGGCCGGCGGGCGGATTTTTTTGCAAAATATCGCGTACTGCCCTAAAGTCGGGTTGCTTTCGTCCGATAAGACCATGCGGAATACTCTTTACGGCTGCCGGAAAGCGGACGCCGAAGAGAATATTTTGCGGAATGTGTCGGCACTGCGGGCGGAAGACCCGTTGCGCGGCGGCGCAGGGAGCCGAAAAAGAACGCTTCCGGCCCGCCGCTGAAGCCGGGCCGGCCGGCAGCGCACGGCGAGTAGAAAGGAGAGTGGAGCATGCTCGGAATATTCCTTACGGGGCCGGTCATACGCATAGCCGGCATTGAGCTTCCCGATCGGGGAGGGAGCGGGTCGAGGCGCGGTTCCGGCGAAGGGACTACGGGAAACGGCGCGCAGGTTCCTCTTGACCGCTTCACCCGTTCCGGCATCGGCGGGCCGGCGCTTTCCGATGCGGAAGCATCCTACGCGTCGGCGGGCCGCACGGCGCGGCGCGGCGTATCTCCGGCCGGGAAGATCGGGGAAGAAGACGCGTCCGGACGGGTCGGGGGAAGCGCAGAAGCGGCGGCGGGCGATGTTGCGGAGCAAACGCACGGGGGCGGAGCCTCGGCCGAAACCGGCCGGGAAGACACCCGGTCCGCTGACAGGGCTTCCGGGCCTGCCGGGGTTGCGGAACTTACCCCCGAGGAAGAACAGACCGTTCGTGAACTCAAGGCGCGGGACCGCGAGGTGCGCGCCCATGAGCAGGCCCATGCTGCGGTCGGAGGCGGATTTGCCGGCGCGCCGAGCTACGAGATGCAGACGGGGCCTGACGGCAAACGGTATGCCGTGGGCGGAGAGGTGCCCATAGACGTGTCGCCTGCGGCTACGCCGGAAGCGACCATAGCCAAGGCCCGCAGGATCAGGGCGGCGGCCTCGGCGCCGGCGCAGCCTTCCGGCGCGGACCGGGGCATCGCGGCACGGGCATCGGCCATGGAGGCCGAGGCCCTGCGCGAGAAAGCCGCGGAAGACAGAGAAACTTCCGAAGCCGGAACCTCCGGCGCCTGGGGCGGAAACGCCGGCGTGAGCGCCTTCAAGGTCACGCAGACTTACGCCCGCGTCGCGGAATTCACGGCGCAACTCTTTCCGGATACGGGCAGGATCCTGTCATTGGCCGTATAAATCAGCAATTACTTATATACAGCGACAAGGAGAAAAGAATGACGTCTGTGGTGCATGCCCTGCAAAAAAAACTCGGGGCCGCCGGACGCGGCCGCCGGTCATTTTATGAAGTGCGCGACGGGTTGACGCCCCTGGGCCGTCTGTGCCTCATGTTCGCGGCGGCGGCGGGCATCGGGCTGTGCTCGCGGATCACCGTCCCGCTGCCGTTCACGCCGGTGCCGTTGTCCCTGCAGACCTTCGGCGTGGCGGTTGCCGCCGTGAGCATGGGCCGGGGCTGGGGCGCGGCTTCCGCGGCCGTGTATGTCGCCTGCGTTGCCCTCGGCGTACCGTGGACGGTGAGCGGCGCGGCCGGCCCGGCCGTGTTCGCCGGACCGACGGGCGGCTACCTGCTCGGCTTTGTTCTTGCCGGGGCGGCGCTGAATTTTTTCACAGCCGATCCTGCCCGGCGCGGCCTGTTCTCCCTGTGGGCCGCCGTCCTTGTCTGCGACGTCGTCTTTGTGCTTACGCCGGGCACGCTGTGGATGCGGTACCTGCTTGAATCCGCAGGGCAGCCGCTCTCGTTGATGGAGGCGGCAGGCAAGGGATTCTTTCCCTTTATTGCCGCGGATATCGTGAAAGCCGGTCTGGCGGCGGGCTTTATCAGCCTGCTCGGCAGACGCTGAAGGCCGATTCGCGGCGCCCGGTTCCGGAATTATCGCCGCTGTGCGGCATCACTCCGGCACGGCATGTTGAAACACGTCTATGCCGGACAACCCAAGGCCGCCTGCACAAGGAGCCTTGTACTATCCGCCGTTGCGTTTCGTCCTGCGCAGGTGAATGCGCAGACAATCCAGCGCGGCGGGGGTGATCCCCGGAATTCTGCCTGCCTGCCCCACAGTACGCGGCCGCGCTTTTTCCAGCCGTTCCACGGCCTCCCGCGTCAGTCCGGCCACATCGGCATAATGTATCTGCTCGGGCAACGACAGCTTCTCGGCCCCGGCTGCGCGGCGCGCGTCCGCTTCCTGCCGTTCCAGGTAGCCTGCATACTTGATGCGCGTTTCCGTTTCCAGGCAGGCATCGGCGACAAGCCTGCTCCGCTTGTCCGTTTCGTCCGGATCCAAAAGTTTACGCAAGGTCGCGCCGGCCCCGGCAGCGTCACCCGCGGCATCGAGCAGGGGGAGCGCGGTGTCCAAGGTCATTTTGGGGCGGCGCAGCAGTTCTTTCAATGTAGTGGGACCGTGCAGCGGCGCTTCGCCCATGCCGGCAAGAAGATCGTCCGTGCGCGGGCCGGGCCTGACGCGCACCGCGTCCAACAGCGCGTCGAGTTCGCTTATGAACTCCTGTTTGCGGGTGAAAGCCGCCCACTGCCGTCCCCCGACCAGTCCAAGGCTGCGCCCCTGCGGGGTAAGGCGCATATCGGCGTTGGCCTCGCGCAGCAGCAGCCGGTGTTCGGCTCTGGAGGTAAACATGCGGTAGGGTTCGTCCACCCCTTGCGAGATGAGATCGTCAATCATCACTGCCAGATAGCACTCGTCGCGGCCCGGCAGCCAGGGATCCTCGCCCGTCAGGGCGCGGGCGATGTTGATGCCCGCCCACAGCCCCTGCGCGGCCGCTTCTTCATAGCCTGAAGTGCCGTTGATCTGTCCGGCCGCCCACAAGCCCGGCAGAATACGGCTCTCCAGGGTGGGATGCAGGTCGCGCGGGTCAAGGCAGTCGTACTCCACGGCATAGCCGGGGCGCAGCATCCGGACCTCTTCCAGTCCGGGAATGGTGCGCAGGGCCGCGATCTGCACGTCCGCCGGCATACTGGACGCCAGACCGTTAGGGTAACATTCCGGGCCGGACAACCCTTCAGGCTCCAGAAATATGTGGTGCCCGTCGCGTTCGCTGAAGCGGACGACCTTGTCTTCAATGGAGGGACAGTATCTCGGGCCGCGTCCTTTGATGATGCCGGAAAAGAGGGGTGAACGGTCGAGGGCGGAACGCACTGCGGCGTGCGTGCGCTCGTTGGTCCGGGTGATGCGGCAGGAAACCTGCCGCAGGCCGGGGGGCGGGCCGTAAAAACTGAACGAGGGCAGGGGAACGTCTCCTTTCTGTTCCTCCAGTACGGCGGTATTTATTGAGGAGGCGAGCAGTCTGGGCGGCGTGCCCGTTTTCAGTCTGCCCGTCCTCAGACCGTGCCGGCGCAGGGAATCGGTCAGTTTCAGGGCGGGGACGTCGCCGAGGCGGCCGCCGGGCATGCTGTGCAGGCCGATGTGCATGAGGCCGTTCAAAAACGTGCCGGGCGTCAGGAGTATGTGCCGGGCGTAAAACTCCAGGCCGCAGGCCGTGCGTACGCCGCGGGCGCGCGCGTCTCCCGTGATTTCTTCCACCATGTCCTGCAGCACGGTCAGCCCGGTTTGCCCGAAAACAGTGTCCTTCACGGCGCGCGCGTAGGCTTCCCGGTCCATTTGCGCTCTGGTGGCGCGCACGGCGGGGCCTTTGCCGGTGTTCAGGGTGCGGAACTGTATACCGGCCGCATCGGCCCAGAGGGCCATCCTGCCGCCCAAGGCGTCGATTTCCCTGACCAGATGCCCTTTGCCGACGCCGCCGACGGCGGGGTTGCAGGACAAATGCCCCAAACGGTCCAGGTTGCCGGTGAGCAACAGCACCTCATGGCCCAGGCCCGCCAGGGCCAGGGCCGCTTCACAGCCGGCGTGTCCGCCGCCGACCACCACGGCAGCATAGGTAGTTTTCACGGTGCCTTCACAGTGCGCATTTCCGTTTCACTCCACGCCTCCGCGCATGAGGCGACCGGCCTTTCGCAACAAAGCACTTTCGTGCGTTGCTGTTTCAATCCACGCCTCCGCACGGGAGGCGACCGGTGCAAACCCGCTACGTTGCAGGGAGAGTTACGGTTTCAATCCACGCCTCCGCGCAGGAGGCGACCACCAACGCGTAATCATTGAGCCGCAAGGCTTTGCGTCTTTCATCCGTCACAAAAATTATATGCTTTTAGTACCTGTTTGGCACACAAATCGGCACATGGCTCGGCACATGAAAACCTTTCCTGCCAGCACCCCTTGCCACCCTACAGCAACGCTATGCACTGTTCAACCCGGTAGCGGAGCTTGATTGGAATTGCCTTCCTTGATTTTTTCGACAGTCAGGTTGTTTGGTAGATGGCCGGGGCTGATTATTTCAACGCGGTTGTCAAAGACGAAAACGCGGATGCCGCGCTGACCGGATAGTCTCGGTGGACCAAGGCATTGCCCGGCAATCCCTCGAAGACCAGCGGTTGAACTTCGGGGATTCCCGGCGCATTGACGCCTTGCCCCGCCTGCACTTTATGCAGATTGCGTATGATGAAAGCATGAGTGTCATCAAAAACCTTACGTAAAGGTCCGTCAAAGTCCTCGGTATTCAGGTATTCAGGTAGTCAGTGTCGTGAATTTTATTGCCGGAGTAGCGGATGGCTTTGACCACAAACTGCGGAGCAATCCTTTCCGGATACTCGGCGAACATGAGTACCCCGGCCAAATTCAATTTCCTGGTGTCTGTAGCCGGATTCAAGTTTTGCAACAGACTCAACAGTCTTTTCGGAGAATGCGGGTATTCGTGCTTATAGTGCTGATGCGAAAAATCCCGGAAACGCAGTTTGTCCGGCTTTTCGATCCCGACTTTTGGTGGGCAGTTCGTCGGTATGGAACTGGTTGCTGATCTGGAACAGACGACGCAACTCTTCCTTGAAGTTAACTCGGCGTTTGTCGGCACCGACCTTCAGCCGGATAACTACGTTTCTATCGAAGTAGGGATTGTCCATGTCCTTGGGAACAGTGAAGACGATAACCACGTTGCCGTTTTGCAGTACCACGTTCTCGGTATGCGCCGCCGGCGGACTAAGCACAAGCCGGCAGGCTGCGTCGCCGATAAACTGGTTGGCGCGCGTCACATCCTGGCGGGAAAGGCTGGAGCTGTGCAGTCGTCGGCAACGCCGGTATACAGGTACCGCCTTACGAGTTGGCGAAAACGGCCATTTCTGAGGCCAAGGATTCGGCATTGCGGACATCTGCCTTGAACTGACGAGTGCGGTCTTCGCCTCCGTCGACCTGAGCGAGCAGTGATGATTCTTCCATGTTGTTTTTTCAATGAGATTGGCGCGATAGTAAATAATAAATCATGCGGGCTGTTGCCGCAAGACGATCAACCATATTTGACTTTGTTGCTTCAAACGCGGAAAAAGCGGAAAAAGGTAAAAAATTGAAATTTTAGGTAGTTATGTTGCGGAAAAAGAACAGAAAAAAGTGCGGAAAAAGGCTGGTGAAGGAACTTTCGCCGGCGGTTCGCCTGAGTATGTCGATTCAGCCCATGCCTACACGGCGCCACACCCGGTTTTGGTTCCTTACTATGTCTCGGCGTCCCGTGCGGCCGGGCAACCCCGACCGCACGGACACAAACTCGTTCAGTCCACGCTGTCTCGTTTGCGGGGAGCGCCTCTATCCGCTTCGTCGCCCGAGCCGGCGGCGGGCCGGGAACGCATGTTCGGGATACGTCCGGCTTCCAGGATCGGCAGGCCGGCTTCGGTCGGAATGTACACCACCTGCGGATTGGCGCCTTCATGCAG
>JAISWB010000100.1 GCA_031271265.1 Desulfovibrio sp. | reverse complement strand
TGAAGAAGCGCGGATGCCGGCCGAATATGAAGAAATGGCCCGCAGAGACGAGGCGGACAGACGACAGGGCGCTTACAGTCAAGGCAGGATTGACGGCGTGGAGGAAGGACGGCAGGAAGAAAAAATAGAAGTAGCCTGCAATTTACTACGGGAAAAAATGCCTGTTGAACTTGTTGCAAAAGGGACCGGCCTGTCTCTTGAAGAAGTAGAGCGGTTGGCCGCCGGTTTTTCCGAATAACTCCCGACCACTGTCGGTACATACAGCGTTGCCGGCTCCCGTTTTCACAGGGCAATGTTTCCGTGCGCCGTACAATGAAATGAACGCGGCGCGGTCATCGTTGCCGGTGCCGCGCCGAACGTGAAGGTATTGACGGTTCGCCCTAAAACTCAATCTTCAGTTGCAGGCTGCCGGTCACGCCCCGGCGCAGTCCTGTGTAACCCTGCGCGCCGCGGTCCGGACTTATGGGGGCCTTGTCGCCTCCGAGCAGGGTCGCGCCTGTTTCGCCTATGCCCGTGGACCCGGTAAGGTCGGGCGCGTCCGGGGACCGTCCGTAAGTTTTCGCCTCGCCTTTGCCGGAAAATTCATATTCGTAGGCAGCGCCCACATACGGGAACATGCTTACTCCTCCGGCAAACACCCGCGCCGGCAGGCACGGCACTGAACGCCCTGTTTATCTACTGATATCCGCATTGAAAAGTAAACTTTTTCCTGCGGAGGATCGTCAGCCGAAAAGCGTGATTTCCGGCTGACTCACGCCGCGGCGCGGCGACATCAGCCTAACGGCTGCTGTTCAGATTTCCATGCGGAAATCTGTAACTGTACAGACGCGCAACGGCAAGGTCAAGACGGCGCGGATGCCGCGGCGGGCTACTGTCCGGCTCCGCGCCGGACCCGCGTACGGCGCTTGCATGAAGCGCAAAAAAGTGCTCCGGAGACTCTTCCGACACCAATGCGGCACATTTTCTTTCCCGAAAAAATATTTTTATTTGCCGATTCCCGTCTTGACAACACTTTCATAAAAAAGAAATCAGCATGTTATATTTGTACATGACGGCGCATTACAGAATTTTTCCCGGCGCAACAGGCTTGACAAGCATGAAAGAACGGCGTAACTATCAACATATAAACAAGAACCTACATTTCTGAGGGGGAGTACAAGTAAACGGCCGGCCGCGGCGCGAAGGCGCCTGTTTCACGCTTGACCCCGGCCCCGGCCGGGGTTTATGCTGAACCTGTAAGGAACGCAGTACCTCCGTCGGCCTTAAACTGTTTTTTGTACGCAATGTTGACGCGTTTTCGTATTCCCTTCCGAATACCTGAACAGACAGTATAACCCCGGAACACGCTTCGCCCGACGCCCGGCCCGGAACGGCATACGCCGGCCCCGGTGCGGCGCGGGCCGCGCTTGTCGCCGGGCAGGAGAAAAGATATGGCCCGTTTTCAAAATTTCGAGGAAGTTTTCAGCGCCCTGTATGTCGACTTCGACAATATTTACACCAGACTGTACGAGCAGGACATCAATCTGGCCCGCACCTTCGGCTCCAACCCCCAACGCTGGATGCGCTGGATTGAAGGGCACGCCCTGCGCATGATGTACGGGGACGGGGTACGCAGACGCATTCTCAAACGCTGCTGCTACCTCAACCCCATCCGCTACCACGAGTTCCGGCCCTACTTCATACGCACCGCCTTCCAGGTCGTGGACTGTCCGCCCCTGACCAATTACGGCAAAACCAGCGCCGACATCCATCTGGTCATGGACTGCATGGACGCCCTCGCCCACCCCACGCGCTTCGACGAAATCATCATCCTTTCCGGTGACGCCGACTTCACCCCCCTGCTCCTGCGCATCCAGGAACACGCGCGGCGCAGCCTCGTGCTGAGCGTCGGCTATACCTCACCCGCATACGCCGCCGCCTGCTCCTGGCGGATACGCGAAGACTGGTTCATCTCCCAGGCCCTGGAAGAACCGCGCGACGAATCCGAACGCGAAGAACGCGATACCAAAGCGGAAGCGCACACCGACGAACGCCGTCCGCGCGCCGCCGTCGTCGTTCCGCAACCGACCGGCGCGGCGACAACGCCGCCGTCCCGCGTTTCTCTGTCCGCCTTCAAACGCACCCGCATCGTCGAAGCAATCCGACAAACGGCAGCCGAATCCGCAACTGCCGTGCCCCTGCCCACCGTCGCCCAAGTGCTGCAACAAGACCATGAAGCAAACGGAGACTGGTTCGGCGCAGGGAGCCTGCGCGCCCTCCTCGGCACTCTGGATATAACCCCCCTCGTCTTCGACGCCGCAGGCAAGGGATACATCGTCGACCCCCAACGCCACGAACGCCCGGAAAGCGACGGCCCGCGCGCGGACTTCCGCCTCAAGCACCCGGAACTCTACGAATTCGCCCTCAAGGTCCACCGCCTCACCGACCTGCCCCTGCTCAGCCCGGAACAGTACACAACCCTCTTCGGCATCCTGGCCGAAGAAACCGTCGGCCACGGCCTGCCGCGCGCAACCACCGCGCGCAACGTCGAAGACCGCTGCGAAGACGAGGGACTGGCCGTGGACGGCGCCGACATCGCCTTCATCCTCGACGCCCTGGTCCGCGGCGGCGCAGGCCCCGGCACCACGCCTCCTCCGGACGCCGGACGCCTCGCGCAGGCTCTGGCAGGCGACGCCGTCGAACTCTGTAAGCTCTCGCAACTGGACGTCGGCCCGCGCGAGCAGAACTTCCTTAAGCAGTGGTTCCAGGCGGGCAACGCGGCGTAGACCGTGCCGTCGCGAGGCGTCTTTTGCCCGCTGCCGTCGTTGCGCCGGAACCGCCCGAAGGTCATGTACGTCTGCGGACACTCC
>JAISWB010000078.1 GCA_031271265.1 Desulfovibrio sp. | reverse complement strand
TTCACCGCGTATTCCCATGCCTTACGGGCGGCGTTTTCCTCCGCACCTTCCAGACCGTTCCGGGCGCGGCCCGTACGGCGTCCATGACGCACGGGAGGGCTGCGCGATGCTGATAGTTCCTACGGCCAAGGCCAAGGGCATACTGTCCGAGATGACCAAGCGGGCCTGCGACGGCGAGCCGGTGTTCATCGAACGTTACGGCAAACCCGTGGTCGCGCTGGTGCCGGCCTCCTATGTGCGGCGGGTCAAGCGCCTCGGCATTCTGGCCGGAAAACTCACACTGCCCGCCGATCTGAACGCGCGGGCCGAAGGTCCGTCCTGATGCGCGTGCTTCTGGACACCAACGTCCTGCTCCGCGCCCTAGCGGGCGACCCCGCCGTGGACGGCATGCGGGAGATCCTTCTGGCCGAGGAGACGGAGGTCTTCTTCAGCGCCGTATCCTGGTGGGATATAGCGGCGCGCATTGAAGCCGGACTCCTGCGGGCCGATTTGAAGGAACTGCGCGCGGCCGCCGTTGAGAGCGGTTTTATCGAGCTTCCTCTGCGCGGAGAGCATATCGGCGGGCTGCCCTCTGTGTCCGATTCCGGACTGGACATCACGTCCTTTGACCGCATGATCGCGGCTCAGGCGGAGAGTGAACCCTTGCGCCTGATCAGCGCCGATGTGCGGCTCGCAGGCCGGTCAGCGCTGTTTTTGCGGGCATAGGCAAGGTCGCTACACAATGCTTGCGGCCTACGACCTCAACATCGCCGAACATTGCGGCATAGACCGTTATAATCGTGAACTGCTCGGACGCTTGCCGAAGCTTCGCAAAGATTTTCGGGCGACCACGCTGCCCGGCAGAAACGCATCGAAGACGGCGCAGGAGAAGGGCTTCCGCTCCGTTTCCCCGCAAGAAATCGCGCCGGGCCGGCATCAGACGGCTTCGATCCCTTTGAACCGCAATTTTCCCGATGTATTGCGTAACTTTGTCTACGCCCACATTCGCGCTGGAGAAGTATTACGGCGGATGGGAGCGGACATTTTCCATTGCACGAAAAATTATACGGTGCCGGCGTTCGCATCGTGCGCAATAGTCACGACTGTCCACGATGTCATACCTCTGGCCCTGAGCCGTGAATACAGCGCGTCCTTCCCGCATGTCGTCTGGTACCGCTATAATTACGGCTGTTCCGTGCGCAGGTCCAAACGCCTTATCGTTATTTCGAAGTTTACCGGGGATGAATTGTTGCGTTTTCACCCTGCTTGTCGAGGCAAGATACGGGTCATTCCCTTGGGCTGCGACCCGGAATTCGGCGCTTGCCACGGTCCGGAATCCGCACGGGCCGCCATGCTCAATCTCGGCGTCGAAGGCCCGTATGTGTTGAGCATGGGCGGCGCTGAACCACGCAAAAACGTACAGCAACTTATCGGAGCGTTTACCCTTGCGCCGCCGAAACATCACTGTCTGGTAATTGTGGGCAACCGCTGGCGCGACAGGATTTTGCATATCCCCGCCGGAGCGCCGGTGCATATCCTCTGCGGTCTTTCGCAGTCGGATTTGGCGGCGGCGTATACGGCGGCTTCAGCTTTTGTGTTTCCTTCCCTGTATGAAGGTTTCGGGTTGCCGGTATTGGAGGCCATGGCCTGCGGAGTGCCGGTGCTTGTCCACAACGGCGCGGCTCTCCCCGAGGTAGCGGGCGCGGCCGCACTGACGGTCGACATGCGCGATGGGGCGGCCTGCATGGCGGCCTTGCGCAAAGTTCTTTCGGAAAGGTCTCTTGCCGATGAATTGCGCGCCGCCGGCCGGGAACGCGTCGGCATGTTTTCATGGGAAAAAACAGCGCGACTTACAGCCGAAGTCTATGACGAAGCGCTTTCGGCATAATCCGAGAAATACTCTCATAAACCATACGACCGACAATGCGTAAAACGGCGATCATAACAGGCATCACGGGGCAGGACGGAGCGTATCTTGCCGAACTGCTGCTGGATAAAGGGTACAGGGTTTTCGGCACATACCGCCGCAGTTCGACGCCGAATTTCTGGCGTCTCGAGTACATAGGATTACGGAGTCGGCCCGATTTGGAGCTTGTGGAGTATGATCTGACGGATTTGTCGTCGGCCTTGCGCTTGATCGACAGGGTCGAGCCGGATGAAGTGTACAATTTGGCGGCGCAGAGTTTTGTGGGAGTATCGTTTGACCAGCCGTTGACCACGGGGGAAATAACAGGGTTGGGAGCGGTGCATTTGCTGGAAGCCATACGGCAAGTGAAGCCGGACACGCGTTTTTATCAGGCGTCGACTTCGGAGATGTTCGGGAAAGTGCAGACCGTGCCGCAAAACGAACGTACGCCTTTTTACCCGCGCAGTCCGTATGCGGCGGCCAAGTGTTACGCGCACTGGATGACGGTGAATTATCGCGAGAGCTACGGATTGTTCGCGTGCAGCGGGATTTTGTTCAATCACGAGTCGCCGCTGCGCGGCCTGGAGTTTGTGACGCGCAAGATTACGGATGCGGCGGCGCGTATCAGCCTGGGCAAGCTGGAGCATCTGGAGCTGGGCAACCTTTCGGCCCGGCGGGACTGGGGCTTTGCCAAGGAATATGTGGAAGGCATGTGGAGGATGTTGCAGGCTCCGGAACCGGAAACCCTTATTTTGGCGACCGGCCGCACGGTCGCGGTGCGGGATTTTGCGGAGATGGCTTTCAAAGCTGCCGGGAAAGAGATCGCGTGGCGGGGTGAGGGTAAAAATGAAGAAGGATTTTGCGTTGCGACCGGCAAAATTCTGGTCCGCGTCAATCCGAAGTTCTACCGACCTGCCGAGGTGGACAGTTTGATCGGCGACTGTTCCAGGGCGCGGGAGAAGCTCGGTTGGCAGGCACGGACAGGGTTGGAAGATTTGTGCCGGATGATGGTGGAAGCTGATATGCAACGTGTAGCGCGGGAAGGTGCGCTTTGAATGGTTTGCTGAAACGGGGAGCCAAAACAGTCGTACGGCCGCTTTTCAGACCGTATATGGCGCGTATGCGGGCAATGGTGCTGTATTTTCCCCGCCAAATGCACACTACGCTTGCCGGAATGATTGTTTTGTCCCCAGACAGCAGCATTGTTGTTTATAAAAATACCTTATACGATATGTTATATGCTTCTCCGATGCGCTTTGCCATATCTATACTGATTTGTCTTATTCCTCTTTCCATCTCCGATACACGGTGCTGCCGTATACCGAGGCGTTCGGCAAGCTCTTTTTGCGTCACGCCTTCACGGACACGTAACCCGCGCAACGCCGTTCCCGGATGTGCATCGGGAAAAACTTCTTCACTTGAAAACAGTTCTTCTCCGTCCTCATTGATACGTCGTATCGTATGGCCTGAATATGATAAAGCACTCTTTATAGTTTCCATAATTTTTTCTGCATCTATAGTTGAAACAGTAAGGCATATATCAGTTAATGTGCCGATAGTCCGCATTTTCATGTGTGCCGACATAGCGAATCTCCATATATCTTTTTTGTTTGTCAACAACTTTCCAAATCGCAACATATCTTGGTTTACCTGCATTCAAATGGCAGTGATACATATCCTTTTTATCCGTAATTTTCCCATAGTTTTTCCAGCCCACCTGCACGGGGCCATCCAAAGCGAGTGCGTTCCGCAAAGTTACCAAGGCACACTGGATGCGTACAGGCAACATTTCCTTTTGCCGTTTGGCTTTGCCGGTGAATTCAACTTTCCAGGGCAGGCTTTCGCCCGGAGTCGTGACGTTCATGGGTTTAGAATACCCAAAGAGGATATAATGTCAAGCAAAATGTATTCCGCTCAAGATGGATCTTTTGTTCGGCGACTGTTCAAAGGCGCGTGAAAATCTCGGCCGGCAGACACGGACAGGGCCGGCAGATTTGTGCTGGATGATGGTGGAAGC
>JAISWB010000002.1 GCA_031271265.1 Desulfovibrio sp. | reverse complement strand
ACTCAAACGGTCATTAATCTGGTATTCAGCTTTGTCATCTGCCATGTCGTACCATTGCTGTAACAATAGAATTTTAAACATCAAAATGCGATCAAATGCGGGGCGTCCCCCTTTGCCTTTGCCTTCCTTTTGGAAAATCTTATCCAGAACAGGCCTGAACAATTCAAAGTCAATAACATGAGCTATATCCTCAAGCGGGTCACCCATGCTGCTCAAACGGCTTAAACGAATACTTTCATCAAAAAATCCAAAATGATATTGCATATTACATCCTCAATTGTTGAAGGAACTGACAAATTTGCTGTCCGCATGAGACATTGATACATTATATATGCAATAAGCACAAGCTATTTTTTCTGAATACCGAGAAAAGTATCGTAGAGGAGCGTCCTGGTGAAGCAGTGGGAGTTTTTAGAGGTGCCCTTATGCAGGCTTCACGTAAGTATTTTAAAAATGCACATATTCAGTTATTTACAAATGGTCTGCTCTTATTACAAATGGATAATAGTTTTTGGAATGCTTGTTATACAAATAATATAGCTATACTTGCAACTTCCTATAGAGGTATACAATGGGATAGAATTGAATCAAAAGCTGCCATGCAGAATGTTTTACTTACATATACTTCAACTTATAGAGACATCATATATGGTGAGAAGCTCTCGTGGCATTTCCCGCTTGATTTATCAGGAAGGCAAGACGCCAGAGAGAATTTTCTACGTTGCGGCGAAGCCAATACATGTATTTTCTTGAGAAATGGAAGACTTTATACTTGCGTTGCTCCACCGAATATTCATCATTTCAATAAATATTTTAATACGCATCTTGTTGTTTCTGATGATGATTCAATAGATATATATAAAGCTAAAGATATACGTGAGATACTGATGTTTCTCTCCAAACTCATTCCTTTTTGCCGTTATTGCAGAGTCAAAGATCGTAAGTTTGATTTACCATGGAAAAAGAGTAATAAAGATATACATGAATGGATATAATACATCATACATTATGTATGTTTTATTATGAGTATATTCCATTTTATGTAAGACATTCATTTGTATTTGACACATATAAAGTGGTGTGCTATGAAGCAAGCAAAGTTCGTGAATAAGCTAATATTGTTCACCTTTTTAACTTAAAGTCCAAACTTAGAAAATTATTAGATGGTGTTAACTTACGAATGATTTTACCCCCTGAATCGGTTGCGGGGTAAGGGTTTTAAGAAACTGAAACATTTTTTGGGTAATACCCTCCGATCAAAAACGCGCCGTGCCTCCTGCGCTTTGACCAAGGCCATATACAGAGTGCGCGGGGCCTTGAACACCCCATTGACATCACATGTAGTATGATATAGAATCCGTGGTTGAGAGAAATTATCACAACCTGTCTTTGCCGGATATCTTAATGTTTCCAAGAATCTTGTCTCGGATTGGGAGCACGGTGTAAAGAAGCCTGGAGAGCCTGCTCTGCGATTACGAGTAATTATTATGGAATTTTGCGCAATAGACGTTGAAACGGCTAATTATTCTATATATTCCATATGTCAAATAGGTATTGTCGAGTATAAATCCGGGGAAATTGTTTATGAATGGGAAACACTCGTTAATCCGCAAGATTATTTCAGCCTGAAAAATATAGAAATTCACGGGATTCATGCAAAAATTGTCGCTGATGCCCCTACTTTTCCGCAAATATATAAGGATCTACTTCAGCTTTTGCAGGGAAAAACTGTTGTAAGCCATACGCATTTTGATAGAATATCAGTGTCACGCGCCATTGCATACCATGACTTGCAACAAATCGAATGTACATGGCTGGATTCGACCCGCATTGTACGTCGCACATGGCCGCAGTTTGCGCGAAGAGGCTATGCTTTGAAAAATGTCTGTGATTTTCTGGAGTATAAATTTTCACATCACAACGCCCTGGCCGATGCCAAGGCGGCCGGATATATTGTTAATACAGCGTGTCTTAAAACAGGGATAACTATTGATGAATGGGTTACGCGTGTAAATAATACGTCCGGAACGTATCGGCAGGATGGTTATTCAAGCCCTGCGTCAGACTCAGGATGAACTGGAAGCGGGGGCGCTTTTGACCATAGAGATGCGGCGGTCGCGGGCGCGGCTGTTGCCGCTTTGAGGAAGAACCCGGCCATGCTGAGTGCTGTTTAGCATCTCAAGTTTGCCGGACGTGCGCCGAGCACGTTGGTGATGGTTTTCCGCCTTCCTGCCCTTGGGCCTTTACGGGGTTCGAAGCCGCTCGCCGACCGAGTAGCGGGGCGCGCGCAAGAGTGCGCCCACGGCCGGCATGAAAAAGCCGAAGTCCTCAAAACAGTGATTGTCCAAACCGGGCCGGAAACAATCCAAACAGAACGCAGTGCTCTCAACCTTCTCGACATCCACCTTGACAAAACCGGCGGGACGGGATACACGTCTGCCCATGACCTCCGTGAAGCCCGCAGTAAGCCGCAGAATCCGCAAACCCCTTATCCTGCTTGTGCAGGCGCTGGTGTTTTGCGCCCTCCTGACGGCGCCCGCGGGCGCATCCGCATCGTTTGCCGCGGCGATACGCTCCGACCCGGCCCTGTGCCCTATGCGCACCGCAGCTTCCGGATACGCAAACGCCGGGCGCAACACCCCCGCGCCCGCGTTCCCTGCGCATGCCCTGCCTGCTGATGCCGGACGCGGACACGCCGGACAGACAGACTCCGAACAGGCAAACTCGGAACACGACCACGCCGGGCAGGCACACTCCGGGCAGACGCACGCTGAACAAGCACACGTCGCGCATAAACACGCCGCTCCCGCACACGCCGGACAAGAACCCACCGGCGGCGGAGAGGCCGGACATGCGCGGCACGACGCGTCGCCGACGCAGGAAAACGACTGCCGTTGCGATCCCTATTCCATGTCCCGTTGTTTTTCTTCCACTCCCCAGGTCCTGCTTTCCTCCGGCGATGCGTTCATAAGGCCCGCGCAACGCGTGCTTCATGCACCGAGCAACGATACACTCCCCGGTTCCCTGCACGCCGACAACCTCTTCCGACCTCCGCGCATTCCCGCCGCCTGAGCGGGACCTCCCCTTTCCGCCCGATGACCGGACGCTCCGACAGGCCCGACAGCACGGCCCGTTTCGGCGCATAACCTTCCGCGTCCTCGACGGACGGCACTCCCGCCGCCTTATCTTCGGCCGGACGCCGCAAAGCCCGGCTTTGCCGTCCCGTTCCCGATACCGGACCGCAATCGACACCGCGTGTTTTCAACAGGATAGTTGCCGCAGCATACTGAACTGAAACGCTCTACAGCAACGTCTTCCGTGAACGACACGCCGGCGCCGCCGCTTCGGTATGCAACGCTGTTACAGGCGGTGATCCATGATTACGCACATACACCGGCAGGCAAAGATACTGTGCCTGCTTGCCGTCCTGCTCACGGCATCCGCGTGCTCCCTGGCCCCGGACTATATCCGGCCGGCTGCGCCGATTCCCCTGTCCATAACGGCCTCGCCCGCCGGCCCGCGACCCGCGGCCGGCGCGGTCACCCTCGGAACGCGGGATTTTTTCCGCGACCCGCGCCTACAGGAACTGATAGCCGCCGCCCTGCGGCAAAACCGCGACCTGCGCCTCGCCCTGCTGGCCGTTCGGGAAGCGGGCGCGCAGTACCGCGTGCAACGCGCCGACCGCCTGCCGCAACTGGACGGCGAAGCTTCGGATACCTACGGCGGCGACCTTAAAGGCAAAGAAAGCAACCTCTACATGGTTTCAAGCGCGGCCGTCCTCGACCCGGACCTTTTCGGACGCCTCAAAAGCCTGAGCGAAGCCGCCCTGCAACGCTACCAGGCGTCGGAAGAAGCAGCCAAGGCCGCCCGCATCCTGCTCGTCGCGCAGACGGCGCAAAGCTACCTGAACGAACGGCTGGCCGCGGAACTGCTGCGCCTGGCCGAACGTACCCTGCAAAGCCGGCAGTCGTCCCTCGCCTTCATCGAACGCCGCGTGCAGTCCGGCCAGTCCTCGCTCCTGGACCTGGAACAGGCCAGAGGCATGACCGAGTCCGCCAAAGCGGAAGCAGCCGCCCAAAAGAACGAACTCACACGGGCGGAAAACGCGCTCAAACTGCTGCTCGGCTCCTTCGAACCGCAGCCGCTCCCCCCGCCGACAGCGCTCACGGACATGCGTTTCGCGGCACTGCCCCAAGGTCTGCCCTCCTCCATCCTCCTGGAACGGCCGGACATCATGGAGGCCGAACACGAACTGCAGGCGACAAACGCGGATATCGGCGCGGCCAGAGCCGCCTTTTTCCCGTCCATCTCCCTGACCGGCAGCCTGGGCGTAGTAAGCAACGACCTGAACCTGCTGTTCAGCGGCGCGACATCCGCCTGGACCTTCCTGCCGAAAATCGGCCTGCCCGTATTCAGCGGCGGCCGCGACCTCGCCGGCCTGGACCTGGCCGAAGTCCGCAAGGAAAGCGCCGTGGTCCGCTACGAACAACGCATTCAGACAGCATTCCGGGAAGTCGCGGACGCCCTGCTGACCAGAAGCGCCCTGGCCGACCGCCTCGCAGCCCAAAAACGCTACCTGCAGTCGCAACAACTCGTGCTGCGCCTGGCTACAACCAACTACGTCAACGGCGCCGTCAGCTACCTGACCGTCCTGGACGCCCAGCGCAGCGTCTTCGACGCCGAACGGACCCTGCTCGCCATCCTCAGAGATCAACTCGTCAACGACGTCGAACTCTACGCCGCCCTCGGCGGCGGCCGGGACGCGGGCGGGGACACCGGCGGGGCTTCGCCCCGAACCCCACCGGGGCTCCGCCCCGGACCCGCCGGGGGAAATGATTTCCCCCGGACCCCCTCGTCTCCGTCACCCATCAACCAGTGAGGTATCATCCCATGCGTAGACACCATGTACTCCCGATCCCGGCCCCGGTCCTCGCCTTTGCCCTTGCCTTTACCTTAGCTCTTGCCCTTACCTTAGCTCTTGCCTTTACGCCGGTCCCGATTTCCCTTCCGGCCGCATTCGCGGCGCATGACGGCGGCCACGGCGGCGGTCACGGCACGACAGCTTCCCCGGCGACCGGCGCGCCGGCGGCGAGTGCCGCGGTATATTCCGCCAAAGGCACGATAACCGGCCTGGATAAGGCCGCAGGTACAATCACCCTGCGCCATGAAGCCGTCCCGGCCGTCAGGTGGCCCGCCATGACCATGACCTTCCGCCTTGAGGACCCTTCAGCGGCGGGCGGGCTGAAGCAGGGCGACGCCGTGCGTTTCGATTTCCGCAACGACGGGCCGACTCCCACCGTCGTGCATATTGAACCGTTGGAATGATTGCGCGATGCCGATCGTATAATTATCGGCAAATTATCTATTGGCGGAAGTCGGCCGAGGCAGACGCGCGGCCGACTGAGGAAATCATCAGCGTTACGCCGCACTCAGGCCGACCCCGTCGACCCCGGCGAGTCCGGATACGAGGGGGTCCGGGGGAAATCATTTCCCCCGGCGGGTCCATGGCGGAGCCCTGGTGGGGTCCGGGGCAAAGCCCCGAAACAAGGAGACGCATATGCGATATAAAAATTTCCTTTATATTTTGCTTCTGCTTCTGCTGCCTGTCGGCGTGGTTTTCGGCGGCGGGGCGGATATTTTCCGGCAGACCGCGCCCGCCGGCCTTGCCGTGCGCGCGGCGCGGGCCGCGCCGGCGTCCGGGCATGCCGAGGGGCATACCGGGCCAGGCGGGGAACGCAAGATATTGTACTGGTATGACCCGATGTATCCGGACAGAAAATTCGACAAACCCGGCAAATCGCCGTTCATGGATATGGAGCTTATCCCTCGTTACGCGGAAGACGGCGAGGGCGCCGGCATACGCATAGACCCCGTGCAGACGCAGAACATGGCCGTGCGCACGGAGAAGGTGAAGCGCGGCAGGCTTGTCTTTACCCGCGACATACCGGCCAACGTGGAATTCAACGCGTACAGGCTGGCCAGGGTACAGCCCAGGGCCGACGGGTTTGTGGAAAAAACCTACGACCTTGCCGTAGGCGACACGGTGGAGACGGGGCAGACACTTGTCGAAATCACCGTACCCGCCTGGGCGGCCGACCAGAGCGAATACCTGCTGCTGCGCTCGCAGCGGGCCGCGCCGGAAATCGTGCGCGGGGTGCGCGAGCGCCTGCGTCTTTCCGGCATGCCGGAGGAAATGCTGAAAATCGTGGACAATACCGGCCGCGTGCAGACCGGCCTGACGGTCAAGGCGCCGTTGGGCGGGGTTGTCACTTCGCTGGACGTGTATCCGGGGATGAATGTGGACAAGGGCATGACCCTTGCGACCATACAGGGCACGAATCCCGTATGGGTCACGGCCGACGTGCCGGAACGGGACATACACCTTGTCGGCGGCAAACGCATACGTGTCGCGGTGCCGGCATACCCGGACAGGGCCTTTTTCGCCGAGTCCGCGACCCTGCTGCCCAAGGCCGACCAGGCGACGCGCACCGTGCCGCTGCGCCTTACTTTGGATAATGCGGAAGGACTGCTCAAACCGGGACTGACCGCCTCCATACGCCTGCGCGGCGAAAGTGAGGAAAGCCTGCTCATACCCACGCAAAGCCTGATCGACCTCGGCAACGAGCAGCGCGTCGTCGTACGCGCGGCGGACGGCGCTTTCGTGCCCAAGCGCGTCCGGGTGCTGCGCTCGTCGCGCGACGCGACCGCCGTACTCGACGGTTTGGAGGAAGGCGACGAAGTGGTGGTTTCCGGCCTCTTTCTCATAGATTCGGAGGCCAATCTGCGCGGCGCCCTGGACCGCATGCGCGCAACCGGCGGGGAGGCCGAATGATAACCGCACTTATCCGGGCCTGCACGGCCAACCGCTTTTTCGTACTCCTGGCCTCGGTCATACTTTCGGCCTGGGGGGTGTGGGTCATTACGCAAACCCCCATCGACGCCCTGCCGGATCTTTCCGACGTGCAGGTCATCATCAGGACCTCTTACCCCGGCAACGCGCCGCGCCTTGTGGAAGACCGCATCACCTACCCGTTGAGTACGGCCATGCTTTCCGTGCCGGGCGCGAAATCCGTGCGCGGCTATTCGATGTTCGGCGATTCCTACGTCTACATCATTTTTGCGGACGGCACGGACCTGTACTGGGCGCGCAGCCGGGTACTGGAGTACCTGAACCAGGCACAGGACAGGCTTCCCGCCGGCGTGACGCCGGCCCTCGGACCGGACGCCACGGGCGTCGGCTGGGTCTTTGAATACGCCCTGACGGACCGCGGCAACAGGTACGACCTTGCCGCGCTGCGTTCCGCCCAGGACTGGCTGCTGCGCTTTGAGCTGTCTTCCGTACCGGGGGTGGCGGAAGTCGCCGCCGTAGGCGGCGTGGTCAAACAGTACCAGATCGTGCCCGACCCCGTGAAACTGGCGCAGTTCAACATACCTCTGGGCGACGTCATCCGGGCCGTCAACGCCTCCAACCGCGAATCCGGCGGTTCCGTGGTGGAGCAGGCGGAAGCGGAATACATGGTACGCGCCGACGGCTACCTGCAAAGCCTTGAAGACTTCAAAAAGATAGTGCTGCAAAGCACGCCCGGCGGCACGCCGATCTACCTGGGGGATGTGGCGGAAATCCGCATAGGGCCTGAAATGCGGCGCGGACTGGCGGAACTCGACGGCAACGGCGAAGTCGCGGGCGGCATCGTGCTGATGCGTTCCGGCGAAAACGCCCGCTCGGTCATCGCCGCCGTAAGGACCAGGCTGGAAAGCCTGAAACAGAGCCTGCCCCCCGGCATGGAGATCGTGACCGCCTATGACCGCAGCGCGCTCATCGAACGCGCCGTCGAAAACCTCAGTCAGAATCTCGCGGAAGAATTCCTCGTGGTGGCCGTCGTCTGCGCTGTTTTCCTCCAGCACCTGCGCTCGGCGCTGGTGGCCGTCCTGGCCCTGCCCGTCGCGCTCTTTGCCGCCTTCATCCTCATGTACTACCAGGGGGTGAGCGCGAACATCATGTCCCTGGGGGGCATAGCCATAGCCGTGGGGGCCATGGTGGACGCCTCCGTGGTCACGGTGGAAAACACGCACCGCAAGCTGGAACGCCGGCAGCGCGAGTTCCCCGGCGTACCCCTTTCCCCGGCCCTGCGCCGGCAACTGGTCACGGAAGCGGCCGTGGAGGTCGGCCCGGCGCTGTTCGTCAGCCTGCTGATCATCACCCTGTCCTTTATCCCCGTCTTTGCCCTGGAAGGACAGGAAGGCCGCCTTTTTCGGCCTCTGGCCCTGACCAAGCTCTACGCTATGGGCGGCGCGGCTTTCCTGTCCGTCACCATTATCCCGGTGCTGACGGAGTTGTGGGTGCGCGGCAAAATTCCCACCGAACAAAGCAACATCGTCACCCGCTTTCTGATCCGCCTGTACACGCCCGCGATCAACGCCGTCCTGCGCAGGCCCAAAATAACGCTGTCCATCGCGCTGCTGGCTTTAATCTCATCGCTCTGGCCGCTGTCGCGCCTGGGCGGAGAATTCCTGCCGCGCATGGACGAAGGCGATCTGCTGTACATGCCCACAACCCTGCCCGGCGTTTCGGTGGCGGAGATCGGCCGCATTCTGCAGCGCACGGACAAGATGATCAAAAGCGTGCCCGAGGTGGAAAGCGTGTTCGGCAAGGCGGGCCGCGCGGAAAGCGCCACGGACCCGGCTCCTCTTGAAATGATTGAAACGGCGATCCGCCTGAAGCCGGTCGATCAATGGCGGCCGGGCATGACCGCCGAACGCATTGTCGAGGAACTCGACGCCGCCGTCAAACTGCCGGGAGTCGCCAACCTCTGGGTTCCCCCCATACGCAGCCGCATAGACATGGTGTCCACCGGCGTCAAAAGCCCCATCGGCGTCAAGGTTTCCGGCCCGGACCCGACAAGCATAGACCGGGCCGCCGTCATGGTGCAGAACGCCGCTCGCGGCGTCCCCGGCGTCAGTTCGGCCCTTGCGGAATCCCTGACCGGCGGACGCTATATAAACGTGCATATCCGGCGTGAAGCCGCGGCCCGCTACGGCATGAACATCGAAGACGTGCA
>JAISWB010000097.1 GCA_031271265.1 Desulfovibrio sp. | reverse complement strand
CGCGCCCGCTCCGCGTAAAGGCGTTTGCGCTCAACTTTGCCCGCCTTGACGTCCAAAGGGGGCATCAGCCCGAACTGCGCGTTGCTCGGCTGAAAATGCGGATTCGGCGTGCGCAGGTGTCCGAGCAGCGATCCCAGGGCCGTTTCCGGCGACGGCGGCGGCAGGGATTTCCCGCGTGCCCGCGCGGCCAGATGCCTGCCCAGCCACAAGCCGCAGGCCGCCGACTCCATATAGCCTTCCACCCCGGTAAGCTGGCCCGCAAGAAAGACGCCGGGCGCGGACTTCAGAGAAAGATCCTCCGCCAGCACCTTGGGGGCGTTGACGAAGGTGTTGCGGTGCATGCTGCCCAGGCGCGCGAATTCCGCGCGTTCCAGGCCGGGAACCAGACGAAAGACGCGCTCCTGCTCGCCATAAGCCAGCTTGGTCTGGCAACCCACAAGGTTGAACATGTCCCGGTTCAGGTTTTCAGGGCGCAACTGCAAGACGGCGAACGGGCGTCTGCCCGTGCGCGGGTCGATGAACCCGACCGGTTTCATGGGCCCGAAGGCCAGAGTCATGAAACCGCGTTCCGCCAGAGTTTCGATCGGCATGCAGCCCTCGAAGTGTTTTTCGTCTTCAAAGGGACGGGCCGGGATGCGTCTGCCCGTTGCCAGGGCCGCGTGGAAGCGCGCGTATTCGTCGCCGGTCATGGGACAGTTCAGGTAGTCTCCGTCATCCGGGTTGCGGCGGGAAGCGGCAAAGACGACCTCGCGGTTCAGCGTTGCGCCGTCCACAATCGGGGCCACGGCATCGTAAAAATACAGGGCATCTTCGCCGGTCAGCGCGGCGAGCGACGCGGCAGGCGCAGCGCCGAGCAACGGTCCGGCGGCGACGATCAATACATCGTATCCCCGCAGGGCCGCATCACGGTAAGGATCGCCCGGCGCGCCGAAGGAGAGGATCTCCCTGCGCTCGACGCGGATACCGGGGTGGGCCGACACGCGCGCGGTCATCCACGCGGCGAAACGCCGGCGGTCCACGGCCAGGGCCTTGCCCGCCGGCACCCGTGTCGCGTCCGCCGCCTGCATGCACAGGCTGCCCAGGGCGCGCATTTCTTCTTTCAGCATGCCCGCGGCCGAATGCGGATCCTCGGAGCGGAAAGAGTTGGAACAGACCGGTTCCGCGAAATCCGGACTAACGTGCGCCCCGGAAAAGCGCAACGGTTTCATTTCAAAGAGCGTGACCTGGAGGCCGGCATCCGCCAGAGCAACGGCGCATTCGCAGCCGGCGAGTCCGGCCCCGACAACCGCCGCGGAGGCAGGGAACATACAAGGTATTCCTAAAGTCCCAGACCGGCGAGCAGTTCGTCCACCGCGGCCTGCGATGTGCCCGTTTGCGGACCTTTCAGTTCGGAATTCTTGATTTCTGCCACCCTGCGCCGGCTGTCCGCGGCGATTTCGGCGATGTCTTTTTCCGGGGTTTCCTCGCGCGTCTTCATCATCAACCCTGTGGAAACATAGAGATCAAAGACTGTTTCCCGGATGGACCCCAGGGCGGCGACGACCTTTTTCAGGCGCTGTCCGGTCAGGTCCTGAAAACTCAGCTCGGAGACGATCCGTGTCAGCGCGTTTTCCAGGGCATGGTTCATGGCGTCGAGGCGGGTCAGGTCTTTTTCCTGTTCCGGGCCGAGTTCGAGGGAGGCGATGATTTCGCCCGCCTCAAGCTGCTGTTCCTGCAAGGTTTCCACGGTTTCCATGATGTTTTCCGTGGCCCGCAGGGTGGTTTCCATGATTTCCTCAAGCTGCCTGGAAGCGTCGCTGAACAATTTCTGCGTTTGCCCGGCATTGTCCGCTCCCGCGCCGTCGGTCGAAGCACTGGAGATTTCCCTGTAGATGCCGCGCAGGCCGTTGAGCATCTCGTCGTTGACCTTGCGGTAAAATTCGCTTTCCACCGCGGCCTTGGCCATGCCCGCGGAGAGTTCGCGCTGCACGGCATCGACAACGGTCTGTTTGACGCTTTCCGCCACGGCGTCCGCCACGCGTTCGATGACCCGTTCCATGAGTTGTTCCTGAGAAATCATAAAGTCTCCGGCAAGGATGGGCCGGAGGCCCCAGGGGGACCTCCGCTCTGGTTTTCTTAAACAGTATAGGGTATGATGGGCAAAAAGAAAAGCCGGACGGAGGCGCTGTGCGCGTCTCCTTTGCCGGTCCGGGAGGTTGCCGTGTCACTGTTCGGAACACCGCGCCGATGGGCGCGTATGCTTCGGCCCGCCCTGCTGCTGCTCGCCCTTGCCCTCGCCCTCGCCTCGGCGTCATGCGCCGACAGTCATATCAATGTCCGCGGACAGTACGATTTTTCCGCGGGATATGTGAAAGGCCTGCCCGGACGCTGAACGGAATCTCTTGTTCCTCGGAGCTGCGGCCCTCTGTCACCCGGCCTGCCCTGACGTTGAGCGGGAATAGCCCTGCAGGGAGATGTTTCTGGTCATAAAAAATTTCTGATGACTATGTGCATGCGGGATTTTGCGGAACTTTTCCCGTTGCGCCATGTGCGCGCGCCCGATGCCCCCGCTTCGCGGCTGGACGCCGCTTTGGGGGAGGCCCTGCCGGGCAGCGGCCTGCGCGCCCGGCGCAGGCTCTGGGCGAGTTGCCGCATCAGCGTGAACGGACAGGCGCGCGCGCCGGGATACCTCACCCGCGCCGGAGACATTCTGGAAGCGGCGCCGCTGAGTGCTGTTGCCCTCCGCGGCGGGGCGGGGAGTTTCCTGAAGGGAGAGGTTGCGGAGCATAAGGGAATTTCCGAAACGCTGCACGTCAAAGGAAAGATTGCAGACTATAAGGAAATTTCCGGCGCGCTGCGTATCGTTGCGCGGACGGCTGATTATATCGTGTTCGACAAGGCTTCCGGCCTGCACAGCGCGCATGTTGCGGGCAGCCCGCACGCGAGCCTGGAAAGCCTCGCGCGGAAGATGCTCTCAAGGGAAGACGCCGGCGGGCTGCATTTTTTAACGCGCCTTGACCGCGCGACCTCCGGCCTGGTGGTCGCCGCCCTGAACGCGCGGGCGTCCGCGCGTTTCCGCCTTGCCGAACGCAACGGGCTGACCCGCAAAATTTATCTGGCGGTGGCGCAGGGCAGGCTCACGGCGCCTTTGCTGCTTGCGCGCAGACTGCTCACGGACAACCGTTCCGTTACGGCGGCGCTGCCGGAGAACACTCCGGACGCAACCAGACATTGCCGGGTTCTCCCTTTGCCGCGCCTGCGGGCAGGTGAAGGTCTTGAAGAGGTCAGCCTTGTGCGCGTGGACATCATGCGCGGCGCCCGGCACCAGGTGCGGGCCGCTCTGGCCGCGGCGGGATTTCCCTTGTGCGGAGATGCGCTGTACGGCGGGAGCGCCTGCCCGTTCCGGGCAACGCCCGAAGCGCCTGAATTTTACCTGCACCACGCCCGTCTGGATTCGCCGGAGATCGGCGCGCAAAGCCTGCCGGCCTGGGCCTGTCGGTTCGCCGCGCCCGATGACCTGCAGACGCTGTTGCTCTAAGGAAACGCTGATTAATGCAGGAAAGGCAAAAGACATCAAGATAGATTCTTCGCCTTCGCTTCGCTACGGCTCAGAATGACTACGCTTTTGTCATTCTGAGCGTAGCGAAGAATC
>JAISWB010000019.1 GCA_031271265.1 Desulfovibrio sp. | reverse complement strand
AGTACACAGGGTACGCAAATCAATCAGATTGCTTTAGCCGTCAGTTGGCTGCGGAAAAATTACCGGGAGCCCTTGCGAATTGATGTACTGGCTCAACAGGTGAATATGGCGGAATCAACATTCAACCGGCACTTCCGCCGGGTAACCACGCTCAGTCCTCTCCAGTTTCAGAAACGCCTGCGTTTGTATGAAGCCCAGCGCCTTATGTTGACGGCGGATAAAGATGCCGCATCGGCGGCGTTGGATGTGGGATATGAAAGTACAGCGCAGTTCAGCCGAGAGTATAAACGTGAGTTTGGAGAATCCCCGCACCGGGATGTGCGGCGTTTGCTTGCAGCAGGCTTTAATGCCGGGGCGGATTAGGATTATATGACGTGAGCGGGAATGTGGATGAAATATGCCGGGATCAGCATGGCGGCTGTCATAGTGAAAGCAGTGTAAGTCCTGGTTGGATGCTTTTGCAGAAGTCTTACCTCCTGAGCGTCATATCATGTGAAAAGCACACACAATCGTCATTGAGCGCGATAACAGCAATACACGGCATCACTTAGGGAGATTTTCGCGTCGAAGCAAAGTTGTCTCAAGGATTGATGAAATTCAGTTCCGGTCCGGCTGCGGGGGAAAGATGAACGCGCAGTTCTATGCGCCTGCTGGACTGGTCCGGGCCTTCGGATTTGAGGGCGTAATCCGCGCCCAGGCCGTAAATGGCCAGAGGCATGGCGGAGCCTCTGGCGTAAAGCATGGCGGCGATGACCTTGGCTCTGGCCTGGCTTATTTCGTAATTGCGCGCGACCGTGCCCACGGTATCGGCGTGGCCGAAGATGGTAAGGTTGACGGCCATGCCCATTTCGGCGGCCAGACGCTCCATGTCCGCAAGTGTGTCCACAAGACGCGTCAGCTTGGGCACATCATCAAGGACCGGAACGTCCTTGCCCAGCGCGAATACCACGCTCGCCCCCTGCACTTCGCGGATCATGGCCGCCAACTTTGCCGTGCGCGGATCGGACAGTTCGCGTATGTCCACATCCTTGACCCCCGGCAGGGCCAGGGCCTTGCGGCGGGCTTCGATCGTCCAATCCATCGGCGCCGTGCCGGAAAGGTAGATGACGCCGTTGTCGAAACGCATGGAGACGTTTTCCGGCGGCCGGATGGAAAGGTCCACTCTTTTACTGACCATGTCCGGTTCATACGAGATGAAGGGAATCAGCGTGAACCTGAACAGCGAGGGGTCTTTGCCGTGTTCGCGCAGCACCTCTTCGGGAGTCCGCGCCAAACTGTCTTTCAGGCATACGACTGCCCACGGCGCGCCGACGCTGCGGGACACCGGGAGAGACGTTTCCCCGGCTGATTTTTCCTGAGGAGTGTCCGGACCTTGTCCTGATTGGTCCCGAGTGGTCTGCGGTGTTGCGGGAGCCGCGGGGGGTGAGACCGCATCGTTTGCGTTCTCCAAAGGTGCATTCGGGCCTTGCCCTGAACTGTCCGAAGAACTTGCCGAGTCTGTGGAGACCTTGGAAGCCGCGGAGTCTGCGGAAGTTGCAGAAGTTTGGGGCGGGGACACTTCCTCGCTTGCGTTCTCCAAAGGTACATTCGGGCCTTGCCCTGAACTGTCCGAAGAACTTGCCGAGTCTGTGGATGCCTTGGAAGTCGCGGAGTCTGCGGAAGTTGCAGAAGTTTGGGGTGGGGACACTTCCCCGCTTGCGTTCTCCAAAGGCACATCCGGGCCTTGCCCTGAACTGTCCGAAGAACTCGCCGAGTCTGTGGAGACCTTGGAAGCCGCGGAGTCTGCGGAAGTTGCAGAAGTTTGGGGTGTGGACACTTCCCCGCTTGCGTTCTTCAAAGGCGCATCCGGGTGTTGCCCTGAACTGTCCGAAGAACTTGCGGGGTCTGCGGGGGAGGATATCTCCACGGACGGCTGCTCTGCCACGTGAATGACCAGCAAACCGGGCTCGCGGCGCAACAAATCCACAGAAGCAAGCATGTCCGCGCGGAAGCTGCGGCGGCGTTCGGCCTCTTCCGCGGCGCGTACCGTGTTCGTATGGTGCCTGTAGAAAATGTAGGCGGCACCGCCTGGACAGGCGGCGATTAGGGCGGCGACCAGAAGCTTGATCCAGACGGGCAGCGGCTTATCTTCATCCACATAGCGGCTGCCGAGCAGTTTCTCCAAGCGGGGCCGGGCGGCAGCGAAAGCACCGGTGTCACCCTTGAAATTCGCCAACTGCCCGGCGTATTCCATGACCAGGTATTCGAGACAGGCGCGCATTTGCGTGCGGTAGTCCGCAGGCGGTGCGCCGCGTACCACGCAGGCCAGGTACGCGGCGGGACGGCGCTCCACCAGCAGAGAATATTCGCCTTGCCGCAGAAAGTCGAGGTCCTCCTTTTTACCGTAGGCCAGACAATCGTTGACAAAGTCCTGTATGGCCGTGAGCATGGCGGACACCAAGTCCGAGTCGCCGGATTGCGCCCCCTCGTCCATCACGCTTGCCAAGCTGATGCCGGTGGCGCTGTGAATGAGATAGACCGCGTCCACCCTGTAGACAAGGGTGTGCAGCAACACGACCTCGCTGAACGGTTTGCCGGTGCGCAGGCTTTCCAAACGCCAGCGGAGGCCTTTCCAGGAAAAGGATATTTCCATGCTTTTGCTGAAGCTTTCCAGCATGGAGTGGAACGACTCGGCGATGGACTTGCGGATGGACGGTCCCATAAGGGGAAAAAGGGATTCGCTGAACTCGTGGGGATTGCCGCGCAGAGATTCCTTGACGATGCTGTCGACCAACGGTTCCATGGCCATCTTCAGCCTGTCGTCTTCGCGGGAGCTCAAGAGCAGGGCTTCGGCAAGCACGGAGCCGACATCCCCGGCCCTGGCATCCGGGCTGTCCAGGCGGGCGCGCACCTGCTCCAGCAGGAGCAGTTCCCTGTGGAAAAGCAGGGTGCGCAGCCGTTCCATCTCCTCGTCCGTACGCGTATCACCGGGAGCGGGCGCAACATCGGCGTACTCCGGCGCGGGCGCGCGGGAGTCGGCAGGAGAACAGGCCGCAAGGGCCGCTTGTCCGGAAAGATGCTCCGGCGCGGGCGCGCGGGGGTCGGCAGAGTCAGGACTCAGAGCCGTCGCCTGCCGTGTCGGAGGGACTGCCGTCGCCCATCGTGAGCATGTGCGCCATGTCCAGGGTCCATCGGCCGCTCAGTTTGACGGCGACCTCGGTAAGCATGTTGGACAGGGCCGCGCGGTATACCATATCGTGGCGGATCTGCGAGGCGGTATTGGACAGGACGTTGAGGGCATCCTGGTAACGGGCTTCCACCTTGGCCGCAAGGGCGTTGTTTTCGCTGAGAAGCAGTTGGCGCAGTTCCCGTTCGGTGCTGTCCAAGGTATTGGATATCTTGGCAAGCCTGCCCGTGAAGCTTTCTTCCGCGGCAGCCAGATCCCTGGCCGTCCGGGCCAGAGCCTCGACGCGTTCGCGTTGTTCGGCCTTGACGGCCTCGTCGCGCTCCCGCTGTTCGGCCTTGACGGCTTCGGCACGCTCCCGCTGCTCGGCCTTGACGGATTCGACACGCTCGCGCTGTTCGGCTTTCAGGGCGTCGGCCTGTTCCGCAAGTCCCTGCTGAAGGCGTCCGAGCAGGGAGCCGGTTTCGCTTTTCATAAAATTTTCAAGGGAATCCAGGCGGGACTTGAGGGCATCGCGCACGTCCGCTATTTCACGCATCAGGCGTTCTTCCTGCCGCAACATGCGTGTTTCCATACCTTTCAGTTGTGAACCGAAGAGCAGTTCACGCACCTGTTCCATAGGCGCGTTTTCCTGGTAGTCCACGGCATCCTGTCGGTTTTTGCTCATCAAAATTTCCTTTTATCATGTTTGCGTTGTTTTCGAAACGGGGAACTCCCAGGTCAACTTCCGAAAAAACAGGGGAACGCCGCATGCTCCGGCGCATATACGCAACGGAACATGCGGCAGGACAACATTACAAGAGCGGCGCCCGGCTCTTTGCCGAAAGCGTTGCTTTGCCCGTAACCGTAAAGGGAGTGCGTCGCGGGAGCGGTATGCCGGGCAGCGTCCGGACACTGTTTACAGTCTGGTCAACAGTTTTTTCAGGTGTCGTCGTTCCTCGTCGGCACACTCGCGCACCGTGTTTTTTTCCGAGTCCGGCACCAGTCCCTCGATTTCCGTGAAGAAAAGCAGGGTGTCTTTTTCAAGCCGTACCGCGGCGCGCAGCGGCTCCTGCAGAAATTGTCCCTCCTGTTCGGGCAGAAACAGGCAATGGGAATCCAAAAGGTCTTTCACATACGCCTGATACTCCTTATCGGAGCTGCCCGCGGGCAGCGCCACGCCGCCCAGTCGCTCCAGCATGGAGGTGAAAAGGCGTTCATGGTGCAGTTCCTCTTCAGCCAGAAAGGCGAACAGTTCTTTGTCGGCAACGGTGCCGGCCTTGCTTTCCGCCCGGCGGTAAAAACCGTATCCTCTACGTTCAACTTCTACAGCCGCTGCCGCAACATCGGCGGCGTTCACAAAACCGGCCATAATGCCTCCTGTCGGCAAGGATGTTTCAATCCACATTCGGCTCCGTCTGCCGGATGACTCTGCGCCGGGTGAATTGCCCCCTCTCTGAAGAGAGGGGATGCGGGAAAGGTATGCCCGGCTTCGGCGGGCGTCAAGTGGGAAGCTCACCGAAGGGCGGGGTTCCGGATCATAAAGGAATTTTTGATAAAGGGACCCGGAGCGGGAGCGGGCAACATCTGATATACGCATTATTTCGAGCGCCTACGCCAAGCGTACTATAGGCGGCAGGCCAAAGCAAGCGGCGCTTCGCTTCGTGCCGCGCGGCGCCGCCGGCCTTTTCCGTCACGGAGAAATACTGCCCCGGAGCATTGGCATCAACGGATTCCTGATGTAAGTTCACGCGAGCAACGGAGTTTCTTATGGGCAACGCGATTCTTTTTCCGGGCCAGGGTGCCCAGAAAAGCGGCATGGGGCGGGACGCCGCCGAACGCGACAAGGAGATCATGGATCTCTGGAAAAAGGCCGAACGCATCAGCCGTCTGCCTTTGCGCGACATTTACTGGGGAAACGACGGGCCTGAAACGGCCATGACGGTGCACGTCCAGCCGGCGCTCACCACGCTGAATCTGGCCCTGTGGATGCGGGCTGCGGGTATGGTCCGCCCGGCGGCGGCGGCCGGCCACAGTCTTGGGGAATTCAGCGCCGTTGCCGCGGCGGGAGTCCTGCCTTTCGAGCGGGTTCTGGAACTCGTCTCCGTGCGCGGCAAGCTCATGCAGGAAGCCGACGGCGAAGGCAAAGGCGCCATGGCCGCCGTCGTGAAACTCGACCGCGGGCAGGCCGAGCTCTGTGTCGCCGAAGCGGCGCAGGCAACGGGTGAAACCATCCTGATCGCCAACTACAACAGCCCCGAACAGTTCGTGGCCTCCGGAACGCGGGCGGCCGTAAACGCCCTGCAGGGCATCGTCCGGGGGAAAAAAGGCCGCGCGTTGCCTCTGGCGGTGACAGGAGCCTTTCACAGCCCGCTCATGCGGGATGCGGCCGAGGAATTCGCAGGCGTCCTTGATGCGGTGAGCACAACAAGCTGGAGTACGGCCCGGTTCCCGGTGTACTGCAATGTCGCCCCGGAACCCCTGACGGACCCGGCGCGGATCAGGGAACTCATGAAACGGCAGATGACTTCGCCGGTGTACTGGACGGAGTCCGTACGCAGGCAATGGGACGCGGGCTGCCGCGTGTTCATTGAATTCGGCCCCGGCCCGGTCCTGAGCAAGATGGTCGGCCCCATCCTCGCGGGCTATGTCGACGATGCCGGGCGCGAAGCCGGAGATACTCCCTGGAAGAGTATCTCCGTCAGCGAACCCGGCGAGTTGGGGAACCTGCCGTAACGGCCGGGATTGAGGCGGCAACACGCAACCTCACCCGGCTCCCCTCCGCCGGGGCGGAGTCATCCGGCGGATGGAACCGGATGTGGATTGAAACACGAGTGCCTGCCGGCCCAGGTATGGACGGCAAAACTCGAAGGGGTTGCGCCGTCCGAGGCGGCGAGAGTCGACGAAAAACAATGTTTTTCCGCCGACGATCCTGCAAAACCGAACAAAAAAACGTATGGTTGCAGACACAGCCCGGTTTTCGCAACCGGACAACAGGGACACGACATGTCGTTAAGCGTAGGTATCGTCGGTTTGCCGAACGTCGGCAAATCCACCTTGTTCAACGCTCTGACCGGCGCGCAGAATGCCGAGGCCGCCAATTATCCTTTCTGCACCATAGAGCCGAACAGGGCCGCGGTACCGATGCCTGACGACAGGCTCGCCGTTCTGGCCGCTCTGGTCAACCCTGAAAAAGTCGTCCGTGCCGTGGTGGATTTTACGGACATTGCGGGTCTTGTGCGCGGGGCAAGCAAGGGCGAAGGTCTCGGCAACCGCTTTCTAGGAGCCGTCCGCGAATGTTCCGCCGTGCTTGAGGTGGTGCGCTGTTTCGACGACGACAATATCAGTCATGTGAGCGGGAATGCCGACCCCGTGCGGGACGTGGAAACCATAGAGACGGAACTCCTGCTGGCCGATTTGCAGAGCGTGGAAAACCGACTGGAAAAAGCCAAGCGCGCGGCCAAGGGAGACAAGGCCGCGCAGCTTTTGCGCGAAAACCTGGAGGCCCTGCGCAGGCATTTGGACGAAGGCCGGCCGGCGGCAACCTTTGACGCGCCGGCCGGCGATGCCCTGCACCAAACATTGCAGGAACTCGGGCTGCTGACGGCTAAAAAAATCATCTACTGCGCCAACATCGACGAAAGAGCCGCAGGCAATCCCGAAGCCGCGCCGCACGCGTGCGCCCTGCGCGGGCATGCCGCCGCGGCAGGTCGGGAATGCGTAACCGTCTGCGCCAAGATCGAAGAAGAACTGCAGGGACTGCCGGAAGCGGAGCAGGCTGAAATCCTGAAAGCTTACGGCATTAAGGAAAGCGCGTTGGCCCAAGTTGTCCGTTGCTGTTTCGACAGTCTCGGGCTGGCGAATTTTTTCACGGCCGGCCCCAAGGAAGTGCGCGCCTGGACCATAAGCGCGGGCAGCCGCGCTCCCCAGGCGGCCGGGGTCATACACGGCGATTTTGAACGCGGTTTCATCCGGGCCGAAGTGATTGCCTACGGGGATTACGTCAGGCTGGGCTCGGAGGCGGCGGCCCGCGCGGCAGGAGTGCTGCGGGTGGAAGGCAGGGATTACGCGGTCAAAGACGGCGACGTGATGCACTTTTTATTCAATGTTTGAGTGGACCGGCCCTTCGGGGAACCTGCGGGCATTTCACGGCGCCGGAGGGGAAATGCGCAGGAGCAGTTTGCCGTCCGCGGCTTGCGGTCCTTCGCAGGCGAACCCCCGCCGTTGCAGTTCCGGCGGCAGCCAGGGCGGCACATGGCCGCAGAGAACGCGGAGTTCCGTAAAAGCGCTTTCGGCCAGAAAGGGGAGCAGGATTTTTTTCGACGACAGTTCCGGGTATGCCCGCAGCGTCAGCACCAAGTCACAGGCGTAGACGCCCGGCTCACCCGTCGGCATCGGCCGATCCGGCGCCGGGGAGACAGCGGGCGGGGCATTGAGAGCTTCCGTAAGGGCGTCGAGACATCCCGGATCGAAATCGTCCATTTCGCAGAGCACGAAACCGCGCTGATCCAGAACGGTGTACGCGATGCCGCTTATGGAAACGGCGACCAGAATGCGGGTGTCGCCGAGCGCGGCGACAAACTCGCGCAACCCGGCGCGCAGCCCGGCCGGCGTTTCGGCAAACGCCGAAGCGGAGCCGCTGTGTTCCCCGCTGACGCTCTCGCCCGGTTCCGGTCCGGGCGGCCGCGTCCTCTCCATGCGCAGGGGGACAGTTTCGGCGCAACGCCACGTGTTGTTTTCCCTGCTGTACACCCGAACGAACACGCCGTCGGCAAAACGCGCGAGCTTGCCCCGCCCGTCGGTCACAACGGCAACCGATGTATGTTCCATCACAATGTCGACCTATGCGTGTTCCATTTCCCGCCTGCAACCGGCAAAGCACAACGGAGTCCACGCAGCTTTGCCTTGAAAATCCCATTGTCGCGGCGTAGAAGGGGGGCGGCCTCACGCTCTGCGCGCGCGGCGTCATTCTCGTCAACGTCAAGAGCGAACAGCCCGGAACGGGCGGCAAGTCGCGCAAAACGCGACAGCCCGCAGTTTCCCGCCCGCTCGCCGATACCCGAAAGGGTCGTGTTCACACAGCCCGCTCCGGCCATGACGGCGCACAGCGAATTGGCCTCCGCCATGCCCAGGTCGTTGTGGGCATGGATTTCCAGTTCCGGAACAACAGGTACGAGCAGACGCACCAAGGCCGTGGTCCGCAACGGCGTCAGCACCCCCACCGTGTCGCTGATCCGTATCCTGCAAACTCCTTCCGTCGTCAGAGCGCGCGCAAGGCGGAGCATGAATCCCGCATCGGCCCGCGAGGCGTCCTCAAAGCCCGCGCTGACGGCAAGGCCCCGGGCGCGCGCCCGGGCCGCGCATTCCAGGTAGCCGTCCAGGGCTTCTTCCGGTTCCATCCCCAGTTTTTTCCGGATATGCAGATCGGAAACCGGCATGCAGATGTGCGCAAGATCCGCTCCGCAGTCGCAAGCCGACTCGATATCCGAGCGCCGCGCCCTGTTCCAGGTGGAAACAAGGGCCGTGGGACAGGCTTCCTTCACGGCGCGGATATCTTCCTGTTCTTCCCTGCCCATGCAGGGAACGCCGGCTTCTATCCGGCGCACGCCCGAATCGACCAGCAACCGCGCCAGACGGATCTTTGCTTCCCGCGAAAAAACATAGCCCGGCGCCTGCCCGCCGTCCCTGAGCGTCACGTCAAGCACTGTCAGCGGACGCATCGCTCTCCCGGCAGACCTGTTTGTACAAGGCGAAAAATTCGTCGCCGCGCAGGCAACGGCCGCGTTCGCGACTCAGCGCGCGCACGGCCCGCGCGAGTTCGGCGTCCTGTCCTTCCCCGCAGGGCAGACCGGCCGCGGCACAACACAGGCGCACCGAACTGCGCCCGGAATGCGCCCCGAGCAGGATGTGCCGCGCCGCGCCGACCAACTCCGGGGCGAACGCTTCATAGAGCGCGGCATCCTTGAGCAATCCGTCCACATGGACGCCGGATTCCACGGCAAACAGGAGAGGGCCGATCACTGCCTTGGTCTCTCCTATGGGTACGCACAAGGCGCCGCCGAGACGCGTGAAAAGGTCGCGCGCCCGAGGCAGAAGGTACAGACCGGGAAATTCCCTTGCCTCGAAAAGATGCAGGGCCGTGATGATTTCTTCCAACGGGGCGAGATTGCCGATGCCCGCAAAGGAACACACCAGATGTTCGCCGCCTTCCGTGAGCCAGGTCAGGCCCAGGGCCGTCGCGCAACCGAAAGTGTTGCCGAAAGCAGGCTCAAGGGGAAGCCCGCTTTGCCGCAACCGGGCCTGGAAGTTGCGGAAATCCTCGCGCAACAGGGCGTCGTCCAGGCCGAAAAGGCGCAGGAGGTTACGCGGGGGCGCGTACGGCAAGTCTCCTCCAAATTCATCCGTCGGCCGGCTCTGCCCGTGAAGAGCGGCGAGTTCCGCCGGGTCGCAGTCCGCGGCGCTTTCGCAATACACCGGCGTGCATGCGCCGGGGTCAGGCAGGTCTTCGATCTTGTCCACGCCGATGTAGCGCAGCAAATCCCGCCATCGCGCGGCTTGCGAAGGCTCCGCCGTGCGCCCGCACTTCCGCAGGCAGGCAAGGGTGACATCGGTAATCATTGTGCGGCTCAACTTTTATTTGGATGCCGAATAAATTGCGTCATGCAATTTTATCGGGGAAAGGAATTCTTCTATTCCTCAAGCAAAGAGAAAATAATACTTATGGAAAATCTATAGAAAGTTGAAAATTTTTCGTTATTTTCTTCCATTGTTGTTCAGGAAATGGAATTATACCGTTTCCGCATCACGGGCGCGTTCCGCGACTATATTGTCCCGGCGGGCCAGGACGGCGTCCATGACCGCCTTGTCAATGCCGTCGTAGGTGGAGAACACGGCGATGCCCCGTTCCGCAAGCCGTCTTGACGGCGAATCTCCGATACGCATGACCACCACGATGCGACAGTCGGCAACGGCTTCAAGCGCGCGGGCAATCTTGCCGCCGCCCTGTTCGGCATCTTCGGGGCCTTCAGGCAGCGGTCCGCGGCCGCACATGCCGCAGCCGAGGTTGTTGCCTCCCACCCGGCGCGTTTCCAGCAAGCGCGTACTCAAACCGTCGCTTTCATAAATGTGGAACTGCCCGGCCGCTCCGAAATGCTGATCCACCACGATCCCGCTGCGCGAGGCGACGGCGACCTTCACGGGAGCATGTTCCGTGACTTCGTTGCGCGGGGCGACGGCGACCTGCGCCGGCGCGCGTTCCGCCTCCGCGGCGCATCCTGCCTCCGCGGCAGGAGCGGCGCCGGACGCAGGCACGGGTCCACGCAGCATATAGGATTGATCTTCATCCAGCAACCCTGCGGCGTCAGCCCGGCACTGCCGGCAATGGTGCATCTGCGGCAGCAGCTTTTCGCAGCGTCTGCGCAGGGCCGCATGTTCCCTGTTGCTGATCAGGGGCAGGTGTTCAAAGGCGCTGCCCCGCACGGGAATCATCTGCATGATGTTGGCGACGGACGCTCCTGCGGACTTGACCGCGCGCACCACGTCTTCAACATGATCCTCATTGATGCCCTTGATAAGCACGATGTTCGCCTTGCAGACGATGCCTGCGTCCGTCAGCAGCCTCAGCCCGGCAAGCTGGTTGGATATAAGCATCGCCGCCGCCGCTTCGCCCTGAAAGCTCATGCCCATGTATGTAGCCCGGCGGTAAATGCGCGCGCCCACGGCGGGGTCCGCGGCATTGACCGTGACGGTGACGTGGCTCACCCCAAGATCGGCCAGTTGCGCGGCATACAGGGGCAAAAGCAGGCCGTTGGTGGACAGACAGAAGGTGATGTCCGGGTCTTCCCGGCGAATGAGCCTCAAGGTCTCCGTCGTAGCCGCGAAATTTGCCAGGGCATCGCCCGGCCCGGCTATGCCCGCGACCGTCAGGGCGGGCATGCGTTCCCTGACGCGCAGGAAGCGTTCCAGGGCTTCCGGCGGCGTAAGTACCTCGGCGGTCACCCCCGGCCGGTTTTCGTTGGGGCAGGAAAAACCGCGCACGCAGTAATTGCAGACGATATTGCAGTCAGGGGCCACGGGCAGATGGATGCGGGCGCAGGTCCGCGCCGCGCTTGCCGAAAAACAGGGATGGGTCGCGCTTTTGTCCGCGTTGTTCACCGCCGCTTCACGGTGTTTGCCGGCAACGGCGCGCGCGGCGGCAGGAACAACGGACGGGCCGGGTTTTCCGTCTTTTTTCTCCGGAACGGCACGCAACGCGCCGGCGCGCGCATCGGGGGAGCCGGGTTCCGCGCAGCCTGTATCAAGCCGTTCCGGAAAAAGCCCGAAGGGTTTGCCGCCGCAATGACGGTTGTAAATTTCCGTGCGGAAGGAAGCTTCCCGGCTGCCGATCAGGGCATTGGCAAAAGCATCAAGCAAGCGCATTGCGCCCGCATAGCCGAGGACGCGGATACGCTGTCCGCCGAGGTGATCATGCACCGGAAAGGCGCAGCGCACCAGAGGGATGTTGTGCTTGTGCGCCGCGCGGCGTCCGTCGGAACTGCCGATGAGCAGGTTGACGTCGTTTTCCGCGACGGCCGCTTCGATGTCGTCGAAGTCGGCAAAATTCAGGACACTGAAGCGCGCGGACGGGGTATTTTCCGCAAGCGGACGTATTTCTTCCTCCAGGGCCGTTTTGAGGGCGGGGCAGTCGGCGCCCCCGGCCGCAACGGCGGGCAGCAGACCGTTTTCACAGCACAGACGGGTCAGGCCGTAGACGAGATCCGGTTCGCCGAAGACGGCGGCCCGCCCGAGGGCGTTGTGCTTGTGCGCGTCGACCATGGCGTCCAGGTAACGGGCGCGTTCTTCATATTCTCCGGCGGGAATCGTGCCGCCGAGTTCCTCCAGGGCGGTGAGGAAGGCGTCCGTATCGCGCAGCCCGACGGGCAGGTTGAGGCGGAACAGGGGTACGCCGTACTGTTGTTCAAGCAGGCGGCCGGGCGAGGCATCCTCGGGGACGAAGGTCGCGAGTTCCAGCGTGGCGCGGGCGCCGGCCGTGCGGGCTATTGCCGCGAGGGGCGTGCCGCCTTCCGGAAGACGGCTGTACGTCCCGCCGCAGCCTCCGTCCAGGTTGTCGGAAATATCCGGCAGGAGCGTGAAAGTAAGCCCCGCTTCACGCAGCAGCCGTTTCAGGGCGCGGGTGTCCGCAGGGCTGACGGGGCCGGTAACGACGTTCACGCCCGCATGGGGGGCGGGGTCCATGGCCGTCTGGGAGACAAGGGCGTGCAGGGCGCGAAACCAGCCTTCGTAGCGCGTGCCCGAATAGCCGGCCGTACTTACGGTGATGACCGTCGTCCGACAGTCGGGCCGGCTTTCGCGCCGGGCACGGACAGCGGCCTGCACGTCCTCGCCTATGGTTTCGGCCAGGCAGGTCGTGGCAACGGCGACGACTTCGGGGCGGTAGAGGGCGATCAGGTTGTCCAGCCCCCTTATCAGGTTGCGTTCGCCGCCGAACACCGTGCCTTCCTCGGTGAGCGAGGAAGAGGCTATGTCCACCGGCTCGTGGTAATGAGTGGCCATGTGCCGGCGGATGTAGGTGCTGCACCCCTGGGAACCGTGCAGCAGGCTCATGCAGCGCGCGATGCCGTAAAAGGCGTTGACGGCGCCGAGGGGCATGCACATCTTGCAGGGGTTGGTGTTCAGGTTGACGATGCGGGAACTCATTGTTCATCCCTGAAGTATGCGAGCGCGGCAACACCGCGTTCAAGCGTTTTTGCCGCAGCGGTTGAGGCGGGGGCGCGGTTCCGCCCCGCCTCGCGAAATACTCCGCATTCCGCCGCGCCGGCCTGCCGCGCATGCGCCTCGCCGCTCTTTTCCCCGAGCGCCGGCCGTGCCGAAAATTTACTTGACGTACTTGGGAATGACGACGTCTTTTCCCCCGGCGCCGGCCGTGCCCGCACATGGCGCCAGACCGGGCTGTTGACGGAAAGGTTCACTTCCGCCGCGAAGTTTTTTGCGCCTTCATAGCCGGCCAGGGCGTGTTTGCGCTCGTGGTTGTGGTCGCAAAAGGCGATGCCCAGCTTGTAGGCCAGGGGACGTTCCTTGACGCCGCCCACCAGGATGTCCGCGCCCTTTTCGCGCAGGAAGCGTTCCAGTTCAGCAGGATTGGCGTCGTCCAGGATGACCGTGTCCGGGGCGACCAGACAGCCGAGTACTTCGTATTCCTCCGGCCTGCCGTTCTGCGTACCGACCATCACGGTTTCCATACCGAGTTCCCGGAACTGGCGCACGAGCGAAACGGCCTTGAAACCGCCGCCGACGAAAACGGCAGCTTTCCTGCCGGCGAGCCGCGCCTTGTAGGGTGCGAGGAGCCGTACCGTCCGTTCGGATTCCCGCCGGGTAAATTCCGCGGCCCGACGCCGCGTTTCCGCCGACCCCGCCAGGTCCGCCGCCCGGCGTATGGCGGTCCCGGTGTCTTCCACGCCGAAAAAGCTCGCCTTTATCCAGGGGGTGCCTAATTCCTGTTCCATGCGCTGCGCGAGATGGACCATGGAGCCGGCGCACTGGACAATGTTCAGGCGCGCGGACGGAGCCCGGACCAGGCTTGCGTACGAGGCGTCGCCCGTGAAGGTCGAGACGACCGGCACGCCGATTTCCCGCATGTACTGCTTGATGATCCACATCTCGCCGGCCAGGTTGTAGTCGCCCAGGATATTGACGCCTTCGCTTTTCGGCTGATGCCTGTGCGGCATGAGGATCCGCATCAGGGCATCGCCCGCCAGCCGGTAGCCGGCGGCCTTGTTGCCGGAAAAACCGGGCGCTTTCACAGCGACGACCCTGTTGCCGTACCTGCGTTCCGCGTTGCGGCACACGGCCTCGACATCGTCGCCGATAACCCCGACGATGCAGGTGCAGTAAATGAAAATGAGCGCGGGGGCATACACCCGCATGACCTCGTCAACGGCCGCGGCCAATTTTTCCGCGCCGCCGAAGACCACGTCCTTTTCCTGCAAATCGGTGGAAAAGCTGTTGCGGTACAGTTCCGAGCCGCTGCTCAGGCTGCCCCGGATGTCCCAGGTATAGGCGGCGCAGCCTATGGGACCGTGTACGATGTGGAAGGCATCGGTTATGGGGTTCAGCACAACGCGCGCACCGCTGTAGACGCAGGCCCGCTGGCTCACGGCCCCGGACACGCTGTCCGCCCCGCAGCGGATCGGCGCGGCGTCGGCCGCGACCCGGATGGAATCTTTCCGTTCTTCCAACACCTGAGCGTACATAGGTGCCCTGCGCAGCGCGCCGGCTACATCACCACGTCGAGGTCTTCGTCCGCGCAGTCGCGGTCCTGTCTGTCCATAAGGGCATCGGCGATCATTTTCGCAAGCCGTATGCCGCCCTGGTATCCGACTATGGGCAGGTAGCTGTGCCCGTAGCGGTCCAGAACGGGAAAGCCCGCGCGCACCAGAGGGATGTCTTCGGCCTTGGCGATCTGTTTGCCGTAAGACGTGCCCAGCAGCAGGTCCACCGGCTCGTTCTTGATCCACTGGTGCAGTTCAAAGAGATCCGCGGCGGCCTTGACCGTGCAGTTTCCCGTATCATACTCCTGCAACAGGGCGGTGACCCGGCGGGTAAATTCTTCGCCGGGAGTGCCTGTGACGACATAGCGGGGCCGCATGCCGAGTTCCAGAATAAAGGCGACAAGCCCGGCAACCGTATCCGGGTCGCCGTACACGGCAACGCTTTTGTTGTAAAAATAAGGATTGGCGTCCAGCATGAGGTCCAACAGCCTGCCGCGTTCATCTTCAAGCTCTTCGGGCACGGCGCGGCCCGCGCATTCGGCCGCCGCCGTGACGAAGGCGTCCGTAGCGGCCACGCCGACCGGCAACGGCAGCACGGTGCAGGGCACTTTACATTTTTTGTCCAGCACGTCGGCCGGTTCCGCGCAGGCGAAGTTGCCGAGGGCCAGCACCTGCGCGCAGCCGCCCAGGGCGCGGATATCTTCAATCGGCGTGCCGCCTTGGGGATACATGACATAGGTGTTGGTCATGGGCGCATCCATAACGCCGCTCTGGTCGGGGAACATGATTGCCGGCAAACCCGCCAGGGAGAGTATGCGTTTGAGTTCCCTGATGTCGCCGGGGTTGACGAAGCCGGGAAAAACCGCCGTTCTGCCGTTTTTCGCCGCGCGCGGGTCGGCAAGATAACGGATAAACCCGGAGAGCATATTGGCGTAGCCGGTGACGTGCGAGCCGACATAGCTCGGCGTGTTCGCGTGTACCACGATTTTGTCGTCCGGTATGGAGATGTCGAGAATATAGGCGTTCAGGTCGTCGCCTATGGTTTCCGACAGGCAGGTGGTATGCACGGCGATGATGTCCGGGTCGTAGATGTCGAAAATATTTTTGACCGCGGCGCGCAGGTTGGCGCCGCCGCCGAAGACCGACGCGCCTTCCGTGAAGGAACTGGAGGCCGCTATGGCCGGTTCCTTGAAATGGCGGGTCAGGAACGTGCGGTGGTAGGAAACGCAGCCCTGGCTGCCGTGGCTGTGCGGCATGCACCGATGTACGCCGAGAGCCGCGTAGAGCGCGCCCACGGGTTGGCAGGTCTTGCAGGGGTTTATGCGCAGGGCGGCACGTTCACTGACCGTCCCGGGGGTGAGCTCAAGCATGGGAAAGAACTCCTTGCGCCTGTGCGCGGGCGGGCGGGCAGGTCTTGCCGGGGGCTGCGCGCAGGGCGCAGCGCTCACTGGCCGTCCCGGAGGTAAGGTCAAGCATGGGAAAGGTCTCCTTTTGCCTGTGTTCCCCCGGCCTGTTTTTTCCAGGGGGGGACGACCAGACGCCACGCCGGCGCGTACAGGCCCATAACCAGGTCGCGGCCGAAAAGAACCGCCCCGCGGAAGCCCGCATAGGGGCCGCTGTAGTCGTAACTGTGGAGTTGGCGCGACAGGGTGCCGCCTTTTTGCAGCACATATTTGTCTTTTATGCCGGAGAAAAAGATGTCCGGCTTGAGCAGCGCGGTAAACGCTTCCGTTTCAAAATGGTTGAGATCGTCGACGACATAGGAGCCGTCCGGCATGTCGCGGATCATGCCCCTGTATTCCTCAAGATCAATGTGCTGCTTCAGTTCCCCGTAACGTTCGGGACTGAGGAAAACCCTGTAGCGCGCGGGGTCTTTTTCCACGTTGAGGTGTTCAATATTTTTGCTGTCCGCGTCTTCCTTGATGTCCGGAAGGACGGAGCGTCCTTCGTAATCGTCGCGGTGGGCGAACTCATAGCCGGCAAGCACCGTGCGCACCCCGAATTCCTTCAGCAGAGTCTGGTAATGGTGCGAGCGGCTGCCGCCCACAAACAGGGCCGCGGTTTTGCCTTCCAGCCTGCTTTTGAGAAAGGCCGTATCCTCGGCCACGGCCGCGAGTTCCTCGGCAATCACCTCTTCCGTGCGTTGCTTCAGCGCATCGTCGCCGAAATACTCCGCCATGCCGCGCAGGGAAGCGCAAATCGCATCCAATCCGACAAAATTGACTTTGAGCCAGTCCATGCCGTAGGCGCTCTTCATCATTTCCGCCACATAATTGATGGAGCGGTGGCACTGCACGAGATTCAAATCGGAAAGATGGGAGCGTGAAATGCCTTCGATATTGCCGTCTCCGGTAAAAATGGAAACGATTTCGTAACCGACGCGCTTGAGGATGCGTTCCACCTCCCAGCCGTCGCCGCCGATATTGTATTCGCCCAGAAGGTTGACGGCGAATTTCGCGGCGGGAGGCGTATCGTTGCTGCCGATGATGCGTTTCATCAGGCCGTTGTTGGCGATATGGTGCCCGGCGCTCTGGCTGACGCCCTTGTAGCCCTCGCAGGAGAAGGCCGTGCAGGTGATGCCGAATTCTTTTTCCGCCTCGGCGGCCACGGCGTGAATGTCGTCGCCGATGAGTCCGACCGGACAGGTGGAGCAGATGAAAACGGTTTTGGGCTGAAAAATTTCCACGGCTTCGCGGATAGCCCGGCGCAGTTTCTTGTCGCCGCCGAAGACGATGTCCGGCTCCTGCATGTCCGTGGAAAAACAGTACTGAATGAAGTTTTTTCCGTCTTCGCCGGCCCTGGCCTTGTTGCGCCGCGTGCCCCAGGTATAGAAACCGCAGCCTATGGGGCCGTGGGTGATGGTCACCGCATCGCGGATCGGGCCGACGACAACGCCCTTGCATCCGGCGTAGCAGCAGCCCCTGTTGGTCATGATGCCGGGTACGGCGCGGGTATTGGCGGCTATCTCCTGCGCGCCGTCCGTATCACGGTCCACCCGCAGGATGTGATCCTTGCGGTTCTTGAAGACCTTGGCGTTGTATCGGCTTAATATTTCGGCTTTTGCGTCCATGTAAATTCCTTATGCATCTGCAATGCTCAAACGACGTCCGCCAGATCACCTATGCGCACGCTGTACGATTCCGCCACAGGCGCAATGAAAATCTTGCCGTCGCCGGGATTTTGCGTCTGGTTGACGGCAATGATGACGTCCACGGCGTCTTGGACCCGTTCATCGGGAACGATGATCGAAAAAATGCGCTTGGGGATGAGACGCGTGGCCTCCGTCATGGATTCTCCGGCCGCCGTCATGGGCAGGTTGCCGCTCTCCATGATCAGTTTGAGCAGGTTCGGGTCCACGAGTTTTTTGCCTCTTCCGAGACAGGATGTACAGGTGAATCCGAGAAATCCCGCAGCCGTCAGGGCATTTTTCGTATGATTGACCCTGGTGCTGCGCAATACGGCCAGAACTTCCTTCATCGGAACTTCCTTATGGTTTGGTGCTCGGCCGGCGAGGCAGGCGTTCTCAGTCCGGCTTTTACGGTGCCGGCCGCCCGGTATGGAAGACGGCACGGCACTCCCGTATCCGCGTCACAGCCCGGCTTTTCCTGTACTGACGGTGTACGCCGCTTCCACGGGGGAAACGAAAATGCGTCCGTCGCCGAGGTGGCCCTCACCGGTTCTGGCGGTGCGCATGACGATGCTTACAACGTCGTCCTTGTCGGCGTCCTCGACCACGATCAGCAGCATCTGCTTGGGCAGTTCGTCGTAGTGGATTTCGCCGACGGTCAGTCCTTTCTGCTTGCCGCGTCCGTAGACATCCAGTCTGGTCACGGCCGGGAACCCGGCGTTCAGCAGTTCCGAAAGGACGCTGTTCGTTTTTTCCGGGCGGATAATTGCGCGAATCATCAACATGCCTGTTCTCCGAAAGTGAGCCGCGTTGCGCGCTCAGGCGTCGTGCAGACCGTGTTCCATGAGGAGTTCCTCAAGGCGGTCCTGGGAAATGGGGTTGGGAATGACGAACATGTCGTTTCCGTCGATTTTCTGCGCAAGGGAGCGGTATTCGTCCGCCTGGGCGCAGTCCGGCGCGTATTCGATAACGGTTTTCTTGTTTATTTCCGCGCGTTGCACCATATTGTCGCGCGGGACGAAATGAATCATCTGCGTGCCGAGTTCCTTGGCCACGGCGGAAACCAGTTCGGCTTCGCCGTCGACCTTGCGGCTGTTGCAGATCAGCCCGCCGAGGCGCACCCCGCCCGTGTTCGCGTATTTGCGGATGCCCTTGGAGATGTTGTTGGCCGCGTACAGCGCCATCATTTCGCCGCTGCACACGATATATATCTCACGGGCCTTGCCTTCGCGTATGGGCATGGCGAAACCGCCGCACACCACGTCGCCGAGGACGTCGTAAAACACGTAATCCAGGTCGTCCGTATACGCCCCCAACCGTTCCAGAAGGTTGATGGAGGTGATGATGCCCCGTCCGGCGCAGCCTACGCCCGGTTCGGGGCCGCCCGATTCCACGCAGCGGATGCCGCCGAATCCCTGCTTCATCACCAGATCAAGCTCAATGTCCTCTCCCTCTTCCCGCAGGGTATCCAACACGCTGGTCTGGGCCAGGCCGCCGAGAATGAGGCGGGTGGAATCGGCCTTGGGGTCGCAGCCGACGATCATGATGTTTTTGCCCATTGTGGAGAGACCGGCATTCAAATTCTGCGTAGTTGTCGATTTGCCGATACCGCCTTTCCCGTAAATCGCCACTTGTCTCATAGCCCGTTCTCCCGGCTGTCGATGCCGGTGAACAGGATGTTTCCCGGCCTATCGCCGCTAAACAGGCAAAGAACGTGCCGTAAACAAAATATATAAATATTCCTGCGAAATAGATTGTCACAGAGGCGCCGGACAGGCTGTGAAACGCAATAAAACAACTATTTTGTTATTTTTTGGAAAGCCGCAACGCTGCGCACGGCCCGTAGTGGACCGGGCCGATGGTCTGTATTTATGATAACAGTGAGGAATAAAAGGAAAAGCTATGCGCAAAAGAAAATACATTTTCGTAGAGTGTGGACGTGCACTCACCGAATAGAGGCGTCGCGACGTAGTCCCAGGTACATTATCGACAATATTGTAGACAATGTAAGCGGAGCGGGGGTAACCCTGTGCCCGACGGGGGCAAACGTGCCCCGAAGCGCATGCAAAGCGGCCTTCCCGTGTGTTGTGGGTCCCGCTGCGGCGCTCGGGCCGCTCCCCCCGGCTTACGCTCCAAGACATTCCCTGCCGGCGGAAGGTCCGACTAACTTCTTAATCCGCCGGCCGGCAGGTGTGGATCGGTCAATTCATGTGTTTTCGACAGCCCGCCTTTTCGGAATGTCAACAGCACATTATCTTGACCGGTATAGGCAGCACACGAATTGACCGATCCCCGCCTTTTCGGAATTGAGAGTTTGCTTTTTTTTATGTATACTGATGCCCGGTCCGGGCCGCGAATACCCGGACAAGCAACGAAGGAGAGATTGTATGGCAAAGGCATCGGTCTTTTTCACGGATATGCGCTGCCCCACGGGCGTCAGCCTGCTGCAGAAACTGGACAGGCTCATGCTCAAGGCAGGTATTGAGAATATAGATTTCAAGAAAAAATTCGTTGCCGTAAAAATTCATTTCGGCGAACCCGGCAACCTGTCCTTTTTGCGGCCGAACTTCGCAAAAACGGTGGCCGACCGCGTGAAGGCTCTCGGCGGCGTCCCTTTCCTGACGGACTGCAATACCCTGTATGTCGGCAGGCGCAACAACGGCCCCGCGCACATGGATGCGGCATACGAAAACGGCTATTCACCCCTGACCACGGGTTGTCACGTGATCATCGCCGACGGCGTAAAAGGCACAGACGACGTTGAAGTCCCGATTTCCGGCGGCGTCTTGCTGAAGAGCGCGTTGATCGGACGCGCAATCATGGACGCCGACATCGTTGTTTCCCTGAACCATTTCAAGGGGCATGAACTCACGGGCTTCGGCGGGGCAATCAAGAATGTCGGCATGGGCTCCGGCAGCAGGGCCGGCAAAATGGTCATGCACAGCGACGGCAAGCCGATCGTCAAAAGTAAATACTGTACGGGCTGCCGCACCTGCGCCAAGTACTGCGCGCAACAGGCCGTATCCTTCGGCGAGGATAAAAAGGCGCGCATAGACCACAACCGGTGCGTAGGCTGCGGACGCTGCATCGGCGCATGCAATTACAACGCCGTGGTCAACCCCACGTGGGCGGCCAACGACGACCTGAACCGCAAAATGGTCGAATACGCCAAGGCGGTGCTGGACGGCAGACCCAACTTCCACATCAGCGTCGTCAACCAGGTTTCCCCGTGCTGTGACTGTCACGCGGAAAACGACGCCGCCGTGGTGCCGGACATAGGTATTTTCGCCTCGTTCGACCCTGCCGCCCTGGACAAAGCCTGCATCGACGCGGTCAACGCCGCGCCGGGCATGCGCGGGAGCGTACTCGGCGACAAGACGGGCGCAAACGAGGACCATTTCAGAATCATCCACCCCACCACGGATTGGCGCGGACAGATCGCCCATGCGGAAAAAATCGGTCTGGGCAGCGCAGACTACGAAACGATCACCGTCGGGTAGGAGGAAGGTTCGCTTCCACAGCACGGCTGATACCCTCCTTGCCGTTGAGCGCCGTACCCCGGCGCTTAGGCGGGAGGGCAACCGTGCGGAAACAGACTATGCCGGAATTTGAATTTTTTTTTTTCAGGCAGACGGCGTATGAAGCTCAGGGCAACAGCGTGACCACGGTCGGTTCCACGGGCGTGGAGGCAAGGACTCCGCCCGCGCCGGTTTTGCGCGTGAGAAAGGCGACTTCCCTGTTCATAGGCAAGGTCACGGTGGACATTGCCAAAATTTCCCGTCCGTTTGTCCGCACCACGCGAAAGTTGAAACGCACATGTTCGGGGGTGACCACATAGGTGCCGACGAGTACGGCGTCCGTGCCTATGCTCCTGTCGCCCACGAGTTTTTCCCGCCGGGTCAGCGTCTGTTCGCCTTTCAGAGGTTCAAAGAGCACGTCCGCGCCCTTGCGGATTTCCTGAACGTCGTAGCCGGCCTGCACGAACCAGCGGGTTGTTTCTTCCTGCATTTGCCGCGCCAGGGGATTGGCCTCGTCAAGGTCGTTGATGTTCACGGGCGTGGTGACACTAAGGGAAAGCACCCCGGCCGCGCCCTCTCCCTGCTTGCGCCCGAACCTGCTTTCCATCTGCCTGTCCATTTCTCTTCCCGCCGCCGAGGCCGCCTGGGGCACCGTTGCCGCGTGGGCTCCGGGCGCGGGGAACAGGAGCGCGGCAAGACTCAACAAGAGCATCGCCGCCGCCGTGAGCGGCAGGGACGCGGGCAGGCCGCGCCCGGAGCGGCCCGTAAGAAACAGCCGGGGATTCCGCGGGAAACGAGGCTCCGCGGCCCTGTTCGGAGAAGCTCCGGGGCAGGTTGAACGCGCATAGCTTGTTTCCACAGATCACCTCCGGGTCAGGATGGACATTTCCACGCTTTTGAGTTCGTTGCCGGCGACGCGCCGGGTAATCGGATCCGTGCTTTGCGCCAGGGCAAGCAGCAGGTGTTCCTTGGCCAGTTCGTAGCGTCCCTGCGCCGCATAGGCCCGGCCCTGGTACAGGTTGTACTGGCAGATCGATGTGTAGTTGTCGAACCAGCCCGGTTTCTGCAAATCCTCCGGGAGACGCCGCTCCCGTGAGCCGCAGGCCGCCATGAACAGGACGGACAGTATACCTGCCGTCAACAGCAGGAGTTTTCTTTTCATCAGAAATTCCTCATGGTCCGAATCCGCTCCCCTCAGTGAGTTCCCGTTCTAATGAATATCCTCGCCGCGGTCGAAGGGCGTTGTTTCCACGGAGTCGTCCGGTCGCACGGCCATGTCGAAATCCCGGATACGCATGCCGGCGGACGCGCCGGCACTGCCGCCGGATGCGCTTTTTCCCGTCCGCGCGTGGTCCGGCGCGTGCCTGCTCACTCCGGAGTTCAGCAGGGCGGCGACGGTTTCGTTGGTTTCAAGCACCATGTCCGCCGTGCGCAGCACGCGCCCGTCCTTCGGGCGTACCAGGCGGGCGTTGACGAAAACGGCGCCCGGCGAACGGGAGTAGGTGCCGACGACGACCACCGAGGAATGCGGCGCGACCGGCCCGCGCTCGCGGCTGAGAAAAAATTCGCCTTCGCGCCGGCGCACGCGCACGGCCTCGTCCAGGCGATACTCACGCACCGGGTAGCCGCGTTGGTTGAACTCAAAGTACAACTGCTCCGCAATCAGGCGACCGAAAGCCGACGTCTCGCCGAAATTGTCCAGGTTCACAAACGATACGGGCAAGGCCACGTTTCCCCGCAGGGAATGGTCGCGCATTTCGGCGACAAGCTGGTCGGCGAGTTCGCGCACCTGGAGCTTCAACTCGCGGGCGGCCGTATAGCCGGGGTCGGGAGCGGGCACGGTCATGCCCGAAACCGTAATGTTCGGCCTGCTCGGTGTCTTTTCCAGAAGGGAGGGCTTCTCGCCCAAAGGCGACGGAAAACCGCAGCCGGCAATCAACAGTATGCCCCCGCCCAGAGCCGAAAAAAATGTATTGCGACCCATCGCGTACTCCTTACGAAACCGCATGGCGGCGTCAGTGCTTCTTATCGGCAGGGAAGCCGGAAAGATTAGCGCGATGGGGCGGGCTTCGGTACGGCTGAAGAGCCGGGACGAAAAATACAGGCACGATTCGGCTGAAAGCAGGCGCCGCACGGACGGGTCCGGTTCGGCATCGGGTGCGCTCCGGTCCGGCGGGGAATCAACGCATCAGGGACAATTCCGGTTCGGCATCGGGTGCGCCCCGGTGCGGTCCGGTTTGGGGCCGACGCGTGAGGGACAGTTCCGGTTCGGCATCGGGTGCGCTCCAGTGCAGGCGGATCATCCCGTGTTCCGCCGTGCTGTACAGAGGCGTCCCCAGGTTCCGCAAGGCATCGCGCACCGCGCGCGAGGGAAAGCCCCATACATTGGCGAATCCGCAGGAAACCAGCGCCGCGCGCGCGTTGACGGCTTGGTAAAATCCTTCCGCAAAGGCGCTTTTCGACCCGTGATGAGGCAGAACCAGCACCTGAGCGGACAGATCCCGGCCTTCCCGCATAAGCTTTCTCAGGACTTCGCTGCCTACGTCGCCGCAGATGAGGATCAGGGGCCTGTCCCGCCAGAGCAGACGCAGCACCAGCGAAAGCTCGTTGGAGTTTCCTTCCGCGCCGGAGGGAGGATGCAGCACCTCAAGGCGCAGGCCTTCCGCCGGTTCGTAGACGTCTCCGGCCCGCAGGGTTTCGATGCGCGAGCCTCCGCCCGCGCGCAGCGCCTCCTGCATGCGCACGGCAAGCGCGCCCTGCGGGCTTTGCCCGTTGCCGAAGATTCTGCCCACGGAAAAATGCCGCACCACCCACGGCAGACCGCCGAGGTGGTCCGCATCGGGGTGGCTGTTGACGACCGCCGCAAGGCGCGGCAGGGCGTTGTCCGTGAGCAGGGGGGCGACGATGCGTCTGCCGGGGTCGAAAAATACCGAGTTCGAGCCGCCCCCGTCCACAAGGATACGTCCCGCGTTTCCTGAAAACGACCGGGAGGTGGTGTCCGTGAGCGTGAAAAACGACCGGGAGGTAGTGTCCGCCGCCCCGGAGGGCAAGCGCGGGGCCGTATCCGCCGCCCCGGAGTGCAGGCCGGCGCCCGTGCCCGCAGCCTGTCCTCTCAGTCCGGGCAGAGCGGCCCATTCCAGCAGCACGGACTGCCCCTGCCCGACGTCGAGCAGGCTGAGGGTCAGGCCCGGCGCGGGCCTGTTCAGGAACACAAAGGGCAGAATAAGACAGGCCAGGGCGCAGGCCGGGAACATAACGTCCGTCCGCGACAACATTTTTCGCCTCCCGGTGCGCCCTGAACCCCGGCCTGTCCCCTGCGCAGGTCCGCGGTCTGCCGCGCGGCAGGGTACAGAAGCGGTCTTCCGGTCAAGTTCGTGTCCGCATCCGGTCGCTTGTGCGGCCGCCTGTCCGGACCCTTGTGCGGAACTGTGTGCATAATCATGCGCATAATTTTGTGAATAACTTTGTGAACAATTTTGTGAACAATTTTGTGCATAACCCTGTGCATAACCCTGTGCGTAACCCTGTGAACAACCTTGTGCGTAACCTTGTACGACCTCCTGTCGGCGTTCACTGTAGAACGTAAGCAGACGGGGCAGGCACAGGCAGAGCAGCCAGAAGGCGGCCATGCTCAGGCCGTGCGGGCGCGGCAGCAGAGGGGAGGGCATCAGTCCGGCGCGGTCCAGTCCTTCCAGCAATTCGACAAGTCCCTCACAAGGCAGGGAGGCAAGGCGCAGCAGCGCAGTGCCGACAGCGGGCAAATCCAGGCAGAGCGCCCCGAGCGCCGCGAAGGACAAGGGCATGACCAAGCCTTGCAACAGCGGCAGCCAGAGCAGGTTCAGGGGAAAGAGCAGACCCGCGTTGCCGAAGGCGCGCAAGGTCAGAGGCATGAGAACAATCTGGATACACAGGGAATTCGCCGCCAGAACGAAAGCCAGGCGTTTCAGGCGCACGACCCGTGAGGGCGCCTGCAGGTCATAGCCGACATTTCCCGCGGGAAACAAAGTTTCGGACAGGCTCATGACGCTCGGCAGGGTCAGCGCAATGCAGGTCATGCACATGGCTGAAAGCTGCAGCGACAGCTCGAACAGGGCAAAGGGGTCCCAAAGCATGAGGATGAAAAGGGTCGCGCACAGGCTGTCCAAAATCAGGCGCGGCCTGCGCAGAAAGGAACACAGGGCGGCAACGCAGAGCATGCACGCGGCGCGTTGCAGGGAAACCGGAGCCTGGCCGAGCCACAGGTAGAGCAGGGCAAAGGGAAGCGCCGAGAGCAGGGTCAGCGTCGGACGGGGCAGACGCAGATACAGGGACGGAAAACAGCGTCCGGCCGCGCGCGCGCATATCGCCCCGGCCAATACGGCAAAGGCCAGATGCATGCCCGACAGGGCCAGGCTGTGCGACAGGGCCGCCGCGGCAAACAGGTCCGCCAGACGGGGAGAAACAAGGGAGCGGTCCCCGAAAGTCAGGGCAGGAAGAAGACCCGCGCCCGTAAGGACGCGCCCCGGCGTTGCCGGAAGCGGCCCGGCCCCCGCGGGGAAAGCCGCATCTTCAGGTGACGTAGCCTTTGCAGGAGAAGCCGGCTTCGCGGAAGATGTCGCCCCTGCAAAGGATTTTGCCTCAGGGAAGGGCGCCGTCTCTGCCGGCGACGTTGCCGCCGGGGAAGGTTCGGACCCTGCGCGCAACGCGGCCTCCGGGGGAAGAGTTGCCCCCGCGCCCTGCTCCCGAGCCTGTTCTTCCGCCCGGCGGGGCAGGGCGGCGTAAAAAAGGGAGCGCGCCTTTTCCCGCAGTATGGACAGGCGGAGGCGCAGGGAAACGGCGGGCGGGTCTTCGGACGGTCCGTGCAATCCTCCGTGCGCCGAGCCGGCAACGGCGATGTTTTTGCCGACGCCCCGGACGCTGAACCAGATGTCCTGCTCGTGCATGCGGCGCTCATAGTCGTCAAGTCCCGGATTGCGCATGCCGCGCAGGGGCAGAAGCCGGCCGGTAAGCTCAAGCGTTTCGCCCGGCAGGGGGATGAAGGCGGGGCGGTTCCACAACCAAAGCGCCTTGCCCGCATAGACGTCGCCGGGGTGAGCGTCTTCAGGGGGCGCATCGCGCGGACGTATCCGGGCTTGGCCTTGAGCGTCCGCAGGGGATGCGTGCGGACGTATCCGGGCTTGGCCTTGAGCGTCCGCAGGGGATGCGTGCAGACGTATCCGGGCTTGGTCCGGAGCGGCCGGGGGGACAGCGCCGGGATGCGGCAGGGCCGGATTCGCAGCGGCCGGGAGGGGGTCGCCGGGAACGCGGCCTTCTGCCTGTGTTTTCGGTAGAGAAGCGGCGGGGGCAAGGCGGGCAAGGACGACCCGGACGCGGTCGCCGGGCAGCGGCACGGAACTGTCGACAACGGCGCGGATGCGGACGGGATGCGGAGGCCGCAATTCTCCCCGCGCGTCTTCCTCGAGCGCCGAGGCCCGCGCCGGCCATTGCGGCGGTTCCGGGGCGGCCGGCGCGCGCAGGCCGGCCCAGGCAAAGGCCGCGACAAAAGCCGTCCCCAGGCTGAGCAGGCGGGGCGCGCCCCGCGAGCGCGGCTGATCAAGCAGGATGACCAGAACCAGGGTAAGAAGGCCGTAGGCCGGTTCCCGAAAAGCCAGTATGCCGGCAAGCCAGCACACGAGGCAGACTTCGGAGAACAGCAGAAATTGCAGGCGCGAGGGCGCTTGCCCCGGATCCTTCCGGTTCCGGATCAACAGGTTGCGCGCCGGACCCTGCGGCAGAACTCTTGTGTTTACAGTCCCGCTCCTGTACGTTGCCTTGGTTTTTGTCGCTCATTGTACCAGGGCAAAGCATCGTCATCCCGGCGGTATGTCGGCCTGTACGTTGCCTTGGTTTTTGTCGCTCATTGTACCAAGGCCCGCAGCCGCCGTACAGACCCCATGCCTCCAGGTGGCAGCATGCCCGCACCGCTCGACAGTCTGCATCAACTTCTTGAAGAACACGCCCTCCGGCTTGTCGCAAAAAGCGAAAGCCGCAAATTACGGAGTCTCGGCGAGGAATCCGGTTCTCCGAAGGTCGGCGGCAGGCAGGCGAATTTCAGCGGCATGGACCTCAGGGAGGCGCATTTCAAAGGCGCCGATCTGCGGGGCCTGATGTTGGTCAAAGCCAATCTCGCAGGCATGGACTTAAGTTGGGCGAACCTCTCCGGGGTCTACTTCAACGGCGCCGACATGAGGCGGTGCGACCTGACGGGGACCGATCTGCGGGCGGCGCGCATGAGAGGCGTCAATCTCGCCGGCGCCAATCTCGCCTTCGCGCAACTCGCCAGGACGGACCTTACAGGGGCGAACCTCACCGGCATCGAATTTTTACAGGTCGTGATCCGCTTGTCGGACTTGACCGGCGCCAACCTGCGCGGCGTAAAATTCGACGGAGTCGACCTCAACGGCGCCATGCTCTGTTGGGCCGACCTTTCCGGGGCAAGTTTCAGAAAAGCCCTGCTGCGCGGAGCGCACTTGATAGGCGCCGATCTCTCCAACGCCGATTTTCGGGAAGCGGACCTGACCGGGGCCATACTCAGCAGCGCGGATACCGGGGGAGCCGATTTCCGGGGAGCGCTGCCCGCCGGCACGGACCTGCACGCTGCCGCTGCGGCGACGGGCGGCGGCTGAAGAGTACGGCCGCGCGGGCGGAGATCAACGCGAAGCGAACTGCGACTGGTTTCGGGCGGCGAGGTATGGCCGCGCGGGCGGAGATCAACGGTGAAGGGGCGCAAAGCCCCTTCGTGTCTGCACTTGCCTCCGGATGTGAACCCGTCTGCCGACGGCGGGCGCTACAGAGCGTCGTTGCCGCTTTCGCCGGTCCGGATGCGTATGACGTTTTCCACCGGCAGGATGAATATTTTACCGTCGCCCAGTTCTCCCGTGCGCGCGGCTTCCACGGCGGCATCCACAACTTTCTGCACCGCTTCGTCGTGCACCAGCGTGTTGATCTGCACTTTGGGCACGAACTGCGATTCCAGGGTGGCTCCGCGATAGACCTCCTTGTGCCCGCGCTGCCGCCCGTAACCACGGATTTCGCTTATGGACATGCCGTGCACGCCCAAGGTTTCCAGCGCCTTTTTTACCGCCTGCAGCTTTGAGGGTCGGATGATGATTTCCAGTTTTTTCATCATATATTCCTTTATGGTTTGAAACCTCTCCCTTCAGGGAGATTCCCGCTTGGCGCCCGGCAAAGCCGGGCATACCTTCCCCGTAACCCCGCCCTTCGGGGGAGGGGCATGCCGGCCGGCTCCCGTCCGCCGGCCTGGTGCCCGGTCGGCGGACGGAGTCGGATGTGGATTGAAACCCTCTTGTCCCTGTTAAATCTGGTACGCGCGTTCGTTGTGTTCGCTGATGTCGAGTCCTGTGAGCTCCGCTTCAGGCGCGGCGCGCAGGCCGACGAGCTTGTCCACCAGATACAGCAGGATGCGACTGACCGTATAGCAGAAAATCCAGGTCGCCGCTACGGATAAAAACTGTATCCCAAGCTGGCCGTGGTTGCCGTAGACAAGGCCGTCCACGCCGTTTACCGTTGCGGCGGCGAAAACGCCCGTAGCCAGAGCGCCCCAGGTGCCGCCGGCGCCGTGGATGCCGACGACGTCCAGGGCATCGTCGTAGCCCAGGCGGCTTTTGAGCAGCACGGCGCCGTAGCAGACCACGCCGCCTCCGAATCCGATCAGCACTGCGGGCAGGACTTCGACAAACCCCGCGCCCGGCGTGATGGCCACCAGCCCGGCCAGCGCGCCCGAAGCGGCCCCGAGGGTGGTCGGCTTGCCGGTGTATTTCCATTCCACGAGCATCCAGCCCAGTATGCCGGCCGCCGCCGCAAGATGCGTTGTGACCAGGGCGTGCGCGGCCAGAACGCCCGCAGACAGGGCGCTGCCCGCGTTGAAGCCGAACCAGCCGAACCAGAGCAGGCCTCCGCCCAGCAGGGTCATCGGCAGGTTGTGCGGGACTATGTGCCCGCCTCCTCCCCCGCCGAGATCTATGCGCGGGCCCAGGGCATGGGCCGCAGCCAGCGCTCCCGCGCCGGAACTCATGTGCACCACGGCCCCGCCCGCGAAATCAAGCGCGCCGAGTTCGCCGAGCCAGCCTTTGCCCCAAACCCAATGGGCCATGGGACAATACACGAAAATCAGCCACAAGGCGGAAAAAAGCAGCATGGCCGGAAAATGTATGCGCTCGGCATACGAGCCGGACACCAGCGCGACCGTCAGCACGGCAAACATGCACTGGAAGGCCGCGAACAGAACGCCCGGTATGCTTTCGGCAAAGGGCAGGGGGTCGGCGCCGATCCCATGCAGGAACAGCGCGGAAAAGTTCCCGATCAGCCCCCCGACGTCCGGCCCGAAAGCCAGGGTAAAGCCCAGCGCCGCCCAAAGGATGGAAATAACACCGAGCATGCTGAAACTGTGCATGGTCGTGGAAAGGACATTGCGCGACCGGACAAGGCCTCCGTAAAACAGGGCCAGCGCCGGGGTCATGAGCATGACCAGCATGGAACACACGATAATGAAAGCGGTATCAACGGCAGACACGGCAAACTCCTTTTTTGCGGCGTTCGCATCAGCCCTGTGGACCTGCGCCGATGCACGGCCGGTTTGCAGCATCATAAGCATAAAGAATGCCGGCGCGGCAAAAAACAGTTCCGGCACGGCTGAAAAGCTTGCAGCCGGCGCGTGTGCCGCGCCTGCAAAAAAGCGGGGCGCGCCTGAGGTTCGCCTGCGTGACAGGGTATTTTTCGACAAAAACGTTGATAAAAATTAAAAAACTACGAAACGGAACCTTGTCGTGCCGCACGTGGAAAAACCCGGTTACCGGGGCTCTTGTCCTTTCGGACAGGGCGAACCCGGCAAGGGTATCCAAAAGCCGGAAGCCGCCGCGGGCTTAGAAAAACGCCTGCCGGAAAAAATCGGAGAAAATGATGAAACACATATTGACTTTGAATGTCATTATCGGCTATCATGCATCCCGAGGGTTCGCGCAGGCAGGCAATCGGGGGGTGAAGGGGAATATCGTACGGGAAAGCCGAATTTTCACAGCGCCTGCGCCAGCCGATAACGTCGCGGTTTGCACCCCGTCGGACACGAAAATTCCTGAGGATCGACACAGAATTGTCATGCTTCCCTTCTCCGGCTTTGGTATACAGGTTTC
>JAISWB010000070.1 GCA_031271265.1 Desulfovibrio sp. | reverse complement strand
CAAAATCCGCATCACTCATCCCTTTTTGAAACTGAACAGGATTACGAGACATATTCAACTCCCTATTTTCATAAACTATAACCAATTTCTTTTCGAATGGATAGTGGCTGAACATCATGCGTAATCAGGTTTCATAATACTCATCACGAGGGCTTGTTTTGAGCGCCAAACGCCCCCCTTGAGAACATCCCTCGTAAAAATATTGAACCAGATTTCTATCTGATTCAGCCACGAGGCATAGGTTGGAGTAAAATGCAAATGCAACCGGCGACGCTTTTCAGCCCACTCGATAACGTCCTTGTGCTTATGAGCGCTCAGGTTGTCTGCTATGATGTGCAGTTCCCTGCCCGGATTCGAGCGGTACAGATGCTTGAGAAAATTCAAAAAATTCACATGGTTTGTGCTGTCAACGCAACGCCCTTTGATGGTTCCTTCGTGAACGGCGAACGCAGCAAGCAGACAGGTCGTTCCGTTACGCTTATACGTGGCCGTCAAGCGTTTCGGCGCACCGGACCGCATCGGTAAAAGCGGTTGTGTTCTGTCCAGTGCCTGGATTTGCGACTTCTCATCCACGCACAAGACCAGGGCGTTCACCGGGGGGTCCACGTAAAGTCCAATTATAGCCGCCTGTTTGGCAGCAAACTCGGGGTCAGGGCTTTTACCGCACCAGTGGCGAACTTTATGTGGCTTCAGGTCTCCCGCATTGAGAATTCCGTGAACAGCCCCAACAGAAAATCCCGTCGCGTCCGCCAGCTTACGCACGCTCCAGTGATTACTGCCGTCAACAGGAGTAGTGCACGCAAGGGCCATGACTTCCAGACGCTGCTCCTGACTTATCTCTCTTGGGCGTCCCCGTCCTTCTCGATCTATAAGCCCGTCAAGTCGACTTTGAACAAAACGCTTGCGCCACTTCAGGCAGCTGTTAACACTCAAGCCGACACGACTGGAGATCTCCGGCAAGGTCATCCCCTGCGCAGCCGCAAGCACCACCCTGGCTCGAACGGCAATTCGCTGTTCAGTCGTGCCTGCGTTGACCAACATTCTCAATTCGACCGCTTCCTCTTCCGTCAGCTCAATCTTTTTGGCAGGTGCTCCCATCTCAGTTCTCCTGAGATGAAATTTATCAAATTTATTTAATGAACGCAACACTAGCGCGTCTCCGGCGTCCCAACCTTCGGGCATCCCGTCAGGCGGCATGACCAGAGCCACGGAAGCGGCCCCGGCTTTTCCGGCTCTCTCCATGAATTGCTGGGCGGCCTTTCTGCCCGGCGCGTCATTGTCCGGCCAGTAAAGCACCTTCCTACCTTGAAGCGGGCTAAGGTCCAGCTTGCCGACTCCGGCGCTTCCGCCGTTCAGAGAAAGAACTGCGACAGTCGGCCCCAGAATGCTTTGAGCGGCATCAGCCTTCCCCTCCCCTTCCAAAACGAGAACAGACGCCTCTGGTGCCGCCGGAGCAAGCCTGTCGAGGCCGTAAAGCGGACGTGGCTCTGGAAGTGCCTGCCACCTCCAACCCTGGCGAGTCCAGACCTGAGGGCAAAACTCCTTTTGCGGCTTGCCCTTGCTCCCGGTTTCCGCCTTGTTGAACCGGCAAACATACCCTAGGAGACGGCCTTGCCTGTCCCGGTATTTATAGGATGCCGAGGCAATGCCAAGGCGAGGATGCCTTGAAGGCGGTTCCGGCGTCCCCTCAGGAACGGGAACAACGGGCGCTGGTTTTTCATCCTGACGGCGCGGTGAGGGCGCAACGGAGGCGGGCACGCCGATCATTTCGGAGAGAGTACGGGCGGCCTCGCCCTGGCCGATGCCCCGCACCGCCGCCACCAGGGAAACGAGGTCGCTTCCCCCATCGTCAGAGGCGAAGTCTTTCCAAACGCCGGTATCCATATTGGCGGAGAGGGAATCACCGTTACCGCCGCCACTCAGGTCCGAGCAAACATACTCCCGGCCCTGCACTTTCCCGCCGGGCAGGAGTGACTCAAGTAAGCCGGGGCAGGCAGCAAGTGCGGACTGGTTAATCGCTTAGAAATCAATGCTGCCCTTGACAACCGGCGCCCCGGCGCGATACTGTGTTGACGATTGTTGACCGTTTTGCCCCGGACTCGCCACGGCCGGGGCTTTGTTTGCGCCCATTACAGCGCCTCAGGATGTTCGGCGGAATTAGTTGCCGCCCTGTCAAGAAAAGCCTGAACAACAGCCCAATCCCACCGACTGCAACGTGGTCCAAAACGGTGAGTCACCGGGGGCAGTTCCCCCCGCCTCACGCGAAGCCAGACCGTCGATTCCGCCATACACAGACGCTTCGCGAGCTGCCGCACAGAGAGAAGTTGCATAACCATATCCTTCCTCCTTGAATGAACTCGCCCGTTATTGAGCAAGTTCTACAAAGAGGCGGCTTTTGCGGCATTTGTTCGTAAAAAATACGTAAAAAAAGCCCCATAGCGTTTCCGCAAAGGGCTGTCATTACACGGATAATTTTTATTGAAAATTTTTGGGGAGTTCGGCTTTAGTTCGGTTTTATTGCGTGATTATTCATCATCGAAATCGAAGGCTCTTTTATAAGCATAGCGGTCCAGCTTGTCCGGGGCTACAGACTTTGCCCGGTCAGCCTGACGTGCCTCGGCATTCACCAGCTTTCGGCACTTATACGTTTCTGCAAATGCTTTCACCAGCGATAATTCCAAGCGCCCAGGGTATCTTTGAGGAGTTTTCCTCCCGTCCGGCTCCTCCCACCCCTGGACGGTTCGGAGGCTCACGCCACAAAGCACCGCAACAGTTCGTTGTGATACCGGCAGGTTTTTTCTTTTCGGCTTTGCCCGCCCGCCCGTGCCATCCCCGCCCTGAGTTTTCGCCTTTGCCGTGCCCGCGTCCGGCACAGGTGGGTCTGGCTGCCCGGCAGGAATGTAACGCGAAACTCCTCTTCGCCATTCCGCGAGTTGTTCACAATGGAAACGTGCCTTTGGAACTTCGTCTATTGATAATGTATTAAAACCAATATCATATTCCTCTGTCTCTTCTTCTGACATTCGGCAGTCTGTTGATAAAAACAGACGCATAAATGCTATTTTTTCCTCTTTACTGCGATTTATAACTTTATTATCTGGAGGGATAGTTTTTCTTCTTTCACAGGGTATACCATCAAGGATTGCTGTAATATATCCTTTATGGTGCGCTTCATAAAGTTCAAAAGTCTCAAAATGGAATTCATCTTTCAGTTCTTGACCAGTATACCATTCTTTACGAAACATATCTTTATAAAACATACAACGCCATCCCGCAAGGTTTCCTTAACATTGTATTCCCCGGTGGGCTATCAATAGCAGCTTTTCAGCGCGGTGATTTACTTCAGAATGTTCCAGTACGGCTTCTCTTTGGCTACTTTCATTCGTCTACGTTTTTCAAACGCCAAGCTCTCTACCTTTCCAGCAGCCTTGAGAACATTTTCAAGGCTGATTTGCGGAATCTGACCATTTTTATCCATGTATCCACTCAAATATGCGGCCGAAGGATTTTTTATGTTTGCCCGCTCACAGACAAGCCAAGCTACACTTTCCGCCTCAAATTCTTCCGCTTCATGGCCCTTTGCGCTGCTGTCAGGCCATAACTTTTTATCAGGTGTCCCCAGGTGACCACAAAATAAATGCCCAAGCTCATGCGCGATTGTTGCGAATTTGCCTTCGCGTGAAAGATTCTTGTTTACGCCAATTTCATAAAAAATATGCGCTCCTTTGGCATATTTGCGAATGCTCCCTGCCGAGCTTGTTCCGTGGTCAGCTTCATAGTATGTAAGTGGGTATTTATATTGCATATTCGATACCAAAGTTTGAAAATATAATCCTGATATATTTCCTTGAGTATAAAAAGGATTGTACAATTCCTCGTGAAAATCTCCACCTTCTGTATCATTTATCTCAAATACAAAAGCAACTGGACCAAATACTTGCAGGATGACCAAAGGATGTGCATTTGGTTTGATAGTTCTGTTGAAGTTCTTCTTCCATTGCTTGGCTGTAGCAACGTATTTGCTACCAGGCTTCTGTATATGCAGCAACATTGCATTATATGGAGCAATCTTAGGAAATCTCTTCATAAACTCTAGGAGTTCTTTGAAATCTTTGCTTAATTTGTATGTACCAACTGAATGGAATAATTCATCAAGCGCTGTTAGATCATTTTCTGGAAGAGTATTCATATATTACTCCAATATTCATAATTTGCTCGTCATTGAATCACCTTGCCGCCCTGTCGAAGAACAAATCTTGGCCGGTCAACCGGCGGGATGTCGGGTTCAACGTCGGGGCTGAACGTAACGGCCGCACTTTCCCGCAGGCTGTCTAGATAGTCAGACCAAGATTGCATAATTGCGCGGCGCTGTACCATATATTCTGCCCTATTGTAAGCATCACGGACTTTATCTGATGATTTATGGGCGAGCTGCGCTTCGATATAATCAGAATTTACACCTTGCTCATTCAATATTGTTGAAAACACACTTCTGAAGCCGTGAATACTCATATCTTCTTTGAATCCCATTCTATACAGAGCATTCAATAAGCCCATGTCAGATATACATGCACTTCGCGACCAAGGGCTTGGAAAACACAATTTTCCATTTCCAGTTATATCGTATAACTCACTAAATAGTTTCAGCACTTGTCTGGACAAGGGCACTACATGAGGGATGCGCGTTTTCATACCTGTATCATGTTTATCACCACGGCTTGCAGGAACAGTCCATATTGCTTTATCAAAGTCAATCTCCGGCCAATATGCGCCGCGCAACTCACTATTCCGCAACACTACATGCGGCAAAATTTTCAAAGCGTATTGTATGCTGATACTGCCGACATACTTTTCAATAGCCATAAGTAAATCCCTCAGTTTATCCGTACTGAGGATTGCGGCATGGTGCTTTGCCCGATAAGGCTTCAAAACGCTGGATAATCCATCGGCCGCATTGAATTTCGTGTACCCGCAGGAACGCCCGAAGCGGCATACTTGTCCGGCAACTTGAACCATTTCATGCGCCGTGCGAACGTGTCCTGCTTGTTCAACGGGCCGGACAGCCGCCAGAATATCACACGGTTCCAAGTCCACGAGAGGCTTGTCGCCAAAGATCGGTTCAAGCAAGCCGAGAACCCACTTGGACTTTGCCTGAGTCCGTGGACGCCTTTCTGACGCAAGCGTTGAAAACCATTCTTCCGCCACGCGGGCAAAAGTTTTCCCTTTGGCTTCGGCCGCAGCTTTGGCAGCCTGCTTATGCACTCCGGGGTCAATACCTTTGGCGAGATATTCTTTGGCCTCTTCCCGTCGGGCGCGGGCATCTTTCAAAGAAACGGCAGGGTAAGCGCCGAAGGATAAGAGTTTTTGTTTGCCGTCGAAGCGGTAGGCCATACGCCAATGCACCCCACCGACAGAAGGCGAACCGGACGCCGTCACATGGATAAACAACCCCCCGCCGTCCGAATGCTTCTGAATCTTGCCCGTAGGCTTGATGCCCCTCAGAAAAGTGTCCGTCAGTTTGTTCACGTTGGTATCCTCTCCGCCGTTTGATGGTATACGAGGACGGGAAGCTCGGTCTTTATACCAACAAGGGCAGGAAATCGTTATCCTGCAAAGCGATGCTGCTTGTTGGTACGGCCTTCTTCGTACCCCCCCGTTACCAACGTATTTACCAACTTTTCGTTGGTATGTCCACAGATTTTCGTAGAGGACGTTAGAGGAACTATTTCAGCAAAAGTGAAGTCCCGCAAGGCTTTTCAGACTTTGCGGGACTTTCTTGAATTCATACTTGGCGGAGAGGGAGAGATTCGAACTCTCGATGCAGGTTGTCCCCGCATACTCGCTTAGCAGGCGAGCTCCTTCAGCCGACTCGGACACCTCTCCGCCGCCCTCGGCTTGCCGACTTATGTTCTCAGGATGACTATCCCATGTCCACAAGCCTTGTCAAGCCGCGGCAATACCCGTTACAGCGCCGGACAACCCTATGCGGGCAATTCCCCTACCCGTTTTTATTTTCGTCGTCATCATCGGCGGACAGGGCCGCGCCGAGCGGAGATGAAGATTTCTTCTGCGTTTTTCCGGATTTGTCGTAGGTCTGCAGCCCGTTTGCATCGTCTTCGGCATCGGTCGCGGAGTCCGCGCGCCGCGCCTGCCCGGAAGGCGCAGTTCCCTCTGTGTCCCGGTCAACGGACTCGTCACGCCCCCGGCTCCGGGACGCATCCGCGCGTCGTCCGGCGCGGCCGGAGGAAGCCCGCGGGGAACGCGTCTCCTTTGTACCGTTTCCGGAAGCGCCGTCCGCGCGCTTATTTTGCTCTTCCAAATCCTTGGTTGTCGTCAGTTTGCGCGGGCTACTCTTCAAATCAAGAGGAGGAAGACTCTCGCCGCGCATCAGCTTGGCGACTTCCTCGCCGGTGATGGTTTCGCGCTCCAGCAACGCCTCGGCCACGCGATGCAGGCTGTCTATGTGCTCACGCAACAGGCGGTCGGCCTCCTGCACGGCATGGTCGATAATGCGCTTGACCTCCTCATCCACCATGCGGGCCGTTGCCTCGCTGTGCTCGCGGTTGGATATCCATTCGCGGCCTATGAACACTTCCTGGTTCTGTTCACCGACGGCCATGGGACCGATAACGTCGCTCATGCCCCATTTGCAGACCATGGCCCGCGCCGTATCCGTGGCCCGCTTGATGTCGTTGGCCGCGCCGGTCGTCTGCTTGTTGAAGATAATCAGCTCGGCCGCGCGCCCCCCGAAGGCCATGGTGATTTTGCTTTCCAGCTCGACCTTGTTGAGAGTGTTCTTGTCCTCCTCGGGCAGGTACATGGTCACGCCCAGGGCGCGCCCGCGCGGAATGATGGTCACCTTGTGCAGGGTGTCGGTTTCGGGCAGGAGCAGGTTGAGTATGGCATGCCCGGCCTCGTGATAGGCCGTGTTTTTGAGGTCCTCGGGGGTCTGGACCATGGTGCGCCGCTCCTTGCCCATGAGCAGCTTGTCCTTGGCGTTCTCGAAATCGGCCATGCTCAGGGCTTCCTTGTTTTGCCCGGCGGCGGCGAGAGCCGCTTCGTTGACCAGATTTTCCAGGTCGGCTCCCGAGAAGCCGGGTGTGCCCTTGGCCAGCACTTCGAGATTGACGTCGTTGTCCAGAGGGGTGCGCTTGCTGTGCACCTCAAGGATCTGCTTGCGTCCCCGGATGTCCGGCGTCGGCACGACCACCTGGCGGTCGAAGCGGCCGGGGCGCTGCAACGCCGGATCCAGCACGTCCGGACGGTTGGTGGCGGCAATGAGGATGACCCCCTCGTTGGCTTCGAAACCGTCCATTTCCACAAGGAGCTGGTTCAACGTCTGCTCGCGCTCGTCGTGTCCGCCGCCGAGGCCCGCGCCGCGCTGCCGGCCCACGGCGTCGATTTCGTCTATGAAAATAAGGCAGGGTGCGTTTTTCTTGCCCTGCGCGAAAAGATCGCGCACCCGCGACGCGCCTACACCTACGAACATTTCCACAAAATCCGAACCGGAAATGGAGAAAAAGGGCACACCGGCCTCGCCCGCGACGGCCTTCGCCAACAAGGTCTTGCCGGTGCCCGGAGGCCCGATGAGCAACACTCCCTTGGGAATGCGCCCGCCCAGGCGCGTGAATTTTTTCGGGTTGGACAGAAAATCGACAACCTCAGTCAGCTCTTCCTTGGCTTCGTCCACACCGGCCACGCTGTCAAAGGTGACTTTGGCCGACTCCTGGGAAAGCATGCGCGCCCGCGCCCGCCCGAAGCTCATGGTTTTTCCGCCGCCTCCCTGCATCTGGCGCATGAAAAAGACCCAGAACAGGATAAGCAGGATCATGGGCGCCCATGAGGTCAGGAAAATCACATACCAGGGCGATTCTTCGGCCGGACCGGCCTTGATCGTCACCCCGTTCTGGATCATGGTTTCCACAAGCGCGGGATCGTCCGGAGCGTAACTGGAAAAGGGGCTGCCGTCGGTGAAACGCCCCGAGAGCCTGCTGCCGGAAAACTTGGTGCTTTGCACCAGAACTTCCGCTACCTGCTGTTTCTTGACCCGGTCGAGAAAATCCGTATAGGGAATTTCGCTGCTGTGTACCGGCTGTTGGTAGAAAACATTGAAGGCCACCAGCAGGATCATGCCCACCAGCGCCCATATCACATAATTTTTTTGGTTCAAGGCGGATGTTCCTCAGTAACCGACAATGGTGGACATGACTTCCGGCCTGTGAAAATTGAATTCCACCCGCGCGTTGCGGGCGACGGCCTCCGGCCCGGCCGGCGCAAGCGGCCGGGTATCCGCATAGGCCACGCTGCGCATCAGCATCGGGTTAATGCCGCGCGCAATCAGGTAGCGGACGGCGGCAGTGGCCCGGGCCGCCGACAGTTCCCACTTGGAAGGAAAGCTCGGCGCGCCGCTTTCCGAACTGTCCGTATGCCCGCGCACCACCAGGAATACTTTGTATTTTTGCATAACCTTCATGACTTCCTGCATCGCCTTTTCGCCTTCCGCGGAAAATTCGACCGAGCCGGGCTTGAACATGAGGTCCGAGGTCAACTGCAACAGCACGCCCACGCTGTCCGAAGTCAGGCCGCTGGCGGCGGACGCCTTGGCGTCCTTGAGCAGGTACTGCTTGAGACTCTGGGCTATGGCGTAATCGGACTCTTCCGCCTCGCTCATCGGCGGGCGTGTATCAAGTTTGTCCACATACTGGATCAGCGAGTTGTTGGAAATGCCGTAAGGTGAAATTGTGTTGGAAAGGTTGCGCGCATCGGCTTGAAAATAGCCGGAAAGCCCCCTGAGCGTTTCCTGCGGCGCCGCGTTCAAAAGCCACAGAACCAGAAAAAAAGCCATCATGGCGGTCATGAAGTCCGCGTAAGCAACTTTCCAGGATGAACCTGCCATCGTAATCCTCCGTCCGGAACCGTATTATGACCCCTTGAGCTTCTGCTCCATCTCCAGAAAAGTGGGCCGGAACGACAGGGGGATGGCGCGGCGCCCGTATTCCAGAGCCACGATGGGCGACGAGCCGCGCACCGAGGCGGCCAGCGCTTCCCGCATGGCGCGGTAGAACAGGTGATTTTCGTGCGCCAGCACTTCCAGCTTGGAACCCAGAGGGCCGACAAAACCGTAACACAGCAGTATGCCCAGAAAGGTGCCCACCAGGGCCGCGGCCACCGAACGTCCGAGAACGTCCGCTCCGTCGTTGATGTGGCTCATGGTGACGACGATGCCGAGCACCGCGGCTACGATGCCCAGACCCGGCAGCGCGTCGGCCATGTGCGACAGCCCGTGCGCAGGCATCAGTTCCTCATCGTGCATGGCGCTCATGTCCACGCCCATGAGCTTGTCCAGTTCCCCGGCATTGCCCGTGGTCAGGTAAATGCGCAGGGTGTCGCCTATGAAAAAACAGGCGTGCCTGTCCTTGGCCATGTTCGGAAAACGCTGGAACAAAGCGCTGGATTCCGGCTGCTCTATATCCTTTTCCACGCTGATTATGCCCTCGCGCTGCATCTTGGCGAACAGTCCGTAGAGCAGGGCCAGCATATCCATGTACTTGGCCTTTGAGGGGCCGTTGCTGAACACGTGCTTGAGACCGCCCACCGTCAGCTTGATCGAAAAGGAGGAGTTGGACGCGATAAGAGAACCGACGCCCGCCCCGAAGATGATCAGCAACTCGTTGGGCTGCACCAGAACGGCAAAATTGGAACTGTGCATGGCATAGCCGCCCAGTACCGAGCCGAGAACAACGATGAACCCTATAAGAACAAACACCTTGACGATCCTCTGCAGGGAAATTTTGATTTTCGATAAAAATCAAACACATAGACTAAGCACAGCAAACTGAGCAGACGTAGACTAAGTGCAGCAAAGTAATTCAACGATATCACGTTTTTTGCCGCAAGAAAAGGGTAAACAGCGCGCGGCGTATATTTTTCCCTGAGGCGCCCCGATTCCGCGCGATTCAGGGTCGCAGCAGTACGCGCAATTTTTCGTATACGGCGGCCGCGTCCAGTTTCAGCAGGCGGCGCAGGTCCGCGAGGGCGCCGTGTTCCACAAAGGCGTCCGGCAAGCCCATGCGCAGGATTCTTTTACCTGCCGCCAAGGCATTGTCGTTGAGAAATTCCAGAACGGCGGAGGAAAACCCGCAGGCCAGAGAAGCTTCTTCCACAATGACGACGGTATCGTGTCCGGCGATGATTTCGCGCAGGTCTTCTTCGGGCAGGGGTTTGATCCAGCGCGCGTTGAACACGGTGACACGCGGCCCGCCTTCCTCCCGCAGTCGTTGCGCGGCGTACAGGGCGGGCAGGACGCGGTTGCCGAGGGCCACAACGGCTGCGCCGTCGTCGCCCCTGTCCAGGTATTCGCCGCGGCCCACGGGCAGGGGGAGCATGGTATCCGGCAGCGGCACGCCTGCGCCCGGCCCGCGCGGGTAGCGGAGGGCGAAGGGGCCGTCCGCGGCCAGGGCCGTTGCCAGGCCGTGCTGCAACTCGGCCTCGTCCTTGGGCGCGAAAATCGTCATGCCGGGGATGTGGCGCAGAAAGGCCGGATCAAAGGCCCCGTGGTGCGTCGGGCCGTCTTCGCCCACCAACCCGGCACGGTCTATGCAGAAGGTGACGGGCAGCTTCTGCAGGCACACGTCGTGCACAATCTGGTCATAGGCCCGCTGCAGAAAGGTGGAATAGACGGCGACGAAGGGGCGCAGGCCTCCGGCGGCCAACCCTGCGGCAAAGGTCACGGCGTGCTGTTCGCAGATGCCCACATCGGCGAAGCGCCGGGGAAAAAGTTCCGCAAATTTTTTCAGGCCTGTTCCTTCGGGCATGGCGGCGGTTACGGCGAAGATGCGTTCGTCCTTTGCCGCCAGCCTGCACAGTCCCCGGCTGAAAGCTTCCGTCCAGCTTATGGCTGCGCCGGGGTCGGCCTTGCGGGGCAGGCCTGTTTCCGGCTCAAAGCTGCCGACGCCGTGGAACAGCTCGGGGTCGGCCTCGGCCGGGGCATAGCCTTTGCCCTTGCGGGTCAACACGTGCACCAGCACCGGACGGTCCTGGGCGGCCGCCAGGCGCAGGGTTTTCTGGAGTTCCCCGATATCGTGCCCGTCCACTGCGCCTATGTAATTGAAACGCAGGGCCTCGAAAAGAATGCCGGGGGTAAAAAAATTTTTGAAGCTGTGCTTGCTGCGCCTGGCGATTTCCAGCAGGTCGCCGCCTATGCCGGGTATACCGGAGAGGAACTCTTCCACGTCGCGCTTGACACGGCGCACCCAACGGGCCGACAGGTTGCGGCTCATGAACAGGGAGAGGGCGCCGACGTTTTTGGAGATGGACATTTCGTTGTCGTTGAGGATAACGATGAACCGCCCGGCCGTGGCGCCGGCCTGGTTCAGCCCTTCGTAGGCCTGTCCGGCCGTGAGCGAGCCGTCGCCTATCACCGAAACGACGTGGTAATTCCCGCCCGCCAGGTCCCGCGCCGCGGCCAGCCCCAGGGCGGCGGACACGGAGGTGGAGGAATGCCCGGTCCCGAAATGGTCGTACGGGCTTTCGGCGCGGCTCGGGAACCCGCTTATGCCGCCGGTCCGGCGCAGGGTGTGGAACCTGTCCGCCCGTCCGGTCAGGAGTTTCCAGGCGTAGGTCTGGTGCCCGACATCCCAGATGATTTTATCCTGCAGCGCGTCAAAGACCGAGAGCATGGCCAGGGTCAGTTCGACCACCCCGAGAGAGGCGGCCAGGTGGCCGCCCGTGCGCGACACGGTGCGCACCATGGTTTCGCGCAACTCGCCCGCCAGAGCCTGCAATTCCTCGAGGCTGAAAGAAGCGACATCCGAAGGACTGCGGATTTCCGACAACAGGCGGCGGCCGGTACTCCGGGGCGGGCGGGCGGCCTGGGCTTCCGACTGCCTGCGGCGGATCATTGCGCGGCCTTCGCGGTGAACGGAATCAGAAAACACGGTTGACGACATAGGCGGCAAGTCCTCTGAGCAGGGCGGCGCTTTCGCCTTCCAGCCCGTCCAGGGCCGTAACGGCCCTTTCTGCGTGTTGTTCGGCGATTTCCCTGCTTTTCTGCAGGCCGAGCAGGGAGGGGTAGGTACATTTGCGGGCCGCGCTGTCGCTGCCCACCGGCTTGCCGAGCAGGGCGGCATCCCCGGCCACATCCAAAATGTCGTCGGTGATTTGAAAGGCTGCGCCCAGGGCCGCCCCGTAGCGCGCGAGAGCCCCGGCTGTTTCCGGGCAGGCCCCGGCCAGCATCGCCCCGACTTCGCAGGGCAGTCGCAGCATGGCGCCGGTTTTCATGGCCTGCATGGCGGCCAATTCCTCAAGATTCGGCGCGGTGCCGCTTTGCCCGGTCCGCAGGCTCGCCGCTTTCTCAAGACGCGGCACGGCATCGTTTTTACCGGCCCGCGCGACGGCAGTTTGCCCAGTGCGCGGCACGGCATCGCTTTGTTCAACCTGCATGGTCGCCGCTTTCTCAAGACGCGGCGCGGCATCGTTTTTACCGGCCCGCGCGGCGGCAGTTTGCTCAAGGCCGGGTTCCGTTCCGCCTGTGTACAGCATATCCAGGAACTGCCCGCCGACCATTCCCGCCGACCCTGCGGCCTTTGCCGTCGCGGCGACGGCGCGCAGCACCCGTCCGGCCGGAAGCGCGGGTCCGGCGCACCCGGCGGCGAGGGCAAAGGCGTCCGTCAACAGCGCGTCGCCTGCCAGGATCGCGCTCGCCTCGTCGAACTGCCTGTGGCAGGAGGGTCTGCCGCGCCGGAAGTCGTCGTCGTCCATGGCCGGAAGATCGTCGTGGATCAGCGAATAAGTGTGTATGCATTCCAGGGCGCAGGCAAAGGTCAGAACGGCATCGGCGAGGTCCGGGCCCGGAGGCGCGGGGACGCGCGCGGACAGCACGCAGAGCACGGGACGGATGCGTTTGCCGCCCGCGAAAAGGCTGTAGCGCATGGCTGCAAGCAGACCGGCGGGGCAGTTCCCGGCGCGCAGGCAGGCGTCGAGGCGCTCTTCCACGCGGCCGGCTTCGGCCCGCAGGGCTTTCACGACGTCCTCGGCGTCTGCCGCAGGTTGGGTGTTCACGCGCATACCCCTTCGCGGCAGCGTAACATTTTCCCCGGCGGCAACCGGGGCGAAAGGTCTCCGCATGCGCGCACCCCTTCGGCAGGGCAACCTTCGTACTTTGCCGCCCGCGCTTGTCGTGCGTTCACGGCTCACTCCGCCCCGTCGCCGGCTTCCGGCGGCGCCGATGCGGAAACAAAGGGACGATCCCCGTCCTCGTCGCAGATAAGGACGGCGTGCCCGGCCTTGTCCAGCAATTCCCGGCACGCGCGGGCCGCAACGCGGCCTTCGCGGTACAGCGCAACGCTTTTTTCCAGGGGCAGGTCCAGGCTTTCCAGTTCACGCACGATTTCTTCCAGGCGCCGCATGTGCTGTTCAAAACTCTGTTCCGCCATAGTGCATCCCCGCAGGCAACCTGTTTCCGGGCCGGGCCCGGCGTTCTGTTCCGCCGCAGTCAATCCCGCCGGCGATCTGTTTCCAGGCAGGGCTCCGCGTTGACGCTTACGCCCAGGACATAGAAGGAAAGGTGCAGGTGCGGTCCGGTCACCCGCCCTGTCTCGCCGGCAAAGCCGACAATGTCCCCGCGGGCAACGCGCTGTCCTTTGCGCACGTTGAATCCGGACAGGTGCAGATATGCGCTGGCGACGCCCAGGCCGTGGTCCACGACCACCGTGTTGCCGCCGTAGTAGTGTTCCGACACCAGCACAACCTCGCCGGCATCGACGGCGGCAACGGGATCGCCCGCGGCGGCGTCGAAGTCCACGCCCTTGTGCGGATTTTTGGGAACTCCGTTGAACACGCGGCGCGACCCGAAAAGGCTGGTCACTTCGCCCGGCACGGGCCGGGCAAGGGGCAGACGCCAGTACTGCACGGGGCTTACGGTCGTGACGGCGGCGCGCATTTCCGCGCGGTCACGGCGTATTTTTTCCGCTGTTTCCGGGGGCGGGTTGACGAATTTCCGGTCCACGGTCAGTTTCTGCACGGGGTAGGCGCGTTTTTTCACCGGCACGCTGCGGGTCAGCACCTCTTTCCCGCCTCCCTTCCACTGTACGGTCAGGGTCAGACGCAGACGTTTTTTCTTTGTATCCAGAGGAACGGGCAACAGGGCCTCAAAAATCCCAGAAACCGGTGAAGGCGCTCCTATATGCAGTTTTTTGCCGTCCAGGTCCAGGTCCAGCGCTTCCGCGCCTTCCGCCCCGAAGCGCAGCGCAAAGGCTTCCCCGTCGCCGACGGATTTCGGGATGTCGAGGGTAAAGGGCCTGCGCCTTTCCTGCCGCCTGCCGGGGCTCCGCGCCGCTCCGACCTTGGACCCGGAGGACGCCGCGCGGTCCGCGGCGGCGAGCGTGACGCCGGCCTCCGTTGCCGCGGCAGCCCGGAGGGTTCCGGCATCGCCCGCGACGGACAGAAGCAGGCAAAGCAGAGCAAGGAGCGGCAAGCTCCGCATAACGCTGTTTTTTCCGGAAAGGCGCATCGTTTTGCCCGGTGTGTTGTGTTATTCCATTTCCAAAACAACAATGGGAGAAAATAACGAAAAATTTTCAACTTTCTGTAGATTTTTCATAAATATTATTTTCTCTTTGCCTGAGAATCGGAATTACACGGGAGCAGGCTCCCCCGCCCGTGTTCCTTCGACGCGGACGGCGATGTCGCCGTCGGTGACCGTGAGGGTCAGCGCTTCGCCCGGCAGCACGTCGCTGATGCGCCGGACAAAGCCGCCGTCGGCCTTGCGTGCCGTTGCATAGCCGCGTTGCAGCGGGGCAAGCGGGTCCATAGCCTCAAGCCGCAAAACCAGATGCTCCAGGGAGGCGGCCCTGAGCTTGAGATTTTGCGGCCGGACCGCGAGTGCGGCGCAGGCCCGTTTGAGCCGGGCTTCCTCGCGCTGCAGGAACAGTCTGCCCGCGCCGAGCAGCAGCCGGAGTTCGGCGGCCAGGCGTTCGCGGCGGGCTTCCAGGGTTCTGCGCGGCGAAAGCCTGCGCAGGCCGTTCGCCAGGTCCGCGAAACGCCCGGACGTCCGTTCCAGGCGGCGTTCGGCTGTTTCCTGCAGGGCGGCGCGCAGGTTCGACAGCGCCCGGTAAAGTTCCGCGCGTTCCGGCAGCAGTATACGGGCGGCATGGCTGGGCGTTGCCGCCCGTACATCGGCCGCAAGATCCGCAAGGGTAAAATCCACTTCGTGCCCGATGCCCGCCAGCACGGGTATCGGGGAACGGCAGACGGCCCGCGCGAGTTCTTCGTCGTTGAAGGCCCAAAGGTCTTCAAGGGAGCCGCCGCCGCGCAGCAGGACCAGCACCTCGGCCCAGCCTTCCGCCGCTATGCGGCGCACGGCTTCAATGATTTTGGGCGGCGCGCCCTCGCCCTGTACGGGCACGGGGTAAATGCGGAACTCCGCGCCGAGACCGCTCCGGCCGGAGAGGCGCAGAAAATCGTGCACGGCCGCGCCCTGCGGCGAGGTGACCAGAGCTATGCGGCGCGGAAGGACGGGCAGGGGCCGTTTTCTCTCGGGCGCGAAAAGTCCTTCGGCCGCCAGTTTGGCCCGCAGGCGCAGAAATTCTTCGTGCAGTCTGCCCGTGCCCTGTTCAGCCGCGTATTCCACCACCAGCCGGTAGATGCCGCGCGGGGCATACAGGGAAAGCCTGCCCGCGCAGACGATCTCCAACCCGTTTTCCAGGCTCAGGGCAAGACCGGGACGCGGGCCGTCCCCGTAGATTTCGCCGGTCAGCGGGTCGAAGCGTTCCGCGGGCCGGATGTCGCCCTTGAACCAGACCGCGGCAATCCTGCTGTTTTCGTCGCGCAGGGCGAAAAAAACATGCCCGGAGGCGGGCCGGGAAAGATCCGTCACCTGCCCGCGCACCCAGACAAAAGGGAAAGACCCTTCCAGACGTTTTCTCACGGCTTCCGTAAGGGCCGTGACCGACAGTATCCCGTCGTCGTTCATGCCGGACGACGCGGCCGCGCGGGGGGACGGTTCACTCCTGCCCGCGTCCGTTGTCCTGCCCGTCCTCTTCGTCCCGCGTTTCTTCCGCCGCCTTCATGATGTCGCCGAGGGTCCGGCCGGCCGGATCTCCGGCCGAAGCCCGCGGCTCCCTGTTTTTACGGCGCTCCTCTTCGTCCTTGAGTTGTTTTACGGAAAGGCCCAGGCGCCGCTCCTCGGCGGACACATGGATGACCTTGGCCTGGATATGCACGCCTTCTTTGAACAATTCCGAAGGCGACTTGATTTTTTTGCCGCTTATTTCCGAAACGTGCACCAGTCCCTCAATGCCCTCTTCCACTTCCACAAAGACGCCGAAATCCGTGATGTTGGTCACCAGCCCGGTGACCAGCATGCCGACGGGGTATCTGTCCGGCACACAGGACCAGGGGTCGTCGGCGAGCTGCTTGATGCCCAGGGTAAATTTTTCATTGGCCTGATCCACGGTGAGTACCTTGGCCTGCACCACGTCGCCGACCTGGTACACCTCGCCGGGATGCCGGATTTTTTTGGTCCAGCTTATGTCGGATACATGAATAAGGCCGTCTATGCCGTCCTCAATGCCGATGAACATGCCGAATTCGGTGATGTTCTTTATCGTGCCCTCAAGCACGGTATTTTCGGGGAATTTTTCGGCCACGATGTCCCAGGGGTTGGGCCTGACCTGTTTCATCCCCAGGGAGATACGTTTTTTATCCTGATCGACGCCCAGGATAACCACTTCCACCTCGTCGCCGGCCTTGACCATCTGTGACGGGTGGCGCAGCTTGCGCGTCCACGACATTTCGGAAATATGCACAAGACCTTCCACGCCCGGCTCAAGCTCAATGAAAGCGCCGTAATCCACGAGATTGGTGACCTTGCCGGAAAGGCGCGCCCCGGTCGGGAATTTCTCCGTGATGCCTTGCCAGGGGTCTTCAATAAGCTGCTTCAAGCCCAGGGAAACCTTGTGGCTTTCCCGGTCGAAGGAAAGCACCTTGAGGTCCAGTTCCTGGCCGAGGCTGACCATTTCCTTGGGATGGCGGATGCGCTTCCAGGACATGTCCGTGATGTGCAAAAGTCCGTCCAGGCCGCCGAGGTCCACAAAGACGCCGTATTCCGTGATGTTTTTGACCCGGCCGCGGACTTTCTGGTTTTCGTTCAGGGTGCCGAGCAGTTCCTTGCGCTTGGCGTCGCGCTCTTCTTCCAGCAGCACGCGGCGGGAAACGATGACGTTGCTCCGCCTGCGGTTTATCTTGAGCACACGGAAGTCGTATTCCTGGTTGACCAGGGCGTCCATGTCCGGCACCGGGCGAAGATCCACGTGCGAACCCGGCAGGAAGGCTTCCACGCCGCCCAGGTCCACGGTATAGCCGCCCTTGATGCGGCGCTGGATGCGCCCTTTGCAGGTGCCGTTGTTTTCCTGCAGTTCTTCAAGCTGGTCAAAAAGCTGCATACGTTTGGCTTTTTCGTAGGACAGGGTGATGGTGCCTTCCGATTCGTTCTTGCGGGCAACGTAGACATCCACCTTATCGCCTGTTTTCACAGAGATTTTTCCCGACGCATCGCGGAATTCGGCGGTCGGAATCTGGCCTTCCGACTTAAAATTCACGTCGACCAGCACATGCTCGTCGTCGATGCGCACCACTTCACCCTTGACGATCGAGCCTTCCTCCAACTCGCCGAAATCAGGGTTAAGGTAGCTTTCCAGAGCCGTCTCGAAATTCATTTCGGCATCAAGGCCTGTTTCCAGTTCCAAAGTTGTCGACATACGTGTCCTCCAAACCGACAAAATTCCTGAAGCAGTTCAGGTCGAAGTTCCTTAGCAGAGAGCGGCGGCATTGACAAGGAAGATTCCGAA
>JAISWB010000023.1 GCA_031271265.1 Desulfovibrio sp. | reverse complement strand
TCTAAGGAAACGCTGATTTATTCTCTTTGAGGGAGCTTTACGCTCTCAAACTTCCCCGGCAGGGGGAGTGATTCCCCAGCATCCCCTTTTATTATTTCAACAAGTACTAATGAGGGGGTCCGGGGGAAATCATTTCCCCCGGCGGGGTTTGGGGCGGAGCCCCAATAAATCAGCGCTTCCCTAAAATTAAAATCGCTGACGTTTCAGAGTCTGCCGCGCCTCATTCTGAGATTTCGTTTGAACACACCGTCCGTTCTCCCTTCCCGATGCCGCGCGGCCGCAGGTTGGGCATCAGAGCGTACGCCTGCCGATTGTGCAACAAGTTGCACTTTAGAATTTTTTCAGGAAATCTCGCCTTCGCATGCTTGACGCGCGCCGGGCCTTCGGGTATGCTTCTCTGCCTGAAGCGGCACATTGTATGGAATCGTGTGTCGATGTTTCACGTGGAACATTTTCGTCGAGGGTACGCTTCGTGTCCAGAAACATAGTTATAGCCAACCAGAAGGGCGGCGTGGGGAAGACGACCACAGCCATCAACCTGGCCGCTTCCCTGGCGATTATGGAAAAAAAGGTGCTGCTGGTGGACTGCGACCCGCAGGCCAACTCCACCAGCGGACTGGATGTCGTTCCCGGCGCGGTAAATCTTTATCCGTGCTTTTTTCAGCCGGACCTGGTTGAACAGGCCGTGGTCCCCGCCGGATCAAGCTATTTGTCCGTACTGCCCTCGACCACGGACCTGGTTGCCGTGGAAATGGAGCTGGTGGACAAGATCGGGAGGGAGTATTATCTGGCCGAAGTCATCAAGCGCCTGGAACCGGAGTACGAGTACATCATCTTCGACTGCCCGCCCTCGCTGGGTCTTCTGACCCTCAACGCCCTGTGCGCGGCGCGCGAGCTGCTCATCCCCCTGCAGTGCGAATATTTCGCTTTGGAAGGCATCGTCAAGCTGCTGCATACCTTCGAACTGGTGAAAAAGCGCTTGAACGCGGGCTTGACTCTCTTGGGCGTCGTCCTGACCATGTACGACATGCGCAACAAGCTGACGCGCCAGGTCAAGAATGAAGTGCGTCGCTGTTTCCCCGATCACCTTTTTGAAACCGTGGTGCCGCGCAATGTGCGCCTTTCCGAGGCGCCCAGCCACGGAAAATCCATTATCCACTACGATATCAAGTCCAAGGGCGCGGAATCCTATCTCGCGCTGGCCAAGGAAGTCGTGCTGCGCCGTCCGTCGCGCAGGGATTGACCGTCCGGGCCGTGAGCAGGGATCAGGGCAAGATCGCATCGCCCGTTGCGCAGGGACAGGTTGCCTTTCCCCCGCCTGCGGCGCTGAACAAGGAGTAGTCTATGGCCACACTGCAGACGGGTCTGGGCAAAGGTCTGGACGGTCTGATCCGCAATACCCAGTCGGCGCCGGATATTCCCGGACTGGTCATCTTACCCGCAGACGACATCAGCCCCAATCCCCGGCAGCCGCGCCGCGATTTCTCCTCCGAGAGACTGGAAGAACTCGCGGCCTCCATCCGCTCCCAAGGGCTTTTGCAGCCGTTGCTGGTCCGACCTTTGGGAACGGCGCATCCCGGCAAATACGAAATCGTGGCCGGAGAACGCCGCTGGCGGGCCTGTAAACTGGCCGGGCTCACGGAAATTCCGGCCGTCATCCGCACCTTGTCCGAAGAGGAGACCCTGGTCGCCGCACTCGTGGAAAATCTCCAGCGCGAAGACCTGAATCCCCTCGAAGAAGCCCTGGGTTTTCAGGCGCTCAAGCATGACTTTTTCATGAACCAGGAAGAGATTGCGCAGAAACTGGGCAAAAGCCGCTCGGCTGTCGCCAACAGCCTGCGGTTGCTGACGCTGCCGGAGAACATGCGCTCCCTGCTGGCCGACGGATCCCTCAGCGCCGGGCACGCCAGAGCGCTGCTCGGCATCTCCGACGCCGCGGCCAGGGAAGAACTGAAAACGCTTATTCTCGACCGGCATTTGTCCGTGCGCGAAAGCGAAGGCCTTGCCTGGCGCTGGAAAACGACCGGCCGCTTTACTCTCGGCGATGCGGACGAAACCGTAACTGCCCCGGTGTCGCCCGGCGCACTCGGCGATCCGGCGGGGGACACGCCTCCCGATGCGCGCGCCGAACCGCCCGCCTCCCCTCCTCCCGGTATATCCGGCCCCAAAAAACGCGACAGCGGAGCGCAGAGCGCAGTCCTTATGGATATACAGTCACGCATCGCGTCCCTGTTCAGCGTGCCGGTGAAAGTCACCGGCAAAGAAGAAAAGGGGCGCATCAGTTTTGCTTACAACAGCAAAGAAGAACTGGAAGCGCTCGTACTTCGCCTGAGTATGCGTATCCTGGACGGCCGCGCCGGCCCGGCGTTGAGCGGCAGAGACGACCTCAGCCTGGACGGCCGCGAAGATCCGTCCCTGTCCGGCAGAGACGACCTCGGACTGAGCGCACGCGGCGACCCGGCCCTGCGCGGTCGCGACGACTTGTCTCTGGAAGGCCGCGCCGACCCGGCCCTCGCCGGCAGTACCGTTCCTGCCCTGGAAGGACAAGAGCAAGCCGATCCCGCCCCCGAACAGACCGCAGCCTCGGATACGTCGGAAACAGCAAGGCCCGAAGCGCAGGAACCGGCGGCGTCGGCAACGTCCGAAGAAGCGGTGAAAACGGCTGCGCTCCGGGTGCAGGACCCGGCCGGCGATGCGTCCGACGGAGACAAACAGCCGGACGCCGCGTTCCGCCCGACATGGGGACGCCGGGCCGGCGGACCGGCGGGAGAGCCCGATGACCGCGCCTGAACTTCGCAACGGCCTGCGCGCCATGGCGGGCCGGCGGGTGCTGGTCGTCGGCGATGTGATGCTTGACCGCTACCTCAGCGGCGAAGCCTCGCGCATTTCGCCGGAAGCGCCGGTGCCGGTGGTGCGGGTTGAGGAAGAACGCCTGCTTCCCGGCGGCGCCGGCAACGTGGCCGTGAACATCCGCGCCTTGGGCGGGGAGGCCGTCCTCGTCGGCGCGCGTGGGGACGATCCTGAAGGGCGCGAACTGGAGCGGCTTTTGGAAAACGCGGGCGTCGTCGCTTCGCTGGCGACATTGCGCGGCCGCCCGACCACGACTAAAACGCGCATCATCGCCCGCGGGCAGCAGATTGCGCGCATAGATCGCGAACGGGTCGACACATTCAACGGAGCCGAGTGCGCCGCAATCCTGAAAGAAACGGCCTGCCGCGCAGCCGGCTGCCGCGCCCTTGTCCTCTCCGATTACCGCAAAGGACTGGTCGGAGCGCGCACGGCCGACGGGCTGCGCGATCTGGCCTGCGCCGCGAAACTGCCACTGCTCGTGGACCCCAAACCTGCCGACATCGACCTGTACACGGGTGTGACTCTGCTCACGCCCAATGCCGAAGAGGCCGGGCGCGCCGCCAACATGCCCGTGCGGACGCCCGCTGAAATTGTTGCCGCAGGCAGACGCATCATGCAAACGACCGGCTGTCCGAAGCTGGTGATTACCTTGGGTGAACGCGGCATGGCCGTGTTTGAAGGCAACGGCCCCGTATGGCGTATCCCGACCGTTGCGCGCCAGGTCTTTGACGTGACCGGCGCCGGCGATACAGTGATCGCCGCTCTGGCGTTGGGCGAGGCTGCGCAACTGCCGCTGATCGCCTCCTGCCTGCTGGCGAATTACGCGGCCGGCATCGTCGTCGGCAAGGTCGGAGCGGCCTCGGCCACGCCCGCCATGCTGCTCGAAGCCCTGGAAACACTGCCCCCGCCGCCCGCCGAAGCATGGAACTGAACAAGGCAAGACGCTAATGGATATCCCCGGCATAAACGGTCTGCATATCGGCTGGCGCGACGTCACCGACATCGCGCTGGTCACCCTGCTGTTCTACTACGCCATCGCGATGATCCGGCAAACCAGGGCCGTCGCGGCCGTATACGGACTGCTGCTGATTGTCGCCGCCCAGCTCCTGGCACGCTTCCTCAGCTTGAATACCCTGAACTGGCTGCTGGAAGAGATTCTCGGCTCCGTCTTTCTCCTGGTCGTCATCGTGTTTCAGCGCGACATACGTCAGGCCCTTAGTTCCCTCGGCGCGGGCCGTCTGCGCCTGCGCGGCTTTTTTCGCCGCAAAACCGACGATCCGCTGCCGGACATGGTGGGCGCCGCCGCCGCCTACATGGCGCAACGCAAAATCGGCGCCCTCATCGTCCTGGAACGCAACGTGCCTCTCGGGGATACGGCCGAACGCGGCGTGCGCCTTGATGCTCTGCCCTCCGTAGAACTGCTGACCGCAGTGTTCTGGCCCAACAGTCCCCTGCACGACGGGGCCCTGATCATCAGCCGCGGAAGAATCATGGCCGCAGGCTGCATCCTGCCCCTGTCAACGGCCATCGCCAAACGCGACTACGGCACGCGGCACAGGGCCGCCCTCGGCATCACCGAAGAAAGCGACGCCGTGGTCGTCGTCGTATCCGAAGAACGCGGCGCCATGGCCGTCGCCGTCGACGGCAGAATCACCGCAAGCCTGGACGAAACAAAATTGAAACGCGTGCTGCAGGCGGCACTGGCAAAGAAATTGTAGGGAAATGAGCCGGGGCTCCGCACCGCACCCCCGGCCGGGCATCAGCGCCGGCGATGTTGATTTATACGCAGCGTCTTGATTCTTCGCGCATTACCGGGAGCATATTCTAGTTTTTTCAATATGATGAAGGAAGAAAAAGCGCATAAAGTTCAAGCGTCAAGTATATATGCCTCCGGCGGCCGGGACTCCGTCCAGTCGGCCTTGCACCCGCTCAGGCCGACTCCTGCCGGGGAAAATAATTTCCTCCGGACCCCTTATTCCGTCCCTCACGGCGCTCGCTACGGACGCCGGACCTTTTGATGGAGTGAATTGAACAATGCCTTTCGTAAAATTTTCCGGCTACAAGGAACTGCTTCTGGCGTTTACGCTGGCCCTGGCGCTCTGGTACGGCATGAGCGGCAGCGAAAAGCTGGAGTCCCAATTGGAAGTGCGCGTGGAATACCGCGGTCTGCCTCAGGGCTTGGTGGTGCGCAAGGGATACATCGGCAAGGTATCGCTGCGCCTGCGCGCGTCGGCAGGCGTGCTGCGTTCCGTGTCGGAACGGGATTTTTCCGTACAGATGGACTTGTCGGGCGTGCATGAAGGCGAAAACATGCTGGCCGTCAACCCGGCATACCTGCCCAATCGCGGCGGCATCGAAGTTATCGAGGTGGTTCCCTCGCGCATAGAACTGCACGTGGACAGTCTGGTAAGCAGAACGGTTCCGTTGACGGCGCTCGTGCAGGGCGCGGTGCCCGGCGACATGGAACTCACGGCGGCCTTTGTTCCTCCGGAAGTCAAGATTTCCGGGGCCGCATCCCTGATCCGGGACATCGACAAACTTGAGATCCCCGTGCACATCGAACTTCCGCTTGTGCCGGGGACAAAGGAAAGCCGGCGCACCCTGCCTCTGCCCGACGGGGTGGACGCCGCTCCCGCCGATGTTGCCGTTGTCGTTCAGGCGGGCATGAAACGCCGTCAGGTCGGCATAGTCCGCAACGTCATGCTCGACGCCGAAGCGTCTGACGGCAGGGTCGCCGTGCCGAACAAGGTGCGCATCACCGTGCGCCTGCCGGAATCCGCCGCCGTCGGCGCGGTATCGGATCCCAATCTCCGCGCCTACGTGCGTCCGGGACACGACGCCGGCGCGTCCTTGCTGCCGGTACAGGTGGATTTGCCGGCCGCCGTGGAACTCGTGAGCGTGGATCCGCCCCGCGTGCGCCTGGAGAAGCCGCGCGCTCCGGCTCCTCCTAAAAAAGCCCAGCAGGCCAAGAAAAAGCCCTCCAAAGCCGGCGCATCCGCTTCCAAAGACAAGAAAAAAAGGTAAAGCGCTTCCGCGCAAGGTTGCCGCTTTCCCCCGGCCGCCGCAGGCATGTACAATCGACAACGCAATGTTGCAAGGTTCCGACGTGCGGCCTTGCGCATGCTCAGGCCGGGGGTTCGGGGCGGGACCTCAACGGGGTTTGGGGTGAAATCCCGGCAGGTTGGCGTATCGTGATGCCGGGAATTCAGTTATTTTTGAAGACAAGTTTATCGCCGTCGGTATCAATCAGGATGTCTTGTCCGTCGCGGATTTCGCCGGCTATGATGCCGCGGGCCAGAGGCGTTTCGATTTCCTGCTGCATGTAGCGGCGCAGGGGGCGCGCCCCGTAGACCGGATCGTAGGCGGCGCGGGCTGTAAAGGCGCGGGCTTCTGGGGTCAGTTGCAGGTCAATGTCGCGTTCATGGAGGCGCGGGCGCAGGCGTCCGATGAAGATGTCCACGATGCGTTCCATTTGTTCGGGAAGGAGGGGTTTGAAGAGGACGGTGCCGTCCACGCGGTTCAGAAATTCGGGCTTGAAGTGCGCGCGCAGTTCGCCCATGACGGTTTCGCGGACACCGGGCCGGAAGGTTCCCTCGGGTGTGATGCCTTCCAGCATGACGGGCGAACCGAGGTTGGAGGTCATGATGATGATGGTGTTGCGGAAGTCCACGGTACGGCCGCGGCTGTCGGTCAACCGGCCGTCGTCCAGAATTTGCAGGAGGGCGTTGAAAACGTCCGGGTGGGCTTTTTCGATCTCGTCGAAGAGCAGCACGCTGTAAGGTTTGCGGCGCACGGCTTCGGTAAGTTGCCCGCCCTCGTCGTGCCCGATATATCCGGGAGGCGCGCCGATCAGCCGGGATACGGAGTGTTTTTCCATGTATTCGCTCATATCCAGGCGGACCATGTTGTCGGGGCTGTCGAAGAGCGCCTGGGCCAGACTTTTGCACAGTTCGGTCTTGCCGACGCCGGTCGGTCCCAGAAAAATGAAGGACCCCATGGGTCTGCCCCGGTCCGAAAGTCCGGCCCTGGAGCGCAGGACGGCTTCGGATACGGCCTGGACGGCCTCGTCCTGACCGACGACGTTCTCGTGCAGCGCGTCGGGGAGGCGCAGGAGTTTTTCGCGTTCGGTTTCCAGGAGTCGGGAAACGGGGATACCGGTCCAGCGGGCTACGACCTGGGCTATGTCGTCGGCCGTCACTTCTTCGCGGATCAGGCGCGGTGCGCCGGATTGTTCGGCGGCCTCGGCTTCGGCCAGGTCTTTTTCCAGGCCGCGGATGACGCCGTATTTGAGTTCGGCGGCGCGGTTGAGATCGTAGGCCCGCTCGGCTTCTTCGGCTTCACGGCGGGCGCGGTCCAGATCTTCTTTAAGGGCGCGGATGCGGTCGAGGCCGGTTTTTTCCTGATCCCATTGTTCGAGGAGATCGTTTTGGGCGGCGCGCAGGTTTTCGAGTTCGCCTTCGAGTTTGCCGAGGCGTTCGCGGGAGGCGGCGTCGCTTTCGCGGCGCAGGGCCTCGCGTTCTATTTCGAGTTGCATGATTTTGCGTTTGGCTTCGTCCAGTTCCGCGGGCAGGGAGTCGATTTCGGTGCGGATCATGGCCGCGGCTTCGTCCATGAGGTCTATGGCCTTATCGGGAAGTTGCCGGTCACTGATGCAGCGGGCGGAGAGGAGCACCGCCTCCACGACGGCGGAGTCGGCGATGCGCACCCCGTGGTGTACTTCAAAGCGTTCTTTAAGGCCGCGCAGGATGGATACGGCGTCTTCGCGGGAGGGTTCCTCGATCAGCAGGGGCTGGAAGCGGCGTTCCAGGGCCGGGTCTTTTTCGATATACTTGCGGTATTCGTCGATGGTGGTCGCCCCGATGCAGTGCAGTTCGCCGCGCGCCAGCATGGGCTTGAGCAGGTTGCCGGCGTCCATGGCGCCGTCCGTGCGTCCTGCGCCGACGATGGTGTGGAGTTCGTCGATAAAGAGGATGATGTTGCCGTCCGAGTCCTGAACTTCCTTGAGCACGGCTTTCAGGCGTTCCTCAAATTCGCCGCGATACTTGGCGCCCGCGATGAGCGCGCCCATGTCCAGGGCGAACACGGCGCGTTTTTTCAGCCCTTCGGGCACGTCGCCCTTGAGGATGCGGTGGGCCAGTCCTTCGACGACGGCGGTTTTGCCGACGCCGGCTTCGCCGATCAGCACCGGGTTGTTTTTGGTGCGCCTGCTGAGGATTTGTATGCAGCGCAGGATTTCGGCGTCGCGGCCGATGACCGGGTCGAGTTTGCCCAGGCGGGCCTGTTCCACGAGATCGCGGCCGTACTTGGTCAGGGCTTCGTAGCTTTCTTCGGGGTTGCGTCCGGTTGCGCGTCCTTTGCCCCTGATTTCGCTCATGGCGGTGAGAATGCGTTCCCGGTTGAGGCCGAAGCGGACATTCACGCGGCCGAGTATGCTCGGCGGCCGTTCCGAAGCAGCTTCGCAGAAAAGATGTTCTATGCCGGTGAATTCGTCTTTCAGGCGCGCGGCCTCGTCGTTCGCGCGGAGCAGGGCCAGGCGCAGGGCGTTGCTCATGCTCAGGCCGGCGGCATCGGCGCCGGGGCCGCTTACTGAAGGCAATTTTTTGAGTTCCTGTTCCAGGGCGTTTTCATAGCCGCGCGCCGGGATGCCCGCCTTGTCCAGCAGGCGCGGCGCAAGACCGCCTTCAAGGCGGAGCATGGCCAGAATCAGGTGTTCGAACTCGACCTGTTGCCGGCCGGCGCGCAGGGCGATGTCCTGAGCCTCCATGAGGGCCTGCCGGGCCTGTTCCGTGAACAACTCGATATTCATATGAACTTCCTTTGCTTTATTCCGGTGAGGAGGCGTTGCCCTCCGGGCAAGGGCGCCTGCTCGGGTATTTTCCCCGGCGATTTGCTCCCGGCACAGCTTAATCTCCTTGCCCGGGCCGGTCGGAGGCTTTTTCCGACTGTTCCCCGCCGGTCGATATCGTCGGACGACCGCCTGTCGCTGCGGTCTGAAATAGGAATTTCCCGGAGCATTTTGAGTACCGGGAGGTAAATGTCCTCTCTCCTGTGATTAAACCGAAATTCGCATTCTTTCAAATGGAAATAAAAAGTGTGTTTTTGCAGTCCCCTAAAGCGGGGCAGTCCGGTTTCGGCAAAGGCCGAAAAAACTCTTTATCCCATTGATATGTGACTGTTTATCGGCAAATTCATCGGTAAATTCATTAGTTCCGCGTTCGACCCGGAGGCGCCTTTGATAACCCGGGTCCGCGAGGCCGCCATAACCCCGCCGGCCATCAGAATGAATGATGCTTTCGAGCAATCCGGCACGATTTCCGGATACGCGCGGATGCGGGCAAGATTGCCTACGGAAGCGCCCGGATCAGGTACCGGACGGCCGTGTTTACCGGGCGAATTGAGGAGGCCCGGGAGCAATATGCCGCTCAGGTATAATTTGCACGCAAATAAATCTGTGGGGGAAATAATTCTGCGGGCATTGACTTTGCCTCAGGGCGGCCATATGTAAAAAGGGAACCCCGGCTCTTGGGTTAACAGGAACCGGGGCGGACACGGCGCGTTAGCGCTTCCGTGCACAGCTACCGGCCTTGGAGCCACGTTTTCGACCCCGTATCAGTTCCCGCTGATACGGGGTCACCTGCTATTCAGCCAGTGAGGCTGAGAGCAGGATCAGTACCAGCGTTATCACGGCGGCGAAAACAAGTTTCCGCAGCATGGCTGATACCCTCCTTGCCGTTGTGCGCCGTGCCCAGGCGCATAGGTGGAAGGGCAGCCGTGCGCGCGCAGGCTATGCCGACCAGAGGATTATTGCAAGCTGAGAATCTCGACTGAAAAGTCTACGGCAGCGCCCGGATCAAGTATCTCACCGCCGTGCTCACCGGCCGGTTTTCATTGGCCACAGGGACTACACGGCTCGCGTTAAAATCTATACCGTCAATCCCCCCGTCAGAACCCCAATATCCGCCGTCTGAAGCCCAATAAACTTGAAACAGCGGATCTACTTGCACCAGACCGGACTGTGTTCCAAGCCTACCGGAAATATTCCTTATCGCGTCGCCCTGGATAGCCGTTAAAGCCCCTGATTGATGCAGAACCGTGCCGTAGTGGGTTGACATTTGGCTCCCGTACCCCCGCAGGAAAAGCCCTCTCAAATCCGGCACCGCAGAGCCAACAATGGCGTACAGTTCCGGGTAGGCGCGGGAGCGGGCGGTTCTGACGCGGCAAAAGGCGGATTAAGGCACAACCAAGGCGCGGACGGAAGCCGACTGCGCAGGCCGGAAGACCCAGCGCGGCAAAAGATTCCTGATGGCCTTGACATTGCTGCCATACTGTCGTATAGGAAAAGGGAACCCCGGCCCCTGTTGGATGCAGGAACCGGGGCGGGCACGGCGCTGTGAGCGCCTGTCGCACGGCTGCCAGACTAGGGCTTACTTTTTCGACCCCGTATCAGTTCTGACCTGATACGGGGTCAACTGCTATCGAGCTTCTGAAGCCGACAGCAGGACCAGTACCAGCGCCATCAACGCGACGAAGACAAGTTTCCGCAGCATGGCTGATACCCTCCTTGCCGTTGTGCGCCGTGCCCAGGCGCATAGGTGGAAGGGCAGCCGTGCTGGTGCAAACTATGCCGGCAAGGGGATTATTGCAAGCTGATGCGCGCCCAATGACGGGTGGAGAGCTATGGCAGCGCCCGGCGCGTCTACGGAAGCGCCCGCATAAGATACCTGACGGCGACGTTGACCGGGCGCGTTTCGTCCGCCGTCTTCCCTTGAAACAAACCACTAAGATCAACAACCCAATCGGTTTCCCCTCCAGTCTTTCCGGCCGCGTCATAGATATTGCCGCGCTGCCGGTCAGCGCGTTTGATTATTGTGCCTTGCTCACCATTACGTGCTGCGATGTATCCAGTAACGTCCGAACTGGTTAAGGAGCCTCCGGAAACTCCGACCGCATCATCCTGCTTAACGCCGAGCGCGGCAGCGTAACCGCCTACCCCGCGCAGGAAAAGTACCCTGAAATCGGGTACTGTCGCGCCCACGAGAGCGAACAGTTCCGGGTACGCGGGGAGTCGGACGGCGAAGCGGCGGCTACGGCCGGTCGAAGCCGGCCTCCCTGGATGCGATGGAACGCGGCGGGCGGGAAGGTACTTGACACGCTTGGGAAAACACTTATGATGATTGTCAGGTTGGGGCCGGGAGTTAGCCGGCCCCGGCAAGTCCCTCGGATTTCGTGATCCAAAGTACCTGCCCCTGACGGATGGCTGTCCTCATCAGGGGCAGGTCTGTTTATACGTTACGCATAATCAGGCCCACTACAACGCCGGCCGCAATCGCGGCCAGAACGTTCACAAGGAACTTCGCCGTCAGGCTATCCTCCTTTACGGGGGACTTGCCTGCCGGTGTCTTATCTTGCCTGCTCAAAATCCGCAAGCATCGCCTCCGCCGGCAGCGACTGCCGCGTCAAGGCTCTCGATGAACGAAGAGCCTACGGCAAAGCCCGGATCAGGTACCTCACGGCCGTGTTGACCGGCCTGATTTCGTTCGCGGTTGGAACTACTCGTGATGCGTTAAAAGAAAAATGTCTCATCTCGTCAGACATATTTCCATCATCTCCCACGCCAATTGGGCCTTCATCGCGGAATAATGCCCCGTCTGCATAGCCACCGGCATCATTAATCCAAGGTTGAATTACAGCCCTAACATATCCACTAATGTTCCTGACAGCATCACCTTGGATGATCCGCAAAGCCCCTGATTGATGCTGTACCGTGCCGTAATGGGGTTGACATCTGGCTCCCGTACCCCCGCAGGAAAAGCCCCCTGAAATCGGGCACAGTGCTGCCGATCAGGGAGTACAGTTCCGGGTAGGCTCGGGAGCGGGCGGTTCTGACGCGGCAAAAGGCGGATTCAGGCACAACCAAGGCGCGGACGGAAGCCGACTGCGCAGGCCGGAAGACACCGCGCGGCAAAAGATTCCTGCCGGCCTTGACATTGCCGTCATACTGTCGTATAGAAAAAGGGAACCCCGGCACCTGCGTCAACAGGAACCGGGGCCGGCACGGCGCGTGAGCGCCCCCATGCACGGCTACCACAGTATGGATTACTTTTCGGCCCCGACCAGGCCCACCCTGGTCGGGGTCACTCTTATTCGGCCGGAGAGGCCGTTAAGAGCACCATTGCCAAGGCGACGATCAAGGCGATCACAATCCGCATGGCAGGCACCCTCCTTTTCCATTCTGCGCCGTGCCGGCGCTGAGGCAAGTTGAGAGTAGCCGTGCGGGTGCAGCCTATGCCGACAAGGGGATTATTGCAAGCTGATGCGCGCCCAATGACGGGTGGAGTGTCTCCGCTTGGGAGGCAGCTGTCAAAATCAGCCTCGGCAAACTTCGTCAAGGCGATACATCGCGTCAGATGTTACTATGACGTTTGTATACCAGAATACTTGGCATGGGTGATGTATCAAAAGTCAATTACTACTAATTTTGACGGACTTATCACAAGTGCGACTATCGCTCACCTCACTGGCGAAAAACTGAAAAGACTAATGGTGCAAGTCCCGCCACTCCCCTTCCAAACCCGCTTCGCCGACTTCGTTCGGCAGGCCGATAAATCAAAATGTGAACTACAGCGCACTCTTGGCGAGTTAGAGGTAACGTACAAAGCGCTCCTTCGGGAAACTTCGGGTTGACCGATGCTGCGCTCTGTTATATTTCAGCAGCAAACGCCGGATCTGCTAAGGAGGCTGTCATGGCTCAGGTAAACATCAGGATTGACAGCAAGCTGAAAGAGGAGGGCGAGAAGCTGTTCCGCGAACTCGGGCTGACTTTTTCGTCGGCGGTCAGCGTTTTCGTCAGCCAAGCCGTTCGCGAGCGAGGCATTCCGTTTCGCCTCACGGAAAATCGGGTGAAGGACATCACTCTCGCAAGCGAAAAATCCCTCGCCAAAGATTGGCTTTTGCCGGAGGAGAATACGGCATGGCGGGATTTATAAAAGGCGACGTGGTTGTCGTGCCGTTTCCATTCTCGGATTTGAGTTCGTCAAAACGTCGCCCCGCGTTGGTTTTGGCCAAGGCGGGGGAGGATGACCTCGTTCTCTCTC
>JAISWB010000032.1 GCA_031271265.1 Desulfovibrio sp. | reverse complement strand
AGATAGATTCTTCGCCTTCGCTTCGCTACGGCTCAGAATGACTACGCTTTTGTCATTCTGAGCGTAGCGAAGAATCCATCTTTTTGCTTTTCAAAAAAATAAATCAGCGTTTCCCTAAGAATTGCCGGCGCCCGGCAGGCGTGTAAGCTATTTATAAACCTCGCGCCGGTGCCCTGCCGGCACAACAAGAATCGTTATTTTCTCATCTTGGATTTCACACAAAATCCTGTAATCCCCGGAGCGATAGCGCCACAGGCCGGAAAAGCGCGAGCCTTTCATCGGTTCCCCAATGCTGCGTGGGTCATCCAGATTGGAAACTCTTTGCCGCATGAATTTCGCAATCTGCTTTTCTGCGTTACTGCCAAGGCCAACAAGGGATTTGTCGGCTTCCGGAGAAAACTCAATCCGCCAAGCCAAGGCGACGCTCCACTTCTTCCAGGGGAACGGCTTTTTCCCCACCGGCCCGGAACCGTTCCAGAGCGGCTTCCGCAAGGTAAACGTCCTCGAGGTCTTCGAGGCTACGCTCCAGAGCTTCACGCACGTAAAAACTTTTAGGGCGATTTGTGGCATCAGATAACGCGTTGAGCCGTGTTTCCATTTCTTGAGGCAGGCGGATGGTGAGCATGAGAGCAGCCTTTTTTGGAATTTATGTATTGCATGTATTACGAAATGTCAAGCCTGGGCGCGCCCGGCAGGCAGTTCTAATTATCGCGTTGAGCGATACGCCGTCAAGCCGGGATTCGGACTCCTCCTTGGGCTGCCTTCGCCCATTTCCGTGTCCAAGAAAATCTACAACGATTCAGTAGCACGAAATTAAATATTGTGTTATCAATCCTGCCGAAACGCCGGCCGAACACGCGAACACGCCGTTCTTCTTCTACCACTCAACCCCGCGGAGGATATGATGCCTGAACGGATACTGATCGAAGACGTGTACTATGAGGACAGCCGTCCAGAGCCGGGAACCGATCCGGACAGCCTGTTTTTTGTCCGGATAGACTCCGGAGTCTGTTTCGGCTGCAATGCCTGCCAGGCCTATTGCCCGACCGGGGCAATATGGGGAGAAACAGGCGAGCCGCATGAAATCCGGTACAAGGAACTGTGCATCAACTGCGGGCAGTGCCTTACCCATTGCAACGCCAACGCAATTTACGAAACACTGTCTTGGGTTTCGGAAATCGACGCCATGCTGCACGACGACAGCAAAAAGGTCATCGCCATGCCCGCCCCCGCCGTGCGCTACGCCCTCGGTGACTGTTTCGGCATGCGGCCCGGCGAAGTCACGACCGGGAAAATGCTTACCGCCTTGCGCCGACTCGGTTTCGCGCATTGCTGGGATACCGAATTCGGCGCGGACGTCACTATATGGGAAGAAGGCGACGAGTTCGTCAAACGACTTACCGGCCGTATTGACGCTCCCTTGCCGCAATTTACGTCCTGCTGTCCCGGCTGGCAGAAATATGTCGAGAGCCGGTACCCGGAACTTCTGCCCAACCTTTCCACGGCCAAGTCTCCCATAGGCATGCTGGGCGCCCTGTGCAAGACATACGGCGCCGAATCGCGGGGCTACAAGCGTTCCGACGTGTATACGGTGTCCATCATGCCCTGCATCGCCAAAAAATATGAAGGAATGCGGCCGGAACTGTGTGCATCGGGCGACCGGGACATCGACGCTACCATAGACACGCGGGAACTTGCCCACATGCTTAAAACAGCCGGCATAGACCTCAGATATATATCGGAAGGTGAACGCGACCCGCTTATGGGGGAATCTTCCGGCGGCGCCACCATTTTCGGGGTCACCGGCGGCGTGATGGAAGCGGCGCTCCGCTTTGCTTACGAGGTGGTGACTAAACAGCGCCCGCCCGCCTGGGACTTCTCCTTCGTACGCGGACTTGAAGGCGTGAAAGAGGCTTCGGTCGCCGTCGGTGATACTGTTGTCAACGTGGCAGTGGTACACGGCGCGCGGCGTTTTCGCGATATTTGCGAACTGGTCAAGGCAGGCAACGCTCCTTGGCATTTTGTCGAATTTATGGCCTGTCCGGGCGGCTGCGTCTGCGGCGGCGGCCAGCCCATCCTACCCGGTTCGCGGGCCATGGCGGAACGCGCAACGCAACGCTTCCTTGCCGGATGTCGCAAAAGGCTGGCCATGTCGGCGGAAAACAGAACATAGCACTTGCCGGCGAACACAAGCGCTGCAAAATCCGAAGTATTTCGTGCCGCCGGAGGCGGCACAAACAGCTTGCCGGCGTTATTATCACAATAAGACAATAAGGAGGACACTATGTATGCCGTTACCGTTACACGACGTTCCCTGCTGAAGGCCGGTATGGTCTTGGGCCTCGCCGCTCTGTTCGGCATCCGCATGACGTCGAAGGCGGCGGCAGCCGTTACGGAACTGAAATCCTTCATGCAAAAACGCCTGGACGGCGTGTATAAAGCCGATAGTGCGTTTACGGTGCGCGCTTCGCAGGACAATGCGCAGGTGCAGGCACTGTATGCCGACTTTCTGCATGAACCCGGAAGTCATAAAGCCCATGAACTGCTGCATATGCACTTTATCGACCGCTCGGCGGGCGTCAAAAGATTGCTGGCCGAGGGCAAAACGGCAAATCGCGGCGCTGATGAATTCCGGGATCCGACGTATCCCTACGAATGGGTTTCCTGAGCTTCCCAAGGTCGGGAAGCTGACGCGAGCGCCGGTCAACGCCGGCGTATACCGAACGCGGACCTGCATGCCGGCCCGCATACCGGCGGTCTTGGAAAAAATTTGACCTATATGCCTGAAAGTGTTACCATTTTCCGGTAAATTCCGCGCCCCCGCCGGCAGGACGCATCCCGCGCAACAAAAATCTTGACGGCCTTGCGGCATTCATATATCAATTTATCCGGATATTGTGATAAAAACGGAACTCTTTTGCAAGGAGCAACCATGCAGACCCACATCCTCGGTTTCCCCTCCATCGGGAAACAGCGGGAGCAGAAACAGGCTCTCGAATCCTTCTGGGACGGCGTTCTTTCCGTCGACGCCCTCTCCGCGACGTGCACGGAACTGAAAAAACGCCACTGGCGTATACAGAAGGACGCCGGTCTTGATTACGTGAGCACCGGCGATTTCTCCCTGTATGACCGCATGCTGGACACGACCTGCATGCTCGGCGCAATACCGGAGCGTTTCACTCCCTGCCTCGACGATGCTCCCGCGGACAGGTATTTCAGCCTGGCGCGCGGCAATGTCGGGCGTAACACGGCCCCCCTGGAAATGACCAAGTGGTTCGACACCAATTATCATTACCTTGTGCCGGAAATCGACGCCGACCGCCCCTGGACGGCGGGCACGCATCCGGTTGTCGCGGACACGAAACTGGCCCGCGAACTGGGTTTTTCGCCGAAGCCCGCGATAATCGGGCCGTTTACCTGGACGGCCCTGGCCAAAGCGCCGCGCGCCGTCCGCAAATGGGAGCGGCTTGACGAGATTGTTTCCGTGTACGCGCAACTGCTTGCCGACCTTGCCCCCTATTGCGACTGCATCCAGATTGAGGAGCCGATCCTGTGCACGGAACTTCTGCCGGACGACGCCCGCCCGCGTTTTCGCGAAGTATACGCATCGCTGAACGCGGCCGGCCCGAAACTCATGCTCACAACCTACTTCGGGGCGCTCGGGGGCAACCTGCAAACGGCCGTAGGGTCCGGTTGCGCCGCCCTGCACGTCGATCTGGTGCGCGGCCGTAAACAGCTTGACGCCGTTCTGGGCGCGCTTCCCGGCGGCACGGCGCTGTCCCTCGGCCTCGTGGACGGGCGCAACATCTGGAAAACGGAGTATTCCACGGCGCTTCCGCTTGTCGAACGCGCTGTTGCCGCGCTCGGCAAAGACCGCGTTCTTTTGGGGACGAGCTGCTCGCTGCTCCATTGTCCCGTGGACGTGACGGAAGAAACGGCCCTGCCGGAACACATCCGGAAACGCATGGCCTTTGCCGTGCAGAAATGCGCGGAACTTGCCGCGCTGCGCGCCGTCGTCGAAAACGACGGAGCGGAAGCCGCGGCCGCCCGCGCGGCGGCGCAGCCCGCCGAGCCGCATCCCGACAGGTACGTTGCCGCCGTACGGGAACGGGCCGCGTCCGTCACCCCGGACATGCTCGCGCGCCGTTCCCCCTACCCGGAACGCCGCGCCGCCCAGGCGTGGCTCAAGCTGCCGCCGCTTCCTTCGACAAGCATCGGCTCGTTCCCCCAGACCGATGCCGTCCGCAAAATCCGCCTGGACTACAAACGCGGAAGACTGTCGGAAGCGGACTATGTCGCCGCCGTCCGGCGTGAAATACGCGACTGCATCGAAAAACAGGAACAACTCGGCCTTGACGTTCTTGTACACGGCGAAGCGGAACGCAACGACATGGTGGAATACTTCGGCCAACAGCTCGGCGGATTCTGCTTTACGCAAAACGGCTGGGTGCAGAGTTACGGAAGCCGCTGCGTCAAGCCGCCGGTCATTTACGGCGACGTCTACCGCAAGCATCCCATGACGACGGACTGGATACTCTACGCGCAATCACTCACGCAAAAGCCGGTCAAGGGCATGCTGACCGGGCCGGTGACCATCCTGTGCTGGAGCTTTGTGCGTGACGACCTGGAGCGGAGCGAAGTCTGCAAACAGATTGCCCTTGCCGTCCGCGACGAAGTGCAAAGCCTGGAAAAGGCGGGCATCCGCGTCATCCAGATCGATGAGGCCGCCTTGCGTGAAGGTATGCCCCTGACCCGCGCCGAAGCGGAAATTTACCTGCGCTGGGCTGTGGACGCCTTTCGCCTCGCGGCTTCCGGAGTGGAAGATTCCACGCAGATACACAGCCATATGTGCTACAGTGAATTCAACGCCATTCTGTCCTGGATAGCCGAAATGGATGCGGACGTCATCAGCATTGAAGCGAGCCGCAGCGGCATGGAACTGCTGGACGCGTTCACCGACGTTCACTACCGGGGCGCGGTCGGGCCGGGAGTGTACGACATCCACAGCCCGCGCATCCCGACGGAAGAAGAAATAACGCAACTCCTGCGCAGGGCTTTGCGCCGTATCCCCAAGGACCAACTGTGGGTGAACCCCGATTGCGGCCTGAAAACGCGCCGCTGGGAAGAAGCATGGCCGTCGCTGCAACACATGGTTGCCGCCGCCGTGCGGGTGCGCGCTGAAGCCTGACGCTTTTGAAAACGGGCGCGGCTTCGGATTGCCGGCAACGGGACCGCACGTCATCCGATGCGCCGAAACGAAGCCGCCCTGGTCAACTTTTTCCTCGCCGATGACAAATTTTTGCGTTGCCGCTGTCGAAAATGCACGGGTATAGTCATGCGCCGTGCATTTTTATTATTATCCGGAGCATGTTCTACCGAATAATACCGCTGAGACAAAGCCGGTGACCGGATGTCCGGTCGCGACGCAGGGAGCCCATGAATCGCCCGCTTCGGCTTAAAGACCTGATCAATCTGGAGATGCTCCAAAAAGTGCAGGATAACTTCAGCACGGCCGTCGGTATCGCGCTGGTCACTGTGGACACGCGCGGCGTCCCTGTTTCCAAGCCGAGCGGATTCACCGGGCATTGCCGGGTGATGCGCTCCGGCAGGGAAGGGAGGGCGTGCTGCATCCGGTCCGACAACGCGGGCGGGCGCGCGGCCATGGCTCGCGGCAGTCCGACCTTTTTTCTCTGTCACGGCGGCCTGGTCGATATCGCCGTGCCTCTGGTTCTGCAAGGCGCATACCTGGGCGCGATTATCGGGGGGCAGGTGCGCCTCGACGCGTCGGACGAAATCCCGCTGGAGAGCCTCGCCGTCAACTGCTTACCCGCGCCGCGCTATGCGGAGTTGGAGACGTTATTCCAGCAAATCCCGACAATATCGTACGAAAAAATCCACGCAGCGGCATATTCACTCTATTATTTCGCCGGGTATCTCGTTGAGCAAAGCTATTCAAATATCGTAAGCCAAGAACTCAACGCCAAAAATTTGCGGCTCATGGAAGAATCAAAACGCCTCCTGGAGCTGGAAAAATCCCTACGCGAAGCGGAACTGCAGGCGCTTTCCTACCAGGTAAATCCGCATTTTCTTTTCAATGTCCTGAATACTATCGGCAGACTGGCTTACTTTGAGCATGCCGAGAAAACGGAAAAAGTCGTCTACGGTTTCTCGGATATGATGCGCTATGTTCTCAAGAAAAATATCTCCCAATTTGTTTCCATACACAGTGAAGTGGAGCATGTGAAGAATTATCTGTATATCCAACAGGTACGTATGAGCGATAAATTTTCGTTTTCTATCGAAGTCGATGAAAAATACAACAAGGTGCTGTGTCCGTTCATGGTTCTTCAGCCCATCGTGGAAAATTGCATCAATTATGCTGTGGAAACGCGCGGCGAGGACGGGTATATCCGGCTCACAGCCCACGATGACGGACGCGATATGATTCTGGAAATCGTTGACAACGGTGACGGCATTGATCCGGTCAGAGCAAAAGACGCCGTTGACGGCACCGTGGAACAGCGCAGCGGCACGGGCATAGGGCTGCATAATGTCGATAAACGACTGAAATTTGTTTTCGGCGACGCCTACGGGCTGGACATAGAAAGCCCGTTCCTGCCCGGTGAAGGCACCACGGTACGCATGCGTTTTCCTCTGAATTTTGATCCCGGTACCTCCCTGTAACAGCGGACGCCGTCGGACACGGAGGTGTTTGCCGCGCTTACTTTTACATGTAACTGTCAGGTATCTCTGTATCGCTTTATCGGAGGTTGCAATGCGTACTATCGCCATAGTGGAAGATGAAAAGCTGGAACGCAGCGCCCTGCGCAGCATTATTACCGATCACCTCAGCGGATGTACAATTGTAGGCGAGGCTGCCACCGGAGAAGAAGCAATAACCCTCATCGACAAGGGCGGTATTGAACTGATGCTTCTCGACATCAGTATCCCGCATCCCGATGGACTGGAAGTACTCCAGTATCTCAGAGATAAAAATGCGGAGACTAAAGTAATTATTACCACAGCGCACGAGACGTTCCACATTGCACGGGAAGCTATCCACCTCAAAGTGGACGAATATCTTCTCAAGCCGGTCAGACCGCAGCTCCTGATTGAAGCAATCCAGACCTGCCTAAATATCTCTTCGGACAGGAGCAGCCGTCTGCGTGATATGCTGCGGGACTTTGCCGGTTTCCTGGAACAGGATCTTTATCACAAGGGAGTTATACTAGTACGTACATATATAAATGCTGTTTATGAGCAGAATGAGGCAGTATCGGACCGGATGATTTTGGATCTCACCGAAGCATTAGTACAATTCTGTAAAGATAAGCAGCTTACATCGGAAGAAATTTATTCCGCACAGGCATACATCAGGTCTATTGACCGTAGTAAGCATAACCGATACAGAGTGATGCAGAAACTGTTAACCATCATCAATGCTATTTTTGATTCAACACATGATAAATACTGTTATATATTGGATCCTATGCAAAGAGCACTCAATTATATAGAGCGAAACGCCGTTAAAGGACCAACGCTTGAAGAAATATCGGAAGGAATTTATGTGAGCCCATGCTATCTAAGTCGGCTTTTCAAGAAAAAACTCGGCGTCAACTTTGTAGCTTATTTGACTAACAGACGAATGGAACTGGCCAAGGAACTGCTGTCCGGCAGCAAGATGTCCATCAACGCCATTTGCCAGGAGCTTTCCTATAACGATTTGAATTATTTTTGCAAAATATTCAAGAAGGAAACCGGCATGTCCCCCGCAAAATACCGGAAGCAGGCGGGGAGCGCTTCGTAGAGTATTTTGCCGTTGAAAAGTTATTATAGTATATATGTATTTTTTTGACTTCTATCTACAAAAAGAGGTTAAAAATTTCTTGGTATATGACAAGACTTTTTTGTCCGATGTATGGTTATCGGGTCATAGGCGTTGTTTCACGAAACGCCCTGAAGGCGGCGGCGTGCTGTCGGCATGGGCATAAGCGCCGCCGCCGGAAGATATCATGACGGTAAACACCGGAACAGAGCAAACGCGCAAAATTTTTACTCAGGATACGTAACGATAAATAAATTACCGTGCCTTACGGCAACGCTTGAAAAGGTGCGCCGAAAGGTACTGTAATCCCCTTGGGTAAGGTGGTGGCACAATTCTCCGAGGGGCGCCGCATCCGGCTGTCGCTTCCTGTCGGATGCGGCGTAACTTGAGCATGCTCCGCGTAAATATTATGGCCTGTCCCGAGGCGCTCAAGCACGTCCGCACCATTGATCTCCGCAGCTCGGCGCAAATCCGCGCAGGAACCTGCGTTGCCGCCGTCATCACCTCCGACGACAGCGTCATGTGGCAGGACGATTATGTGAAGACCGGGCTTCCGGCGGGTCTTGAGGTGCGTTGCCGGGTACTCGACAACGATTCATACTGCAATACCGGTGACGACTGGCTCGTCAACACGACCGGAGAAGATGAAGATGAATTCGTTTTCAACTTCTACGGATTTGAAGGTGAAGACTGGCTCGACAACATCAAGCGCCGGGCGCTTGCCGTGCTGGACAAGCATAAACAAGGGGCGACCGCGGACGACTGTGAAAACGATATTGACACCGCATACGAGGATAGAGATTCATTTGATGAGGAAGCGGACGCCCCGGAGTTTTCTTCCGGCCCGACCCGCTGCTGTAGAGCAGATTTCTCGGAAGTCGACTGGTCGTTGACGAATGCGGAAATAGCGCGGCAGTTGGGCATCACGTCCAGCGCCGTCTATTATCAGAGAAAGCAAAGAAGACCTGATACCGTCGTCCACAAACGAAAAGTCGACTACATAAATATCGACTGGTCTCTTTCAAATATGGAATTATCCGAACAATTTGGCGTAACACCTGACTATATTTCGTCTCAACGTAAACTGAGAAGTACATATACAGGCATTGAAAAGCCGAGAAATATTGATTATTCAAAAGTTGATTGGTCCCAAACAGATAGATTTATTGCCAAACAGTTGGGAGTTGGACAGCGGACAATCTCTCGACAACGGAAGAAAAGGCGGGATAAAAAAGAAAAAACTCAAGATGCAGATAAATTTGAAGAGGTTGATGGGGAAGAAAGTAGTGTAGAAAAGGAGAAAGGGTCGGTATTATACAGCGTACCGCCGGGAGCCGGGAGCCGGGAAAAGAGGCAGGAAAGTAATGTAACAAAAATCCCGGCGGGGAAAATTGACTATTCCAATGCCGATTGGGCGCAACCTGATAAAATTCTTGCGCGGCAGTTGGGCGTTACGCAGGACACCGTTGCGCGTCAGCGAAGGAGAAGGGGCGTTGGGGCGCCTAAAGACCGCTATGCGGATGTGGATTGGGCGCAGACGAATGCGGATATAGCGCGCCGGCTGGGTGTTGCCCCCGCGACGGTCTGGTATCAACGGGTAAAACGTAAAATCAAGTCTGCCGGAAGATGCGGAAAAGTTGATTACGCGCTTGCCGATTGGTCACTGCCGAATAAAATTATAGCACAGCAGTTGGGTGTCGCGCACGACACCATAGCGCGTCAACGGCGAAAAAGAGGCATGGGCGCTGCCCCGGATAAATATGCCGCTGTGGATTGGCTACAGGCAAATAAAGAGATAGCGCGTCAGGTCGGCGTTACGTCGTCCGCAATTTTGTATCAGCGCAAGAAACGAAACATTATGCCTGCGGCAGACTTGCGAAAAATTGATTATTCCGACGTTGACTGGTCACAAACCGATAAGCGGATTGCGCAACTGCTGGGCGTTACGCCGAGTACAATTTCGCGCAGGCGGCGGCAGAAGGGCATATTGCCGGTAAAAGACAGAGAAGATAAGTATGCCGATGTGGATTGGTCGCAAAATAATAGAGAGATAGCGCGGCAGTTCGGTGTAACGCCGAGGGCAATCGCCTATCAACGAAAACGGAGGATGCAGTCGGGAACCCCCGGCTTCATCCGCCGGAGGACTTTACCCCGGCGGGCAGGAGCCGAGCTGATGAATACGCATTTCCCGGTGTATACCCTGAAAAATGAATGCAACGACTGCTACAGATGCATCAGAGAGTGCTACGTCAAAGCAATACAGATAAAAGACGGACACGCTTCCGTTGTGAGCGGCAAATGCCTGTCCTGCGGGCAGTGCGTCAGAGCCTGCCCGTCCAACGCAAAACGCATCCGCTACGATGTCGACCGGGTAAAAACATTGCTCGGAGGACGCAAAAAAGTCTTTGTATCGCTTGCGCCCAGTTGGGCGGGCGTCTTTGACCGTTCCTCCGCCGGCATGACCGCGGTGCTGAAAAAAGCCGGGTTTGCCGGAGTAAGCGAAACGGCGCTCGGTGCGCAGGAAGTTTCCATCGCAACAGCCGCAATCCTTGCGGAAAGCGACAACACCCTGTTTATTTCCAGCGCCTGCCCGGTCATTGTGGACCATGTGCGTCTCTACGCCCCGCGGTTTGTCGATCATATCGTGCCGCTCGCCTCGCCGGCGCTGACCCACGCGAAAATGCTGAAGGAACGCTTCGGGCAGGATATCGGCGTTGTTTTTATCGGCCCCTGCGTCGCCAAAAAAACCGAAGCGCAGCGACACCCGGAATTGATAGATGTCGCGTTGACCTTTGAAGAGCTGCACTATTGGCTGAAACAGGAATCCATCAATATCTATGCTAAGCCACTTGCTGTAGCGCGCGATGATACTTTTCTACCGCCAAGATCTTATGAAGGCGCATTGTATCCCCTGGAAGGCGGAATGAATGAAACGCTTAAGCGCGTCGGCATAGAGGAAACTATCAAGCTGCTTACTATAAGTTCCCTGGAAGTGTTTGACAGCGCATTACAATCTTTTAACCCGAAAAATACTTCAGGAAAAATATTTGTTGAAGCGTTGGCATGTAAAGGCGGCTGTATTAACGGTCCGGGGATTTTCTCAAAAAAGGCGTCAATAGATATCGCTTCAGACATTTTGCAGAAAGTGCATAAAAGAGCAAAAATTCCGCACAAGGTACAGGCTGTCGTTGAAGAAACGTATTCGGCTGTGCCCGTTCCAAGCGCGGAATATACACAGGATGTGATATTACGGGTAATGCAGCGGATCGGCAAGTACAGCGCGGAGGATGAACTGAATTGCGGCGGCTGCGGCTATGCATCGTGCCGATCCTTGGCGAAAGCCGTGCTTTCCGGTGAAGCCGAAACATCGATGTGCGTTTCCCACATGCGGAAAATCGCCATGAAAAAAGCCGATGCCATGCTGAGGTGCATGCCTTCGGCAAGCGTCATAGTGGACAGTGAACTGACTGTCCTTGAAGCGAACGATGCCTTTATGCGCATGTTTTGCGGCGACAACTATGAATTTTTCGCTTCGCGGTCCGACGGCCTGAAAGGTACGGCACTGGACCGGATCCTAAGTTTTCCGGATGTCATCATGGCGGCGCTGAAAACGGGGCGGGACGTCCACAAGGAACATTACCCCGTCAACGACAGGCTCTACGATATATCGGCATTCACCGTTGAGGCGAATAACCTTGTCGGCGCCATCATCACGGATGTAACGGAGTCGATGATGAACAAGGAAAAAATCGCGCAAAAAGCGCGTGAAGTCATTTCAAAAAATGTTTCCATAGTTCAGAATATCGCCTACCTGCTCGGTGAACACATGGTTGAAACCGAAACACTCTTGAGTTCCATGGCACAGGATTACCGCAGCATGAACAGGAAAAACAGAGATGTTCATTGATATTGATTCTGCCCAATATAAAAAATACAATCAAAACGCCTATGGAGATTATTTTCTTTCCAAGCGGAGCGCGGAAAGGGTGATTGCCGTACTTTCCGACGGCCTCGGCAGCGGAATCAAGGCCAACATCCTGTCGTGCATGACGGCGGTGATGTTGTTGAAATTTATTGAACGCGGCGCGGATATTTACAATGCCTGCGAGATCGTCATGAATTCGCTCCCGATCTGCAAGGTCAGAAAAATCAGTTACTCGACGTTCTCCGCGCTCGACTGCAACGAAGACGGCAAGGCCGACATAGTTGAGGAAGGCAACCCGCGCTTCCTGTGGATTCGTGACGGCGCGGCGCTGGACCCGGCGTGCAGGGCGCCGGCGTCCGTCGCCTTTCCGGACAGAAAAATGCGCATCTACAGCATACAGCTTGCCTTGGGGGACAGGCTGATTTTTTGTTCCGACGGCGTGACCCAGGCGGGGCTCGGATCGCCCGCCGCGAAATTCGGCTTGGGGCGCAGGGGGTTGCTTGACTGTGTACTGAGGAAACTGGAGGAGGAGCCCGATATATCAAGTCACCTGTTGTCCCGATATATTGCGGGGTTCGCAAAAAACCTGGAAGCCGCCGGCAAGGCTTTGGACGACATTTCCGCCGTCGCCGTGTATTGCCGGGAACCGCGGGAAACCCTGGTCTTCACCGGCCCGCCCTATCATGAGGACAAAGACGCGCTGTACGCGGCATGTTTCATGAACTTCAAGGGCAAAAAAGCTGTCTGCGGGGGAATGACCGCCAATATCCTGGCGCGTGAGCTGAAGATCCCCGTCGAGGCCCGCATCTCCCTGTCCTCCGGTTCCGTCCCGCCCGCTTCCTGCATGGCCGGGGTGGATCTGGTGACGGAAGGCATCCTCACTTTGACCCGCGCCGGCGAATACCTGGAAAACAGGGTAACGACGGCTGACGATGCCGCCGGACAGTTGGTCCGTTTTCTGCTGGCCGGCGATTGCATCCATTTTATGGTCGGCGCAAAACTCAACCAGATACACTATGATCCGAACTTTCCCGTGGAAATCGAAATCCGCAAAAATGTCGTCAAAAAAATCGCCGCGCTTCTCGAAGAAAAATATATAAAAAAAGTTGCGATACAATATATATAATTGCGATACAATATACTATACTACCGCGTAATGTTTTATTTTTATGCCTCCGGCGGCCGGGGCTGCGCATCCTCCGCTTAGGTGGACGCTACCGGTGCCGTCGGCGTGGTTGTCCACGGTCAGCACTTCCGCGCATCCTCCGCTTCAGTGGACGCTGCCGGTGCCCCGCAGGTCGCAAGCAGCGGTTTTTTGCTTTTTTCTTTGTAATGTAGTCAAAAATTTCCCGATGCTTGACAAGATTTTTGTCCTTCCCGTGATATAAATGTAGGCAAATCTCAATCAGGAGCCGAAATATGAACCGGGAGTTCGACTATTCGGTTGTCGACGGCATTATCGACGGAAACGGTCGCAAAATAAGTTCTGTTATATCCATTCTTCAGGATATACAGGAGCATTACCGCTACCTGCCGCGCGAAATTTTTCCGTATCTCGCGGATGCCGTTGCCGTCAGCGAAGCAAGAATCTACAGCGTCGCCACTTTTTACGAAAATTTTTCTCTGGAGCCCAAGGGGTTGTATGTCGTCAAGGTATGCGACGGCACGGCCTGCCACGTGCGCCGCTCCATTCCCATCCTCAACCGCCTCAGAAGTGACCTGGGGTTGAGTGAACGCAAGGTCACCACGGATGATCTCCTTTTTACGCTGGAGACGGTTTCCTGTCTCGGCGCCTGCGGGCTGGCCCCTGTACTGACGGTCAACGACAAGGTGTACCCGGCCGTGACGCCGGACAAGGCCTCGCAACTCGTCAAGTCGCTCCGGGAGGAAGCGACCCATGCTGCTGCGTAACAGGGAAGAGCTGCGCAAGGCGCGTTCCGTGTATGCGGAGTCGCTTGAAAAGCAGCGGCTCAAGATCCTGGTATGCGCAGGAACCGGCTGTATGGCCGGCGGCTCGCCCGCAATCCGCGACCGGCTGCTCGCCCTTCTGCGGGAGCGGAACATTGCCTGCGCCGTCACGCTGGAAAAAGAGCCGCACGGTGCCGACGTGGGCATCAAGCAGAGCGGCTGCCACGGTTTTTGCGAAATGGGTCCGCTGCTGCGCTTTGAACCGCAAGGGTGGCTCTATATCAGGGTAACGCCGGACGACTGCGAAGAAATCGTCGAAAAAACCGTCGTCAACGGCGAACACATTCCCCGTCTGGCTTACAGGGCCGACGCCGGGGTCTTCGAGAGACAGGACGACATTCCCTTCTACCGCAAGCAGACTCGTCTTGTTCTGGAGCACTGCGGGCAGATAGACGCGACGTCCATTGAGGAATACCTGGCCGTCGGGGGCTATTCCGCCTTTGAAAAGGCGTTGTTCGAGATGAGCGGCGACGCGATAATCGACGAGGTTTCGAGGGCGGCCCTGCGCGGGCGCGGCGGCGGCGGTTTTCCGACCGGGCGCAAATGGATGCAGGTCAAGCGTCAGAAAGCGACGCCCAAGTATCTCGTGTGCAACGGCGACGAAGGCGACCCCGGCGCGTTCATGGACCGCAGCATCATGGAAGGCGACCCGCACCGGATGCTTGAGGGCATGATGATCGCCGGCTTCGCCGCGGGAGCCTCCGAGGGCTACATCTATGTCCGCGCCGAGTATCCCACGGCGGTGCAGAGGCTGCGCGTCGCCATACGGCAGGCCTGCGACTTCGGACTGCTGGGCGACAATATACTCGGCAGCGGTTTCGACTTCGGCATCCGCATCAACCGGGGCGCCGGGGCTTTCGTCTGCGGCGAGGGCAGCGCCCTGACCGCTTCCATCGAGGGCAAGCGCGGCATGCCCAGGGTCAAGCCGCCGCGCACCGTGGAACAGGGGCTTTTCGCCAAACCTACGGTTCTCAACAATGTGGAAACCTTCGCCAACGTACCGCAGATCATCCTGCGCGGTTCGGATTGGTACACAGGCATCGGCACCAAAAACAGCCCCGGCACCAAGGCCTTTGCCCTGACCGGGAACATCGTCAACACCGGCCTCATTGAGGTGCCCATGGGCACCACCCTGGGCGAAGTCATCTTCGATATCGGCGGCGGCATCCGGGGAGACGCCGGCTTCAAGGCCGTGCAGATCGGCGGGCCTTCCGGCGGCTGCCTGACCGGGGAGCACCTGACCCTGCCCCTGGATTTCGACTCCCTCAAAAAAGTCGGGGCCATGGTCGGTTCCGGCGGCCTGGTGGTCATGGACGACCGCACCTGCATGGTCGAAGTGGCGCGTTTTTTCATGAATTTCACGCAGAACGAATCCTGCGGGAAATGTGTGCCCTGCCGCGAAGGCACCAAAAGAATGCTCGCCGTGCTGGAAGGCATCGTTTCCGGCAACGGCAGGGAGGGCGACATAGAACTGCTGCTGGAGCTTGCGGATACCGTTTCCGCGACGGCTCTCTGCGGTCTGGGCAAGGCGGCGGCGTCGCCCGTGGTCAGTACCGTCAAGTACTTCCGGGAGGAATACGAAGAGCATATCCGCAACAAACGATGTCCCGCAGGCACCTGCCAAAAGCTGAAGAGGCTGCGCATTGATCCGGCGCTCTGCAAAGGCTGTTCGCTCTGCGTCAAGACTTGTCCGGCCGGAGCCGTAACGGGCGAAAAAAAGCAGCCGCACACGCTGAACACCGACCTGTGTCTCCGTTGCGGCGCATGCATACCCGTCTGCCGTTTTCACGCCGTTGTTGAGGAGTAGCCATGAACCGGGAATTTATGCTGATAGACGGTCTGCCCGCACCGCTGCAAGGCGAAAAGAATCTGTTGGAACTCATCCGCAAGGCCGGCATTTCGCTGCCGACCTTCTGTTATTATTCGGAATTGTCCGTTTACGGCGCCTGCCGCATGTGCATGGTGGAGAACGAATGGGGCGATCTTGAGGCCGCCTGCTCCACCCCGCCCAAGGCGGGCATGAAGGTCCGGACCAATACCGCGCGGCTTCGCGCCTATCGGCGCATGATCCTGGAACTCCTGCTCGCCGACCACTGCCGCGACTGCACCACCTGCCCCAAGAACGACAGTTGCAGGCTGCAGGAACTGGCGGTGCGTTTCGGCATAGAGCGGGTGCGCTTTCCCAATACGGCGGAAGCTCCAGATATCGACGATTCTTCCCCGTGCATCAGGCGGGACAAAAACAAGTGTATTCTCTGCGGCGACTGTGTACGCATGTGCAGTGAAATCCAGAATGTCGGCGCCGTCGACTTCGCCTACCGCGGCTCGAAGATGACCATCAGCACCGCTTTCGACGTGCCGTTGGCGGAGTCCGGCTGCGTGGGCTGCGGACAGTGCGCGGCCGTCTGTCCCACGGGAGCCCTCGGTGTCAAGGACGACACCCGCAGGTTGTGGGAAGCCGTTTCCGACCCGCAGGTCAAGGTCGTCGTTCAGATAGCCCCGGCCGTGCGCGTGGCGGTCGGGCGCGAACTCGGCCTGGCCGAGCCGGAAAACTGCATGGGGCGCATCGTCGCCGCCCTGCGGCGCATGGGCATTGACGAAATCTTCGACACTTCCGTCGGCGCCGACCTCACGGTGTTGGAGGAAGCCGGCGAATTGCTGTCCACCTTGAAAAAAGGGAGCGACCTGCCGCTCTTCACGTCGTGTTGCCCGGCATGGGTCGCGTACTGTGAGAAAAGTCATCCGGAACTGATGCGCGCGGTTTCAACCTGCCGCTCGCCCATGCAGATGTTTGCCTCCTTGATCAAGGAACACGGCAAGAGGTCCGGCCGCAAGGTCTTTCACGCGGCGATAATGCCCTGCACGGCCAAGAAATTTGAGGCGGCCCGCCCGGAATTCCGACACGGCGGTGCGCCTGCGGTGGACTGCGTCATCACTACGCAGGAACTGATCCGCATGATCCGCGAATCCGGGCTGGTGTTCGCCGAGCTTGAACCGGAAGCCGTGGATATGCCCTTCGGCACGGTCACGGGCGCGGGTCTCATTTTCGGCGTCACGGGCGGCGTCACCGAGGCGGTCATCCGCTGCGTTTCCGCGGACAAAACGCCGGGAGCGCTCCGTGCCGCCGCCTACACCGGCATCCGGGGCATGAGCGGCAGCAAGGAAGCCCTTGTCCGCGTGGGCGACAGGGACGTGAAAATCGCCGTTGTCAGCGGTCTTGCCCATGCCGAGGAACTTATCGGGAGAATCGGGGCCGGGGAGAAGTATGATTTTGTCGAGGTCATGGCCTGTCCGGGCGGTTGCGTGAACGGCGGCGGCCAACCGCTCGCTTCCGCTTTCGATCGGGAAGAACGCGGCGATCTGCTGTACAACGCCGACAGAATGAGCAGCATCAAACGGTCCGAAGAAAACCCCCTGATGATGACCCTCTACAACGGCCTGCTCAAAGGAAAAGTCCACGACCTGCTCCATGTTCATTATCGGACGGAAAATACGGGAGTGAGCCATGCTTGAGATCAACATCTGCGTCGGCACGGCCTGTCATCTCATGGGCGCATACAATGTTATTCATGAGTTTCAAGAAATTATAGAAGAAAATAAACTCCATGACCGGCTTTCCGTCAACGCGTCGTTCTGCATGCAGCACTGCGGCGATGGGGTATCGGTCCGCCTGAGAGAAGAAAAATTCAACCTTGTCCCCGGTTCATGCCGGGAATTTTTCAACGCAAACATCGTGCCGCAACTTGACAAAGTCCGATGAAAGAGCATGGCGTTTGTTGATAGGGATTTCCATAAAAACATCGTACCTTGACTCGATAGAGACAATCAAGCCAGCAGGAAGTTTGTCGGCATGGATTCAATTTTTCCTATATATACACTGCATAATGAATGCCATGACTGCTACAAATGCGTCAGGGAATGCTATGTAAAAGCGATCAAGATCAATGACGGGCATGCCTCCGTTATGGACCGGAAATGCTTGTTCTGCGGACATTGCGTGCGCGTTTGTCCGTCGAATGCAAAACGGATACGTTGTGATCTGAGCCGGGTGAAGAATTTGATAGGTGAACAAAAACGTGTGTTTGTTTCGCTTGCGCCGAGTTGGGCGGGCGTTTTTGAGCTTTCCGACGCCGGCATGGTCGCCGTATTGCGGAAATTGGGATTTACCGGCGTAAGCGAAACCGCGCTCGGGGCGCAGGAAGTTTCCATTGCGGCTGCGACAATCCTCAGGAACGGTGAGAATGAATTGTACATATCCAGCGCCTGTCCGGTAATCGTCGATTTTATACGAATGTACCATCCTGAGTTTGTCGATACTATTGTTCCGCTTGCTTCCCCCGCGCTCACCCATGCCAAAATGTTGAAAGATATCTACGGGCAGGATATCCATGTTGTTTTCATCGGCCCCTGCGCTTCCAAAAAAACCGAAGCGTATAAACATCCTGAATTAATAGACAGCGCATTGACATTTGAAGAATTGTATTCATGGATAAATGACAAACACATCAACTTTGGCGATATTGAATTTACTATAACGGATAGCGATAAATTTATACCGGAAAGTTCTTATGAAGGTTCCTTATATCCTATTAAAGGCGGGATGATTGAAACGATTAAACAAGTTGGTGTTACTGAAGATGTGTATATGTTGACGATAAGTTCTATTGAAAGATTTGATAAAGCCCTAAAACGTTTTAATCTGCAAAAAATTAACAGAAAAATATTTATAGAAGCCTTGGCGTGCGATGACGGTTGCGTAAATGGTCCGGGTATTTACACGAAACGGTCCGGAATAAATGTTACTGCTGATATCCTCGAACGAATTGATAAAAGGGATAAAATACCGCAAACGGCAAAAGTGGTCGTCGGTGAAAGGTATCGCGCCGAGCCGGTGGAGGTTAAGAAATATACCTTGGCTGAATTGGCCCGGGCGATGCAGAAAATCGGCAAGTATGATGAAGCGGATGAACTCAACTGCGGGGGCTGCGGATATCAGACGTGCCGTGATTTGGCGGGCGCGCTGCTTGCGGGCGAAGCGGAACCTTCCATGTGCGTTTCGTATATGCGCAAAGTCGCCATGAAAAAAGCCGACGCCATGTTGCGCTGCATGCCCTCGGCGAGCGTCATTGCCGACCACAATCTCAATGTACTTGAGGCGAATGACGCTTTTCTACGTATGTTTTGCAGCGATGCTCATGAATATATCGCTTCGCACCCGGAAGCCCTGAAAGGAGTGCTGCTGGACAAGGTCGTCAATTTTACGGATATCATCACGTCGACATTAAAGACTGGGCAAGATATCCACATGGAACACTTTCCGGTAAACGACAAGCTGTTTGACATCATGGCTTTTACCATTGAGCCGAATGCCGTTGTCGGGGCCATAATAACAGACGTTACAGAGTCTGAAGCGGGCAGGCATCAAATTGCCCGGACGGCTCAAGACGTTATTGCCAAAAACATCTCGGCTGTCCAAAATATAGCCTATCTCCTCGGCGAACACATGGAAGAGACGGAAGCTCTTCTCAATACGCTTGCCGGCGGCGATAAAACGGACAGTCCGGCGGAATAGGGGTATGAAATAGGATTGCGAAGGTTATGTACATTGTCTGACACCTTTAACAGATTGTGGAGCCGGACATGAACGGAAGCCTGTACATTACCGCCTGCGAGGCAGGAAGCGGAAAAACGGTCGTCGCCCTGGGCGCGATGCAATTTTTATTGAGCAGGGCGCGTAATCCGGCTTTTTTCCGGCCGATCATCAGCGAACCGGAAGCGGCCGATCCGCGCGATCCTGCCGTCAACCTGCTTCTCACCCATTTCAGGTTGAATGTCCCCTATGAATCCGCCTACGCCTTTACTCTGCGCGAAGCCGTGAATCTGTTGAACAGCGGCAGGCGCGCGGAGCTGCTGGAAACCGTCCTCAACAAGTACAAAGCCCTGGAACGCGACTATGACGTTATCCTTTGTGAAGGTACGGACGTTACCGGAGGCGACGCGGCTTTCGAATTCGAACTCAATGCCGAAATAGCCGCAAATCTCGGCGCTCCCGTGCTGGTCGTCTGCAACGCGCTGCATAAGAGCGCGGATGAAATTACGGCATCCGCGCGCATCATCCTCGATTTACTGTATGAAAAGAATGTTGATGTAGCGGCCTGCATTGTCAACCGTGCTGAAGTCGGGGAGAAGGAAGCGGCGAATATCGCGGCGGCCATACGTCAACACGGCAATGCCGCCGTGCGGCCCGCGGCGTATACTTTTCCCGAAGTGCGGACATTGAGCAGTCCGACGGCCGGCGACATCAGGAAGCGGCTGAACGCCGAAGTTCTCTACGGGCATGACGGCCTGGACACCCTGGTGGACGATTACCTTGTCGCGGCCATGCATGTGGAAAATTTCCTCAAGTATCTGAAGCCCGGCTGCCTGCTCGTAACGCCGGGGGATCGCGTGGACATCGTGCTCGCCGGCATGGCCTCGCGGTTGTCGTCGGCGTATCCGGATATCGCGGGCATTTTGCTGACCGGGAACATAGGGCTGCCGGAACCTGTACGGAACCTGGTGGAAAGCTGGATCGGCTCGCCGGTGCCCGTCATGTCCGTCCCCGGGAATACCTCGGAAACCGTTCAGGCGCTGGCCCGGTGCAAAAGCAGGATCGAAACCCGGGACACGCGGAAAATCAATGCCGCCGTCGACCTGTTCAACACCCGCGTGGATGCGGATGAACTGGAAGCGCGCCTTGCCGGTTTACGCTGTGCCGGACGTGAAAAGATTACGCCCAAAATGTTTGAGCACACCCTGCTTGCGCGCGCCGCCGCCCGCAGGATGCGCATAGTGCTGCCGGAAGGCGCGGAAGAGCGCATCCTGCGGGCGGCCGCTGTTCTGTCGCGCGGCCGGGTCGCGGACATAGTTCTGCTCGGCCGGGAAAAGGACATCAAAGACAAGACGGCGGCATTGGGAATCAATCCCGAGGTCACCGTCATCCGGCCCGAGCTTTCGCCCAAGTTTGAGGAATACGCGACAATCTACTACGAAATGCGCAAACACAAGGGCCTGAGCATGGACCAGGCCAGGGCCGCGCTCAGTGACCCGACGTATTACGGGACGATGATGGTCTGCAGAAACGACGCGCAGGGCATGGTTTCCGGGTCGATAAACACCACGGCCCATACCGTGCGCCCGGCCTTTGAGATCATCAAAACCCGGCCGGACGCCTCCATAGTTTCGTCGGTCTTCCTCATGTGCCTCAGGGACCGCGTCGTGGTGTTCGGCGACTGCGCCGTCAACCCGAACCCGACCGCGGAACAGTTGGCGGACATCGCCATACAGTCGGCCCGTACGGCCGGGATTTTCGGCATTGAGCCCAGGGTCGCCATGCTGTCCTATTCCACCGGCAGTTCCGGCAAGGGCGCCGATGTGGACCTGGTCGTTGAAGCCGTAAAAATCGCGCAACGGCGCGCGCCCGAGTTGCCGCTCGACGGACCGCTGCAATACGACGCCGCCGTCGATCCGGGCGTGGCCCGCACCAAGCTGCCGGACAGTAAGGTTGCCGGGCGCGCCACCGTGTTCATTTTCCCGGATCTCAACACCGGCAACAACACCTACAAGGCCGTGCAGCGCGCATCGGGCGCTGTCGCCATCGGGCCCGTGCTCCAGGGACTCAACAAGCCGGTGAACGACCTGTCCAGGGGATGCACCGTACCGGACATCGTCAATACCGTCGCCATCACCGCCATACAGGCACAGGCCGCAAGCGGGTAACGACAACTGTTTATCGAAATCCTCAGGCGGTTTTATGAAAATATACAGAATGCTCCTGCTGCTTATAGGAGGCATAATTCTTACCCTGGTAATTGCCTATTGTGTTATCGGGAACAATGTCCTGACAAGCTACGGCGACGAAACTGCGCAAGCCGCATTATCAACAGCATCAAAAGCAACGCGGCGTTTTCTCGACGAAAAAACAGCCGTGTACAGCGCCGTCGGGCGGGCGATCGCTGCCGACAAAGCTTTGGCCGTGGCGATTGCGGAAAAAGATATACCCTTTATCAAAGCTTATGCGCAGCGGGTAAACGCTCTTGAAGGAATCAACCTGGTAACAATAATTGACGCTGATACCACCGTACTTGCAAGAGGTCACACCGAAAACGCAGGAGACAAACCGGGTTTCGACCGGGTAAGCGCGGCGCTTCCTCTGAAGGAAGGCAAGGCTGTCTTCGGCATGGATACGGACTGCAGATCCGCAATCGTACTCGCCGCCGCGACCCCCCTGCTCCTCGACGGACAGCCGGTAGGGGCTGCCGTCATCGGATTGAAGCTCACTCCCGGTGCGTTTGTGGATTCCATCAAAAAAACCTTGGGCGTGGAATGCACAATATTTCTCGATGATGTACGTTATACAACAACGGTCATGCGTGACGGCATTCCCCTTGTCGGTACGCGCCTGGAGAATGAATACATATATAATAAAGTCATGAATGAAGGTGAAACATTGATTACAAGAAATAAAATTGCCGGTATGGAATATGATACTATTTACTGGCCTTGGGAAGATATGAGCGGGAAAAGGGCAGGTATGTTTTTTATCGGGCAATCAAGAGCAGAACTCATGAATTCACAGAGGACGGTTATCTATTCGTTTATTATTGCCGGGTGTATATTCGGATCTGTGATATTTCTTTTGGGAGGCATGACGGCCGGGGTCATCTCCAGTCTGAGCAACGCCGAAGTAGATGCAACAGCCGTGCGGCTTACCGCCGACCTCGCGCCGATCAGGGCGCAGCAGCGCGCTGTGCGGAACGCGGCCGCGCATGCTTTGGACATTGCCGGCCGTCTGGCGGCAGCCGTGGAAGACCTGTCCGGCCGTATTGAGCAGTCCGCGCGGGACGCGGAGACGCTGAAGGAAATTACCGGGTTTGCGGGGGCAAATGAAACAATAGGCCGTATCGTCAACGAAACCGCGCACAGTACGGCGCAGTCCTCCATCGCGGTGCGGGAATTGTCGCGCATGGCGCAGGACCTGAACGGGGTCATGGAACAGTTGCAAAATAATACATTCAAGCCTATACAAGAAGAGTTTCACGGTGGAAACCGGATATATTCACAGTATTTCCCAGGTGTCGTAAACCTCAAACAAGAATAAACCCGTAGACCGCAGTGAATAAATGCGTCACAGCATTATATCTTCAACTGCGACAAGGAGTAAGAACGATGAGTACCAAGATTAGAATTATTTCCGGATTTGTCGCCATGATCATCATCCTGGCGATTGTGTCGGTCATCAGCTACACCGCGCTGAACAAAGCGTCAACATTGTTTCTTGACTACGCTCGCGTTGCGCGAGTCAATGTAGATACCAGCGATATACTGGTAGGAATAAACGGATCTGCTTACTATTTGGAAAAATTTATGCGTTTGTCTGATGTGGCGGATATGGAACGATCCGTAGATTCTCAACGGAAAGCATTTGAAACGGCTCGGACAAGTTCGGAATACATTGCCGAGCCCGAACAAAAAAAGATGATGGATAAAGCTGCAGCGCGTTTGCAGATGTATGTGGAAGAACTCAAGAAGATGGGAAATATATTTGGACCTTGGTATCAAGACTACCGGCAGGTCATTCGTCCGAGTTTAAAAGACGCGGAAAAATATCTCGGCGAGGTCGGCGATCTTGCGCTTAAAGTGAATAATATCGAATTGCTTCGTCGGACCAACGATATCTGGCGCATGCTCGTCAACCTTGAAGCGGCCGTCGCCGACTTCCGCGAGCAGGCTGTGGAAGCGAACGCCGCGGCCGTCGACAAGCTTCTGGAGCAGGGAAAAGTCTTCAATGATCAGTTCAGCGCGGCACTCAGCACGGAGGAAGGCCGGCGTATCTTTACCGAATATAAGGCCCGTTACGAGGCTGTTGCCGAAGCCTTCAGGAAAAACAGGCAAAATGTCCTTCGTGCCGAGGCGATATTGCAGGAGGCATACGGGTGGGATACCGAACTTGAAGAGGTCAGCGGCGCGTTGAATAAATTGTCCGCCGCCGGGCAAAACGAGACACAAGACGCGATTATCGCTTCCAACAACGGCGCCCTGGTTTTCATGCTTGCCTCCTCGGCCTGCGGACTGCTCGTCGGGGTGCTTTTCGCTGTGTTCATTATTGCCAAGCTGCTTGCCGTATTGCACAATGTCTCTGCATACGCCGAGGCTATAGCTGAAGGCGACTTTGAATATAAAGTCCTCATTAAGGAAAAAGGAGAAATAGGGAAATTGCTTGAGGCCATGCGCACCATACCAAATGTCCTGAATGATATTTTGGATACGTATAAAAAGTTGGCTTACGATATTCAATACGGAAGATTGCAAAGTCAGGCCGAAGCTGGTCGGTTTAAGGGCAGCTTTGCCACCTTGATCAACGGAACGAATACTATCGTGAGCAACTTGCGCGGCATTATCGACAATATACCGACACCGGTAATCATGATGAACAAAGAGACCAGGGCCGAGTACCTGAACCGGCAAGCCGCGGAAATAGCGGGTGCCGACGGGGTCGGCAAAGCGTGCAGGCAGCTTTTCAACCGTGAGGATACCGATACGCCGGGCGATGCGTTACGGAACGCCATCGACTCAAAGCGGCCGGCCGCGGCGGAAACGCGCTGCAAACCGCGCGGCAGAGAAATGGATATCTCCTATTCCGCCCTGCCCATACTGGACAAGGACAACAGCGTCACGACAGTGCTGCTGCTCATCGCGGACCTGACGGCCATAAAAGCGACCGGGCGCACCATACTTGCGGTGGCGGGTCAGGCGTCGGGCATCGCAAGCCGCGTGGCCGCGGCAGCCGAAGAACTCTCGGCGCAGGTCGAGGAAGTGTCGCGGGGAGCGGAAGCCCAACGCGCGCGCGCCGAGCAGACAGCCGGCGCCATGAGCGAAATGAACTCCACGGTGCTGGAAGTGGCGCGCAATGCCGGCCAGGCTTCGGAACAGAGCGGACTGACGCGCGACAAGGCCGGAAACGGGGCCGATCTCGTCAACCGGGTTGTCAAGGCCATCAACAACGTCAACAGCGTGGCAACAGCGCTGCAGGACAATATGAAGGAACTCGGGACCCAGGCCGAGAGCATCGGCGGCGTGATGAACGTCATCTCCGACATTGCCGACCAGACCAACCTTCTGGCCTTGAACGCCGCCATAGAAGCGGCCCGTGCCGGCGAAGCCGGGCGCGGTTTCGCGGTAGTGGCCGACGAAGTGCGCAAGCTGGCGGAAAAAACCATGTCCGCCACCCAGGAAGTCGGCGCCAGCATCAGCGCCATCCAGCAATCGACAAAGACCAATATTCATGAAGTCGGCTCGGCGGTGAGCAGCATAGGCGAGGCCACGGGGCTGGCCGATGCGTCGGGTGAAGCGCTCAAGGAAATCGTGGAACTGGCAACGGCCAACTCTTCCGTCGTGACTTCCATAGCCACGGCTGCTGAAGAACAAAGCGCGACTTCAGAAGAAATCAGCAGGTCCATTGAGGAAATCAACCGTATCGTCAACGAAACGTCGAACGGCATGATGCAGGCCTCCGCCGCAGTTCAGGAATTGTCGCAAACGGCGCAGGAATTGAACAGGGTTATGGATCAGTTGAAGCAATAAGGTCTTGCAGCACCGCGTTATTGTCGCAGGACGAGAGCGGCATTCGGGTGCGACAATCGCGCGGCAGGAGATGTAGTGCTCCTCTTGTCGAGCGGTGCTGCCGGCCCGCAGAGGGAAATGCGGATAACGCACCTCCGCGGGCCGCCGCATCCGGCAGTCTCCCCCTGTCGGATGCGGTTCATCCGCAGCGGACCGGGGAAACGCTCCTGCACAACCGTGCAGGAATTGAACCTGAGCATGGAATATTACGATGAAGCAGTATATTGCAACACCGATTGATTGCCGCGCGGCGAAGACACCACACGTCCGCGGCAATCTCACGGCACGAGCACCCGTCCGGCTCTTGCCGCGCGGTGCTGCAAACCCGACGGGTCCGTGCGGGCAACGCACCCCCGAGGGCGCCGCATCCGGCAGTCTCCTCCTGCCGGATGCGGTTGACGCAGGGGAAACGAAAAAATCGCTTCCCGCGTGAGCGGGGGTTTACCGGTTCCGCGTGTCCGGGACCGCCGGATAGTGAAACAAAACGGCGCCCGTGCGAGAGCAGGGCAAAAGCGCGACAGCGTCGGAAGGTGGGAAATTGGTAGCAGGGCACCGTCTACAGGCAGGCAAGGTGAATTCGTAGCTTGCCTACAGTGCAACGGGCCAAGTCCGAAAAAGAACTCCTCTCAAGTAGGCAACCGTTCTCCTGCGGGAATGATCTGCGCTTCATTCCGCCGGCAGGGAAAAATGCGTAGCAGGGCACCGTCTACGAGTCGGCGAAACAACCACAGGTAACCGGCTCAAGCATAACGGGCCAAGTCCGAAGCGGGAACCTCCCAAGTAGGCAAGCTTCTCCTGAAGGACGAGCCCTTCCCGCGGGCTCGTCTTCAGGGGCAGGTTATTGATAAGAACCTGTCCCGAAAGGCCGGCAGCTTCGTCTCGGTCACGCGTTGCCTCCTTGTCCTTTGCCGGGATATGCCGCAACCGAAAACGCGGGACCGGATAACCGGCCCCGCGTTTTGTTGTCGTTGTCGTCCCGAAGACGGCCGTTACCAGGGCACGAGCAAGCCTACGCCCATGATGACGCCTGCCCAGAGCATAACCATGGTGGTGTAGCCCATGATGTCCTTGGGACCGAGTCTGGCTATGCCGAGCAGGGGCAAGGCCCAGAAAGGCTGCACCATGTTCGTCCACTGGTCGCCGTAGGAAATGGCCATGGCCACCTTGGCCGGGGCCGAACCCAGTTTGAGCGCCGCATCCATGCAGATCTGGCCCATGACCACCCAGTGGCCGCCGCCCGACGGCACGAAAAAGTTGAGTATGCCGCTGGCGACGTAGGTGAAGAACGGAAAGGTGTGCTCCGTTGCCAGGGAAACAAAGACGTTGACGATCATCACGCCCAGGCCCGTACCGACCATGATGCCCTGGATGCCGCCGTACAGGGGGAACTGCACGGCAATGCCGGCCCCGCCCTTGATGGCTTCATTGACCGCGCGCACATAGGCGATGGGCGTGCCGTGCATGATGATGCCCAGCCACATGAAGACGAAAATCACGATGTTCAGGGAAAGGTTCAGCGCCCCGTTGACGTAGAAATAGCGCACCAGATAGACGACGCCCATAACTCCCAGAAGCAGGGTGATGATGCGCGAATATTCCAGTTTTTGCGCCGGGGTCTTCACCTTGGGTTCTTCCGGCTCCACCGGCTCAAGCAGCAACGCCGGGTCCACAGGGCGGATTTCGTCTTTGGAAGGCGCGATCAATTTCATCAGCAGGGGCAGACTGCATATGATGACCGCCGTGATAATCAGGTTGGGCGCGGAGAACATGGTATCCGTGGTCGGGATGACGCCGATCAGTTTTTCCGCCATGTGCCCCTTGGTGGCGACGGCCAGCGGAATGGAGCCGGAAAGGCCCGCGTGCCAGATAATGAAGCCTCCGTATCCCGCGGCCACCACAAAGGCATAGTCCATGTGCTTTACTTTGCGCGCCAGTTCGCGCGCGAGCAGGGCCGCTACGATGAGCCCGAAGCCCCAGTTGATGAAGCTGGCAATGCCCGCGACAAAGGTACAGAGCATGGCGGCCCCGGCATTGTCCTTGGGTATGGAGGCCAGCGCGGAGAGCAGGCGCTTGACCGGGCGGCTGCTGGCCATGGTATGCCCCGTGACCACGATCAGGATCATCTGCATGGCGAAGCCCAGAATGCCCCAGAGCCCGTTGCCCCAACTGTTGATGACCTCGATAAAACTTTTTTCCGTGAGAGCCCATGCCGCCAGAAACGCCGCAAACGTGAGTATGACGGCAAACAGGAAAGCGTCCGGCAGATACTTCTGCATGACGTTGACGAAAAACCTGACCAAAGCTTTCATAAGCAAACCCTCTCGTGGTAAAAGTGTACGCCGGGCGTTCCCCAGGGGGCACAGCGCAGGCGTCGTTCCGATCACGCGCGGCTTACGGGCTTCGGGAGCGCTCCGTCCCGTCCGCTGCTCTCCGATCCTTACCTGGTCCCTGAACCGTTCCGATTCCGATTCCGAATGTCGATGCCGGTCTGCCTGCACATAGCACACGCGAGAGTAGAAGGCAAGCGGGTGCGGGAAAGATTTCGCCGGGTCCTTGGAAAAGAAGCGCTTTGCCGGCGGGCGCTTTTCCCGGCACACGGCGTGTCGCGCATTGACGGAAGTCCGCGTTACCGGCATACTGCACTACGGCAATGCAAGTCTGCGTTTCCGGTATACGTTGCCGGCATACCGCACTACAGCAGACGGAAGGCGCAGGAGTATCGGCATAAGGAATTTCTGATGAAAAGCAGCATTATTATCATTGTAGCCGCGACATGCTTTGCAGTCGCATCCGCGGCCCGGGCGGCGGGCGACGGAAAGGCGCTGTATCTTGAGCACTGCGCCGGCTGTCACTCCAAGGACGGCGGGAAAGCCGCCGGCGGCGCAGCCCCTCCGGCCGGGCAAAGCTCGGAGGCTGTTTATGCGAAATTGCGCGGTTATGCCGAAGGCAGCGGGGGCGGCAAACTGAAAAAAATCATGCGCAACGTAACCCGGAAACTGGACGACGCGGGTATGCGCGCCGTCAGCGGCTATATTGAAAGTTTGCCGGGGAAGCGCTGAGACCCGCGTTGTCCGCGGTGCGCCCTTGAAAGCGACTATATTGAAAGTTTGCCGGGGAAGCGCTGAGACCCGCGTTGTCCGCGGTGCGCCCCTGAACGCGACTGTATTGAAAGTTTGCCGGGGAAGCGCCGCGGCCTTCCCGCGTCGGCAGGAGCGGGCGCAAGGCCGCGGAACGGATTTTTATCAGCGCCGCCGTTCAAGTCCGACGCCGTGTTTCGGACAGAAGGACGCCGCCCCGCAGGACAGGCAGAGGGGGTTCCGGGCCTTGCAGACTTCGCGCCCGAAGCGCACCATGCGGTGATTGACGTTGCCCCACTCTTCGCGCGGAAACAAGGTCGTCAGGCTTTTTTCCGCGCGAAGCGGGTCGCGCGAGTCGCAAAGGCCGAGGCGAAAGGCGATGCGCCCCACATGCGTGTCCACCGCAAGCCCCTCGTTGCGGCCGAACGCGCCGAAGAGCACCACGTTGGCCGTCTTGCGGCCGACGCCGGGCAACGTGAGCAGCGCGTCGAGAGAGTCCGGAACCTCCCCGCCGTAGACGTCGACGATACGCCGCGCCGCGCCGATAAGGGCGGCGGCCTTGTTGCGGTACAGGCCGACCGTGCGGATCAGTTCCTCCACCTCCTCCTGCGTTGCCCGCATCGTCGCCTCCGGGGTGGGCAGACCGGCGAACAGCGCGGGCGTTACGCTGTTCACCCGTTCGTCCGTACTCTGCGCGGACAAGATAACCGCGACCAGCAATTCCCAGGGATTGGAAGCCTTGAGCAGACCTCCGGCCTCGGGGATGCGGGTCCGCAATACGTCGAGCATTGCCGCGGCGCGCCGCGCCGCCGCGCTGTTTTCCTTTTCCATAATCATCAGCCCCGAAAAGGATATTCCGCCGTTTGCCGGGCGGTTTCGGCCGAGACGCCGCGCTGCGTGTCGGGCAAGCTCGGCAAAGGTCTTGCAGCGGTTGTCGGGCAACCTCGATAAAGACATCCGGTTATTTGTCAAGCGGCCCCGAAAAGGGCATTTTGTCGTTTGTCAAGCGGCGCTGCTTAGTTTATAGTCCGGGCAGCGGCGTCCCTGCCCGCAACCCCGCACCGTCGCCGCAACCACTTCACGGGGAAAAAGGACCTCGCCGTGCAAGCCCTGTTCGTGTACATTACCATGCCGGATGAAACAAGCGCCCGCCTCCTGGCCCGGACCCTGGTCGAGGAACGCCTCTGCGCCGGCGCGAACATCTTCCCCGGCCTGCAATCCGTCTACCGCTGGCAGGGGAATATGGAAGAACACGGCGAATGCGCCTGCATTCTGAAAACATCGGATGAGCGTTGGGCGGCATTGGAAAAACGCGCGCGCGAGCTGCACCCCTACGAAACGCCGTGCATCGCGGCCCTGGCCGCGGAACACGTCCACCTGCCCTTTCTGCGCTGGATCGCCGAAGAAACAAGGAGCTGACCTTGGCCGTCTACATCACGGGTTCCGTGGCCTATGACCGCATCATGAACTTTTCCGGCAAATTCGCGGACTCAATTCTCCCCGACCGCACCGACAACCTGAATGTTTCCTTTTATATAGACAGTATGGAGGAAAAGCCCGGCGGCAACGCCGGGAACATGGCGCACACCCTGAAACTGCTGGGAGAAAACTCCGTCATCCTCGCCTGCGTGGGCAAGGATTTCGGTCCGTACAAAGAGCTGCTGCAAAAACGCGGCCTTCCCCTGGACGGTATCCGTCAGATCGACGGCGAGCGGACGGCCGCGGCGTACATCATCACCGACAGCGCCGGCAACCAGATTACCGGGTTTCACGCCGCGGCCATGCTGTCGCAAAGCGCCTACGCTTTCCCCGTCCTGAATCCGGAAGACGACCTGGCCGTCATCTCCCCGAGCAACCCCGGGGACATGCGCGACCACGTCCGCCTGTACCGGGAACGCGGCATACGCTATATCTACGACCCCGCCCAGCAGTTGCCGGTCATTCCGCGTCCCGATCTTCTGGAAGGCATCAGCGGCGCGTACCTGCTCGTCGGCAACGACTATGAAATCGGCCTGATCATGAAGTCCGCCGGACGCGGCAGAAAAGAACTGGCGGCAACGACGGCGCGCGGGCTGGTGACGACCCGCGGCGAACACGGCTCCCTGGTGACGGAAAAAGACGGAGAAGAAACGGCCCTGCCCGCCGTCCCGGTTTCCGTCGTCGCGGACCCCACCGGCGCGGGAGACGCCTACCGCGCCGGGCTGGTCAAGGGTATACTGCTGAAGCAGCCGCTGCTTGAATGCGCCCGCCTCGGCGCCACCTGCGCGGCCTACTGCGTCGAATGCCGCGGCACCCAGGAACACGATTTCAGCCTGGACGATTTTTTCCGCAGGCATGCGGGCGCCTTCGGCGAAGGACTGTAGACAATGTTGTCGCGAGATGTCTTTTGTCCTCTGCCCTTGTTGCGCCGGAAGCGCCCGAAGGTTATGTACGCCTGCGTACAGTCCCTTTGGACGAACCCGGCGCGCCGCGGCGGAGAACAAAATCCGTTCGCGCGGCGATACGGCCTGAACACTGTCTGAACTTTTTCACCGCATCGCAGGGAGACCGTAGTGCGCTATTCTTCCAAAGAGTTGGAATTTTTGGGTAAACAGGTAGCCGAGGGGAGGTATGTATCCCGATCCGTGTTTTGGCTCGCGCTGCTTCTGACCCTGATTGCGGGCTTCGCCGTCGGACGTTGGCTGCTGCCCGCCGGAAACGCCGACCGGGAAACAGCGGACAGGCGGCCGCTGAGCGAAAGCGGCGCCGCCGTAATGGGGAAAAACAAGGAACTTCTGCAGCACATCTTCAAGCATGAAGAAGACGTGCGCAGGAATCCCGATGACCTTGAAGCGTGGAAGGCTCTGGGCAACCTGTATTTCGACGCGGGTGAGCCGGAAAAGTCGGTCAAGGCTTACAACCGGGCGCTGGAGCTGCGCCCCGGAGACGCCGATATGCTGGTGGATTGCGGGGTTATGTACAGGGCCTTGAAAAAGTATGATACCGCTGTCGAATATTTCAACAAAGCTCTTGCCGTCAATCCCCGGCACGAGCATGCCCTGTTCAATTCCGGCGTAGTCCTGTATTTTGACCTGGGCAAGCGGGAGGAGGCTCTTGCGGCCTGGCGGTCCCTGGCGCAAGTCAATCCCGAGGCCAAGACTCCCAACGGTGACAAGCTTGTGGACATGATAGAGAAACTCAAGTAGACGCGAAGGCCGGCATGAGCATACCCTCTACAGCTTTCCGGAAGGCTTCCGCACAGTCGCCTGCGCGCGCCGCGGCAGCCCTTGCGCGCGCCGCGGCAACCCTTGCGGCCGCCGCGCTGCTGCTCGTCTTTACGTCCGCTGCGGCCTCGGCTGCGGACATTCTGGCCGCGGACAAGCTCACTGCTCCCGAAGCCCTGCTGCCCTATCTTTCCTGGCTCGCCGACCCGCAGGGCGAGATAGGTGTGCGCGACCTGAGCGCGGGCGCCGTTCAGGAGCGCTTCACCCCGCTGTACAAGGGCATTCCGCTCAAAAACAAAGGGCCGGTGTGGTTCCGGTTGGTGACGGTCAACAGCCGCCGGGGCGACGCGGGCGCCGTGCCCGCGCAGGACGGCATACGACTGAGCATGAACCTGGGGCAGCTTCCGCCCGGCGGAGCGCGGCTGTTCTATTCCGAGTCGCCGGGGCCCGTTTCCGCCCCCGGGGTATGGCACAGCGAAACGGTCGATTCGCGCGAGGAAACCCTGTTGCCGGAAGCCGGCCTGACGCCGTTGAGCATTTACATCCGCATGGAGGAAATGCCGGGCTTGTGGTTTTCGCCGATGATCGGGCCGCAGTCGGCGGCGCGTGCCGGCCTGCTGCCCCTCGACCTGCTGCTGCCGGGGATAACGGCCGCCGCCGCCGTGGCCTGCCTGTTGCGTCTGGCCGCAGATCGGGCGCTGTGGGCGCTGTGGGCCGCGCTGTACCTTGTCTGCGTGCTGGGACAGAGCAGTCTGCCCTTGCCTTCCACGGACAGGGGGTTTGTGCCGATGAACCTTCCGGCCCTTCTGGCCCCCGGCCTGACCCTGATGATTCTGCCCCACGTGGGGCGCTGCATGTTCCGGACGGACAAGGCTTCCGCGCTGAAGGGCGGGACGCTGTACTTTTGTTCGCTGCTGGGCGCGATGACGGCGATGCTGCCGCTTGTGCCGGGTTTTTCCTGGCTGACCCGGCTGTTCCCGCTCTCCCCCCTGCTGCTTGCGCCTGCCCTGCCGTTCTGCCTGTCGTCCATGGCCGCGAAGAAACCCGGCGCTCTGGCCTTCAGCGGCGCGGTCATCATGCCCGTCCTCGGCGCGTTGCTCTGCCTTGCGGCCCTGAAGTATCCCGACCTGCATCCCGCGGCCGCCCGGGGCGGGCTTTGGGGTCTGGCCGTCGGCGGCCTGGGTCTGGCCCTTGCCCGTGTTCCGCGCAATGTTCCGGGACCGGGCACGGGGGACGAGGACAAGGAGGGACCGGCCGTGCCGGACACGCCCGGAGGTCTGAGCGCGGCTTTTTCCGTGCTTTCCCCGCAGAGCCAGTATGAAGAACTGCCGCCTCTGGCGGTAACGCACATAGGCGGCGCCGGCGATGCGGAACCGGCCGGGACGCCCCGTGCCGGCGCCGGCCGGGAAGACGGGCAACAGGGCGGGGACACGTCCGCAGGCGACAAGGCCGGCTTGCTCCGCACACCTGGGGAACGGCCCGAAAAGGCGCATGATATTTCGTTTTTCCTCCCATCCGGGGAGGATCGCTCCTACCTCGACCTGCCCTCGGAGGTCATGAACATACTGGAGGGACCCGTGCCTACGGACGCAGCGCAGCCGGGCTCATACCCTTTCAATCTCCACACCCTTGTGCGTCAGGTCCATGACATTGTGTCGCCCCTGGCCGAAAGCAAGGGCCTGATTTTTTCCTGGTACATGTCGCCTTCCCTGCCGGTATTGCTGGAAGGCGATTCCCCGCGCCTGCGCGGGGCGTTGATCCTGCTCCTGCAAAGCGCCGTGCAGGCGGCCGACGGCGGCGCCGTGCAGCTTGCCGTGCGCCGGAACCCCATGACCTCGTTCGAGGGCGACCTGCTGTTCAGCATCAGCGACAACGGGTCGGCCCAGCGCACGGACGCGGGTTTTTTTCTGGCCTGGGAACTCGCCTCCCGCACCGGCGGCGCGTTCAGCGTGGACTATTCGGCGACGGGGGGGACGCGCACGGCGTTCAACGTGCGCTTCAAGCTGCTCGGCGCGGAAACGGCGCTCGACCCTGCCGTTTCGGCCCTTGCGTCCCCGGGCGGGCCGGAAAGCGCCGCGCCCCCGCCGCGCATCGGCGGAGCCCGTTCCCTCTGCATACTGCCGGCGGAAATGACCGGCGGCGCGCGAAGGCATATAGCGCGGTGTCTGGAAGGCGTGCCGCATACCGCCGTCAACGCGTTCGATGAAGAACAGCTTTTGCGCCTGGCCGGGGAACACGAGCCTGACCTTGTGATTTTCGACGCGGATATGCCCGAAAACGTCATCACCCGCTGCCTCGCCGGGCTGCGCGCCGACGAGGGCGCAAAAGGCCGCAAGCGCGCGGCGGTTCTGGTGCTGACCGGCCATGACATGCAGGCGGCCCGGCTGCTGGAAGCCGGCGCGGGTTACGTCCTGGGCAAGCCGTTCACGCGCGAGGCGTTTCTGGACGCCGTAGTGGCCGCTGTTCCCTCCGCGGCCCCGCGCCTCCGGGCCTCGGCAGAGGCGTCTGCCGAGCGCCCGGGCATGTCCGCTCAACCTGCCCGCGGCCGTGTGCCCGGCGTTTCCGGCGCCGGCCCGGCCGGTTCACCCGTCGTCTCCGGCGCCGGCGAAGACGCGACGTGGGAAACCTTTGTCCCGCTGCACGAAGTTTCCGCGCAGCATGCCGATGCGGACCCGGATACGGCGGCAGGAACTCCCGTCGCCGCGAACGGAGCGCGGCCTTTGCCGGCCGCGCCGGACCGTTCCGGGCAAAGTCACGCGGAGACCGGCGCCGATGACGACCATGCGGCGAAGCTGCCCAGACCGGCCCGGCTTATTCCCAGGGGCATGACGCCGGACGCGCCGCCGTTCGGCGAGCCGGCGACGGAGGCTGCGCCCGCCGCCGCCCCGGCCTCCGCTGCCGGGACTGTGCCGGCAAGCGCGCCGGAACCGGCACCGTGGTCCGCCGCCGGGCCTGCACCGTCGTCCGTCCCCGGTTCCGCGTCCGCCGCAGGAGTAAAGTCCGAGGCTGCGTCCGACGAAGCGGAGGAGTCCGAAGCAAAGGCGCTGCCCAGGCCCGCCCGGCTCATTCCCAGGGGCATGGCCGCGGAAAAACCGGAAGGCGGAAGCGGTCCGGAGGTCTCCTCTCCTGCCGGACCTTCCGCGTCCGATGAACCGGACTCGGCCCTCATGCCGGGGCAACGGCTTTCCCGCGATCCGTTTCTGGATCCGTCGGTGGCTTTTTTGCGGCCCACGTTTACCCCGCCCGGCCGCCCTCCCCTGCGTGAAGCCGTGAAACTGGCCACCGGGCTGGAGGTTTCGGGCGCGGTATCCGATGCTCCGGAAGCGCCGGCAAACGCAGCCGGGCATGCGGCCGTCCCGCCCCCTCCCGCGGGCGAAGTTCCCGCGCCGTCCGTGACTCCGCCCCGCCCCGCGGGCGAAGTTCCCGCGCCGCCCGTGACCCCGGCAGAGGACGGGAACAGCACGTCCCGAACTGCGCCCGTTGCGCGGGAAACGCCCGGGGACACGGGCGGGGGGCGGCGTATCCCGTCGGCCCGGCAGGGACGCTCCGGGCAAAGTCCCGGCGTGCCCCTACGCGGACGGGAGCAAAGCGGCGGGACTGTTGTCGGGCAGGCGGCGCAACAGGCGCAGGCAGGCCCTCGGACGGGGGTACACCTTCAGGTCCGGGCGCAGCCGGACGCCGCCGACCCACCGACCTCTTCCGCCGGAAAAGGAGACGATGCGTCCGGCACGGCGCGGCAGGTCTCCGGCATAGCCGGCGAAGACCGGGCACGCGCGGGAGGTTCCGCGGCCGAACTGTATCGGCAACAACAGGCCGATCTGGGCGAAGACCGGGCACGCGCGGGCGGTTCCGCGCGTGCCGTACACCACGCGGCGGAACGGCCGGGAGCCGTGCAGGTGCAACTGCCGCCCAGACACGGCATACCGCACAAGGGAGAGGCCGACGCCGGCGCTGCCGAAAAAGCGGCACCGAAAGTGCCGCAGCCGACAGGTTCGCCGCACGGCATGCAGGTATCCGTTCATCCCTCCCGGAACTCGGCCGGCGGTACGTCTTCCCCTCAGCCCTCCCCGCCTCCCTTGTCTGTCCGGAGCGCGCAGGGCAACTCCGGGCAAAACGCCGGCGCGTCCTCCACCCAAAGCTTCCAGGTCCGAACGGCCCCCGCTGCAACCACCGAGGTCCGAAGCCCGCAAGGCGAAAGCAGCCGCGGGCGGGCGGCCCGCGCGGAAGCCGGGCAAGCGACGGCAGGTCACGCCGCAGCCGCCCGAGTCGGAACGGCTTCCGTTGCAGTAGCCCAAGTCGGGACGGCTCCAGCCGAAACCGGCCCGGTCCGCGTTGCCCGAACCGAAGCCGCTCCCCCCGAAGCCGGTTCCCTCGAAGCAGCTCACCCCAAAGCCGGTTCCCCCAAAGCCGGTTCCCTCGAAGCCGGTTCCCTCGAAGCAGCTCCCCCCGAAGCAGGGCAATTTGAAGCGCCTCGCGGGGAAGAACAGGCGCCCATTGAGAACGCGCTTTCCGGGATGAACGGCGAAGTCACGCCGGATGCCGTCGGCAGGGCGGCGTCGGATGCCGCGCCGATGGTCATGGGCCTTTCTCCCGAAGACGTCGTCGCCCCGGCAACGGCCCCGGCCGCGGCGCCCTACAGGCGCGCCGAGACCGGGAAGCGCGGCCGGCACGACGAGGAGCACCCCATTGATCCGGGCGCCGTACGAGCGCCGGATCGGGCCGAGGACGGGATACAAGCGGGCGCCGGGCGCGGACGGGAGGAGGAAAAGCGCACTTTGCCCGGTTCTCTGATTGATTTTATGCTGCTGGATTCGGCGCAGGAGGAAACCGATACCGGCGCTGCAAACGGGACGGAGAAGACGGGCCTCCCGCGCCCCGCGTCCGGCAAAAGCGGGCGCGATGCCGGCGGGCCGGCCGTGGCCGGGAGCCGGAAGCCGCCGCAGGCGGAAAACAATGCGGCGGGCCAAGCGACGCGTGAACCCGGCCGGCCCGCCCGCCCGGTGTCGAAGGCGGACGCCGCGCGGAGCAAGGCAATCAGGGCCGCGGCACAGCCCTCTGCCGAGAGCCCGGTGGCTTTGCAGCCCGACCCGAAAGCCCCGATCACAAACCTGCCGGTTTCGTTACCTGTGCCTTTGCCGGGCCTGGACGGGGAATTTCTGGACCCCGATGCCCTGCCTTTACTGCCGGGGCTGACGGGCGCTCTGGCGGACGCCCTGCAGGATGCCGAGAAAGGCAGGGATGAGAAACGCCTGGCTCTGGTTCAGGAAGCCGCAGCGCGCATGGCGTCCAGAGCCGAACATTTCGGGCTGAATCGTTTGGGCAGACTGGCCCGTTGCCTGGAGCGGGCTGCCGAAGCTCGGGATGAGGAAGCCTCGGTGACCATTCTGGAAGACCTGCGGCGTGCGGCGCAGCAGTATGAGAAGGCGCTCACAGAGTGCTTTCACAGCTTTGCCGGCGTCGGCGGCTGACGCGTGATCCCCGCGGCCCGCGACATAACCCGGCCTGAGCAGGAGCAAGAGCGGTTTTCCGGCGTGATCCCCGCGGCCTACGGTATAATCCCCGCCCGTTACGCTTCGACGCGTTTTCCCGGCAAAGCCCTGATCCTCCTCAAGGGTTTCCCGATGTTTTATCATGTCTGGCGGCGGGCTTCGCGTTGCCCGGAACTGGCGTCCGTGACTCTGGCCACGGACGACGAGCGCATTCGGGATGCGGCGAACGCCTTGAACGTCCCGGTCCTGATGACCTCGGCCCGCTGCGAAAGCGGCACGGATCGCGTCTACGAAGCCGCATCGGCCATGCGGATTCCGGAAGATGCGGTGGTCGTGAACATTCAGGGCGACGAGCCGGCCCTGGATGCGGGGTGCATCGGCAAGCTGGTGCGGCTTTTTGTCGACCCGACGGTGCAGGCGGCCACGCCGGCCGCTCCGGCGGACCCCGCCGATGCGGCGCGCCCGGACAAAGTGAAGGTTGTTGCGGATGCCGAGGGGAACGCCCTCTATTTTTCCCGCGCGGGCATACCCTATGCGCGGGACGGCGCATACGCCGCGCCGCCGCTTGTACACACGGGTATTTACGCGTTCACGATGCGCGCGTTGCGGCGCTTTGTCGCTCTGCCGCCTTCTCCCCTGGAACGCACGGAAAAGCTGGAACAACTGCGCCTGCTGGAAAACGGCATCAAGGTGAGTGTGCTTGTAACGGACAGGTCCACGCCGTGCGTGGACCGCGAAGAAGATACGGCGGCCGTGCTGCCCCTGCTTGAGGATTACGGCGCGTAATTGAAGCGCGCGCGCAGTTCCCGGCCCGGTGCCGCCGGCGGCAAAGGTGTTCCGGGACGGGAGTAATGCATGCGGGAACCCGCCTTGGACAGTGTCGTCACGAGGTGTCTTTTCTCGTGACCACACTGTCTGCTTGCTTTTTTCGGTGAGCCGGCGCCCGCTCTGCGGCGCAATTTCTCTACTTGCTTTTTTCGGTGAGCCGGCACCCGATCTGCGGCGCGATTTACCTACTTGCTTTTTTTCGTGAGCCGGCGCCCGATCTGCGGCGCAATTTCTCTACTTGCTTTTTTCGGTGAGCCAGCGCCCGATCTGCGGCGCGATTTCCTTCTGGCTCCTGGAACTCACATACATGCCGATATGCCCCACAGGGAAGGCGGTGAACGACTTGTCCGTGCTGCCCACGGCGTCCATCAGCGGCTTGCTGGAAGACAGGGGCACCAGGTGGTCGTATTCGGCGCAAATGGCGAACAGCGGGCAGGTGATGTTCTTCAGGTTCACCTTCTTGCCGCCGAGTTCCAATTCGCCTTTCACCAGCTTGTTCTCCTTGTACAGATCGTTGATGAACTGCCGGAGCGTGTCTCCCGCCTGGCCGGGAGAGTCGAAAATCCATTTTTCCATGCGCAGGAAGTTGCCCAGGAATTCCGGATCCTCAACTTTCTTGTCCACGGCCAGGTCGATGTACTTGCCCAGCGTGAGGGAGAAAGGCTTGAGCATCAGGAAGCTGATGTTCATCATGTCGCCGGGAATGACCCCGTAAGCGTCCACCATGGCGTCGGCGTCCAGGTATTTACTCCAGGCGAAAAGCAGCGCATCGCTGGGGCTGAAATCAACAGGCGTGACCATGGTCACCAGCGCGTTGATCTTGTTCTGGTGCAGCGCGGTGTAAATGGTCGAGAAAGTGCCGCCCTGACACACGCCGAGCAGGTTGATCTTCTTGTGGCCCGTTGTCTTGCTGATGAAATTGACGCATTCGTCCATGTACCAGTTGATATGGTCGTCCATGGTCATATAGCGGTCTTCCGCTGTGGGATAGCCCCAGTCGATGATGTACACGTCCAGTCCCGATTCAAGGAACGACTTGATGACCGAACGGTCGGGCTGAATGTCCATCATATACTGCCTGTTCACCAGCGCGTAGGTTATCAGCACCGGGATCTTTACCGGCTTGGCGCTCGTTTTCACAGGTTTGTAGTGAAACAGTTTCATCTTGCCGATGGAAAACACCTCAACTTTCTCCAGCAGATCGGACTTGATTGTTTCCTTCGGCAGGTCGAGCATCGTTTTGATGCCCTTCAGCACATTACTCTGAAAATCAATGCTTTCTTGGACAGACTTTTCAAAAAACGCGGAATTCATAATTATTTATCTCCCTTCTTGGGGTTGCTCAGTTGCGCTACAGCGGCCCGGAGCGCCGCCAGCTCTTCCCGTATTTCGTCCAGCTCCTTACTGCTCCTGTGATCGGACTTGCGCAGGTCGTACACGGTCTTGTACAGGCTCACCATGTCCGAATTTTTGGGGAACGGCACCCAGCCCAAGGTCTGTTCCAGCACCTTGTCGACATAAATCTTGAATTCGCAGGATTTCTTCGCGAAGTCGCAGAAAATCTTGGAGAATTGCGGTGTTCCGAAGACCTTGACGAACGAGTCTTCATTGACCTTGACCCAGATGTCGTAAAACTCTTTGAGCGTCTGGGGCTGTTTGCCTTCGGCGACCAACTTGCCGTAGGCTTCGATGACCGTCACCATATTTTCGCGCGCCACCTCGGCGACGAGGGACATCAGTTCCGTCAGGGAGAGGACCATCTTGAAGAAGGCGTCGAACTGGCTCATGACGGTTTCGTTCTGCTCACGGGTCAGACCGAGGCCGGCGGCGCTGAACATCTTGCCGAAGGAGTCCTGGTAGGCCTGGTTCAAGGTCTTATACAGACCTCCGTAAGCAGAGTTGTCGCCTTCCGCGATTTTCTTGAAATCTTCGGCGCTTTTCGGGCCGAGTTCCAGCCAGGGTTTGGCAAAGTCCTTGCCCGCTGCCTCATACTGTTTCACCAGGTTCAGGGCGTGGGAGACAAGCGGCCGCAAGCTGTCCGGGATGAAAGGATTGATGAAGTCCTGCGACAGCCTCTCAAAATCGGCCTTGTTGTCCTCGATGAACTTCAGGATTTCGTCCCGCGTCTTGAAGGGGTCCTTGCCCGCAAGCTGCTGCCAGACAGCGGAGAGATCGGCGAGCCCCTTGCCGCTGTTCATCATTTTGTTGAACATGTCCTGCACGGGATTTTCGGAATTGAACAGGTTGTAGCTCCACGGCGTCATCTTCATCCACGGGTTGTCCAGAAACTGTTTTTGCCAGGTTTCGTAAATACCCTGATACATCTTGGTCATGGCGGCAAGCGGGTCATCGGCGGCGGTCTTTTCGCCGGATGCGCCGGCGGCGGGCGGGTTTACCGCGTTCAGCCACGCCTTGGCCATGTTCTGCTGGATTTCGAAACTCTTCTTAAATAACTCGCCCATCCCATAGTCACTCATACCATCCTCCGAATTACGTGTATACGGCCGGACACCCTGTCCGGGCCGGGCTGTACGGCAGACGCGCCGGGAGGCGCGAATCCGCAGGGCGCGGTTACGCAACCGCACTTGTCATGGAGGCCGGCCGGGGTCGCCTGCCGTCGTGATGCGTAAATACTCGAATGCCTCTTCGCGGGCGCAGTGCGCGCTTGCGAGGCCGGGCGACGTGCGCGTTGACGCGGACGGCCGTCTCTCCTCAGACGGGCATGACCGCAGGCTGACGGGGCCTGATATTTTGTAATCCTGTAACCATATAAACTTACAAGCCTTCCCGGTGGCCGTAAAAAATATACAGCCGAAAAATTGAAATGTCAAATAGCTTTCAGCTATTAACAAGAATTTCTTTTATTAAATAATAACTATGTGAAGTTATTATTTTTATTTTACTTTTACAGGCCTGTCGCGCCGGCCGGCTTGCTGCAGGGAGATCAACGCCCGTCCTTGTGAATTGCCCTGAGCATATCGTCGGGGATGGGCCGGCCGCGCGGTACGATTTCCATATCCGGAGGGTGCGAGTACCCGGCGCCCGCCAGCAAAGCGCCGAGGTAGGCAAGCATCGCGCCGTTGTCGGCACACAGCGGTAACGAAGGAACGCAAAGCCGCACCCCGCGCCTGTCCGCAATATCCCGCATCCTGCGCCGCAGCAGAGTATTGGCGGCCACACCCCCGGCCGCAATCAGGCTCCTTACGCCGGCAGCCGCGCTCCCGGTGAACGCCTTTTCCACTTTGCAGCACAAACTTTCCACCACGGCCAGACGATAGGAAGCGCAGACATCCGCCAGGGCCGCCCGCCTGTCTCCCTGCGGGAGCACCGCTTCCCCGCTCGTCGCGTCAAAGGAACCCCTGCATTCCGGGTGCGCGGAAACATGGTTCCACATCGCCGTCTTCAATCCGCTGAAACTGAAATCAAGATTCTCGTTGTCGCAATACGGACGGGGAAAAAGACGCGGCGAGGCCCGGCCTTCTTCCGCCAAGGCGTCGACGGCCGCCCCCGCCGGATACGGCAGCCCGAGCATTTTGCCCGCTTTGTCGAAGGCTTCGCCCGCCGCGTCGTCAAGGCTTCTCCCCAAAAGCGTAAAGTCGTCCGGGGCGTCCACCCTGTACAGCATGCTGTGTCCGCCGGACGCCAGCAGGGCCAGGGCCGGCAAGGGCAACTCCCCCTCCAGCCCGGCCGCGAAAATATGGGCATGCAGGTGATTGACGCCGAGAAAACGCGCCCCGCTCCCCAGGGCAAACGCTTTCGCAAAGCCGACGCCCACCAGGAGGCTGCCCGCCAATCCCGGTCCCCTGGCCGGACAGACCACGTCGATATCTCCGGCCGATACCCCCGTCCGCCGCAAAAGACGGTCGAACAGCGGGCCTATGCACCGGGCGTGCTCGCGCGAAGCGAGTTCCGGCACTACGCCGCCGAACAGCGCATGCATGCCGGCCTGGCCGACGCTCTCCTGCCCCAGAAGCTCATTGTCGGCGACCAGAGCCAGGGAGGTGTCGTCGCACGAGGTTTCAATGCCTAAACTGAGCAAAGTTATTTGAGCTTGTTTATCACGTGCTGCACGTCGTTTTTCGAGCCGATATACAGCGGCACCCGCGCATGCAGCGTGTCCGGAATGATTTCGAGAATGCGCCGGCGCCCGTCCGAGGCCATGCCCCCCGCCTGCTCGGCCAGCAGGGACATGGGCGCGGCCTCGCACATCAAGCGCAGTTTACCCTTCGGATGGTCGGGATCCTTGTAGTCCATGGGATACATGAAGATGCCGCCCTTGAGCAGGGTGCGGTGAAAATCCGCCACAAGGGACCCGACATAGCGGTGCGAATAGGGCGCGCCGCGGGGATTGTCGCTGCCTTTGAACGATGCCGCCGCAAGGGCCGTCTTTTCATCCCAGTAGGATACATTGCCCTCATTGACCGAGTATATCTTGCCTGTTTCCGGAATTTTCACATTGCTGAGGGAAAGCAGGAACTCCCCGACGCTGGGATCCAGCGTAAACGCGTGTACTCCCTGCCCTGTCGTGTACACCAGCATTGTGGACGGCCCGTAAAGTACATAGCCGGCCCCGACCTGCTTGTAGCCCGGCTGCAGCACGTCCGACAGGGCGACATCCTGGTCCGAAGGGGAAATGCGCCGCAATATGGAGAAAATGGTGCCCACGTTGATGTTGACGTCAATGTTCGACGACCCGTCCAAAGGGTCGAAAATCAGGATGTACTCGCCGCGTCTGAAGGCGTCCGGAATGTTGATGACGTCGGCGTTTTCCTCCGAGGCCATGGCGCACAACACGCCGGTACGCTGCAGGCGGTGAATCAGGATGCGGTTGGCGTAATCGTCCAGTTTCTGCACATCCTCGCCCTGGACGTTGATCTCTCCCGTGCCTCCGAGCACATCCAGAAGCCCCGCCTTGGTCACGTTCCTTGCGATAAGCTTGGCTGCCAGAATCAGGTCGTAAAGGAGCTGCGTGAAACTGCCCGTTGCCGTCGGAGACTGCTTCTGATGCAGAAGCAGATGCTCGGTGACCGTAATTTGTCTGTGTTGAGGAGCTGCCTGCTCGGACATATTCCCTCCCGGGGCATCGACGCCCCGCCTTCCGGACCGGCGCGTCGGATCAAAATTGGGTTCCGGGCGTGTCGACGACGGCCGGGTTCCCCTCCTGCGGCGGCGCCGCCGCCGGGGCAACCGCAGGACGCGCGACACGCGTTTCCCCGCCGCTTTTTTTGTCCGCGGCCGGCTCCGCCCGCGCGGGCGTCCCGGCTTCCTGCCCTGCCGGGGCCGGCGCGCCCGCTTCCGGTGCGGCCGGAGCCGGGCTTTGAGCGGGCCGGGGAGCCGTTTCTGCGGAAACGGCGCTTAGCGGCATGGCGTACACCAGCGGCAAGTTACCGATATAGCGTGTGATCCAGAAAAATGCGGAGTCTCCTCCGTCGGTCAGGCCGCTTGAGCGTTCTTTCAGGATCGTTTCCCAATTTTCCCCGGCCGCCGCGCCGAACCGGCCCGGCCAAGCCACCCCCGCAGGCGTAATCATGCAGAACGCGCCCGGATCGGGACTCATGGAAGCCAGGGCGGCCGGATCAAAATGCGCTATGATAATCCCGCGCATTTCCTCGCCGACATACACCGGATTGCCGAGGTAGATTTCCGGCGACGTCTTGTCCGCCTGCACATAGGCCCGGAGCATGCCCGGCTGCTGCTTGGCGTCGGCTTCCAGCAACGGCCCCGCGGCGAATTCCTTGGCAGAGTATTCCGGGTAGCGGGCGTTGACGACGCCGTCGCCGCCCACCAGGGCCACCCCGGAAATCCAGGGGAACTTCTGCATCATCTGCAACGCCCATTCCTGGTCGGGGCGGCGGTCGCTGTTTTCCATGGCCCGGATAAGCCTGACAAGCTCGGCGTCCACCGCGCTCACGGCTTCCGCCAGAGCCAACTCGTACGCTTCGCGGCCGCCCTTGTCGCTCCAGTCTATGCCGGCCGGGGTATTCAGGTAGGCAACGTACTGCCGCCGGGTAAACTTCCAGGAATCCTTGAGTACCTGGTGCGATTCGCACGCACCGACCACCAGAAAGGAACACAACAGGAGGAAAGCCCACTTGCGACGCACTGCATACTCCCGGACGACAGGTTTGTTTCAATCCACACCCGGCTCCACCCGCCGGCGGTTCAACAACGGCAATCAGCGGGCTCTCGCCTCAAGTCGCTCCGCCAACGATTCCACAAAGGACAAGGACTCGAACAAATTGACTATTTTGCTGCTTTCCCCCGCAAAGGGCGGACCTTTTTCCTCGCGCCCCCCCGAAGCGCCGGCCTCGCTCATGCAACGCGAGAGTTCCTCCACTCTGGCTTCAAGCGACGGCCTGTCGCCGGACGGCGCGGATTGCAGCAATTCCCGGTAAATATCCAGAGCGCCCGCGTAATCCCCCTGCTCGGCCAGTACTTCCGCCATGGACCGGGTGCGCAGGGAAATACTCTCATCAACCTCTTCGCCCTCGTCGGCCCCGCCCGCATCCTCGTCCTGCGCCTGCTCCTGCGCCGGGGGAGAAAGCAGGGCGCGGATCTCAAGGTCACAGGCCGGGACGGCGACGCCCCCGGAGCCGGCCGCCGGGCCGGCGGGCGGCGATCTCGGGACCGGCCCGGCGTCGCTCAGGCCGGCCTCAAAGCCGGCCGCGCCCGGTACGCCCATATCCCGCAGCACCGCCTGCAACCCCTGCTCGACGACCTCGCTCCAGCCGATCTCTTTTCCCTGCAGGCCGGTAACGAAAAAACGCAAGGCCTGCGCCGCGTCCCGCATCCGCGGATCGGCGGAAATGCTTTCGCACCATGCCGACCAGAAACCGGGATAGGCGGAAAACAGGTGCGCCAGCACGTCTGTCTGGGCGGACAATTCCTCGTCGTCGCCCCGGCGGTACAGGAGTTCGACCAGCAACAGGCGCGCTTCGACATGGTCCGGGTGCCGCAACACGCCTTGGCGAAGTACGGCCGCGGCCTCGTCGCCCTGTTTGTCCGCAGCAAGCAGTTTCGCCAGCGGAAAAAAGACCTTCGAGCCCGGTTCAAGTTCAAGAACTTCTTTATACCATTCAATTTTTTGCTTCATTTACCGGCGCTCCGGAAAGATCGTCCTTGCCTTCCGAGGGAAATATGTACAGTATTTCATTCCCCCGAACAAAGTTGAGGCGGTTGCGTATCGTTTTTTCAATATATTTTGCATCGGACTGCAAGAGGCGTATTTCCCGGCTGAGGGCCAGGTTCTGTTCACCTGCCGCGCTTATGCGGTTTTCCAGAATCTCGCAGCGGGCGCGCAATTCCATGTAGGCTATCGCTCCGCTCTTACCCCAGACAAGGTTGTAGCAAAGCACAAGATTAAGCAACAGGGAAGCGGCAAGCACCACGCGATGCGCGAACATTACTGTAAAAGCCTTTTCTCTGAAACGCGGCGGACATCGGCGTTGTCCAGCGTATCTTTGAGTTCGGAAAGAAAACGCCCGGTAGCCGCCTCTATCCGGCAGACGTCCTGCTCGTCCACATTGACGTGCTCAAGACGCGCCACCACTTTCTTGAGAACCGTAAACTCGTTTTGCAACGCCGGTCCGAGGTGCGTGCGGCCGAGGTCGTTTTCGAGTTCCAGAATGGTGACGAGGCAGTTGCGCAGGCGACTGCTCAAAGGATCGATATTCATGACAATCCGTTGTCCTGCAGCGGGCCTGCGGGTTTTACCCCGCGCTCCCGGCAGAAAGTTTTGAAGTAGTTATAGCCGGAAAACAGCGTCAGTGCCAGTGAAAAGTACAGGATAAGCATGCCGATGTCGTGAACGGGGAGACCCGGCAGATCATAGTGCAGCATCAGGACGTCGACGGCGACAATCTGCAGCACCGTTTTGAATTTGCCGTGCCTGTCGGCGGCGATGACTATCCCCTCCCGGGCGGCCACGGCCCGCAGGCCCGTCACCAGGGTGTCGCGGCCGATGATGAGCACGGCTATCCAGCCGGGAACCCACGCGTTCTGCACCAGCATAATCAGGGCGGAGCTGACCAGTATTTTGTCGGCCAGAGGATCAAGAAATTTTCCCAAGCTGGTAATTTGATTCGTCTTTCTTGCAAGCCTCCCGTCCAGAAGGTCGGTAAATCCGGCGGCGGCGAAAAGCAGGGCGGCGGCGAAACACGTCCATCTGCCGGGAAACATCAGCAGGACGACGATAACGGGCACTATCGCAATGCGGCTGATGGTCAGCCGGGTGGGAAGATTGAAGTGCATCACGGCATTATCCCTGCACCGGACCATGTCTGTTGCGCACCCGGCCGTGCCTGACCGGCCGTATTCGGCCATGTCCGTTGCGTGCGCGTAGTTATACACGCGCGACGCCGTTCGCGCAATGCTGAAAATGCGCCTTCCGCTCCGCCCGTGCGCTACTGATATATGCGTTAAAAAGTAAACTTTTTACCGCAGGATCGTCAGCCGAAAAGCGTGGTTTTCGGCTGACTCACGCCGCTTTGCGGCGCATCGGCCTTACGGCCGATGTTTACTGATTTCTGCGGAAATCAGTAAAA
>JAISWB010000014.1 GCA_031271265.1 Desulfovibrio sp. | reverse complement strand
GGAAACGCTGATTTATTTTTTTGAAAAGCAAAAAGATGGATTCTTCGCTACGCTCAGAATGACAAAAGCGTAGTCATTCTGAGCCGTAGCGAAGCGAAAGCGAAGAATCTATCTTGATGTCTTTTGCCTTTCCTGCATTAATCAGCGTTTCCTTAGCGCATAACGCCGAAGCCTTCATGCGCGGCGCGGCGTCGGGAACGGCGGACCGCGCCGCGCTCCTTTTGACGCCCGGCGCATGCGGGACGGGACGGGCAAACTTATGTCGTCACGGCGCGGCCCGCACGCGGAGCGTCTGCCGGGCGGCGCGGCCCAGGTCGTCCACGGCCCGCAGTTCGGTCATTCCGGTCGGCGGCATCCAGAGCAGATGTTCTCCCGGTTTGACCGATCCCAGGTAGCTGTCCCCCGCGAACCAGAAAACCTCGCCCGCGTCCGCGTCCGTGTCGGCGCTGAGCGGGATGCGGCTGCGCGCCGGGTCCGAAAGCTGTATCCTGTAAGTGATGCCGGCCTTGGGGATGCGGATGCGCGGCGCTTCCCCCGGCATGCTCCCAGCGTCCGGCGACGACCCGGACGCGCATTCCGGGCCGAAAGGCGGCGGCGGCGCTTTCACTATGCCCGCCTGCAGGAAAATCCGCCGCATGTCCGTCGGCCAGAATTCCCAGATCCGCTCTTCCGTGTGTCCCGGCACAGGCGCACAGGCGCGCAGGCCCGTCCGGCGGTCGATGAGGATAGTCCGGAAAACACCGGAAGAACGCACCGGCGACACGCCGGGGATAAACAGGGTCTGCACGGTATCCCCGCAGAGCGACGTGTCGAGATCCCCGCTCGCCCTGCATACTGCCGCCTGCCGGAGACGCAGGTCCTGAGTGCCTTGCCCGACCTTGTCCTCCAAAGGATACAGGCTGCCCAAGGCGCCTGCCGCCTCCATAAAAAGCGGAGCCGCCGTCCCGCTGCCCGTCAGCAGCGGGTTGGCCGTGTTGTCGAAGTTGCCCGCCCAGACCACAAGCACATACTGTCCCACTATGCCGGCCGTCCACGCATCGCGGAAGCCGTTGGACGTGCCGGTCTTTTTGTACACCGGCACCCGCCGGCCGAAAGAGACGACGCTTTCTCCCTCCTCTTTCAGCATGGACAAGGTGATGAACGCGGCTTCCGGCGACAGCAGGCGCAGGGGTGCATCCGGCTCTTTCGGCCCGCGCACGAAGCGCAACGGGCGCAGTCGTCCCCGGTCGGCAAGCATCGCATACATGCGCGCAAGCTCGCGCACGGTCACTTCCGCACCGCCCAGCACAAGGCTCAGGCCGTAGTGTTCCGCATCTTTCGGCAAAGCCGCGCCCGCAAGACGCAAAAAAGTGTACAAATCGGGATTGCGCAGACGGGAGGCAAGGGAAATGGCCGGAAGATTGCGGCTCAGGCGCAGGGCTTCGCCGGCGGGCAAAGGCCCCCTGAAGGTGCGGTCGAAATTTTCCGGATCATAGCCGGCGAAACTGCGCGGAGAATCCGCCAGCAGGGTCATGGGGTGGATCAGGCCCCGGTCCAGGGCCAGGGCATAGATAAACGGCTTGAGCGCGGACCCCGGCGAACGCCGCGCGCGGGTGCCGTCCACCTGTCCCTGTATCCGTGCATTGTGGAAATCAGCCGAACCCACCAGGGCATGCACTTCCATGCTCGGCCAGTGCAACAGCAGCGCGGCGGCGTTGTTGATGCCGCAGCGCGCGTGCCGGGCCGCGAAACGGGCAATGCAGGTTTCCAGCACGCGTTGCGCGGGCAGGTCCAGTGTGCTGCGTACCCTTTCGCCCGCATCCGCGCCGCCGGGCCGCTTTTCGGCGTTCATGGGTCCGGGCGATGAGCTTTCGCCCGCGTCCGTGTTTTCGGGCTGCTTTTCGGCGTTCACTGTGCCGGCGGACGTTCCTTCGCCCGCGGTCGCGTTGCCGAGCAGTTCGCTCGTCAGATGAGGCGCTGAAAAGGGCAGTTCCTGCACGGTGTGTACGCGCAAGGGGGGGATACCGTCGCCGCCGCCCCCCCAGGCAGGCAGCGCCGCGACGCGCGCTACAGCGCGTCCCGCCTGAAAATCCCTGCCGTTTGCGGGGTTGCGCCGCGCCGGATGCTGCGGCGTCGCGGCCAGAGCCAAGCTTTCCTCCCGCGTCAACCGGGCGGGCGCGGTATGAAAATATATGCGCGCCGCAGCGCCTATACCTTCGATATTCCCCCCGTAAGGAGCAAGATTGAAATAGGCTTCAAGGATTTCGCGCTTGGAATAATGCCGCTCCATGCGCAACGCGGCCCACATTTGCGCCAGCTTGCCGCCGGGCGTAGAGGTTTTCAGGCCGAGCCGCAGGCGCGCGACCTGCATGGTAATCGTGGACCCTCCGATACGTCTGCCCCCGCCCAGGTAAGAGATAAAGGCGGCCCGGATCAGCGAGAAAGGGTTGACGCCCGGATGCCGGTAAAAATACCTGTCTTCGTACAGCAAGGTCGCCTGCACGGCCGCCGGGGCGATGTCGTCGAGGGCGACCCGCAGGCGCCGTTTCTGATCCCCGGCAAGGGCAAAGCGCAGGAGCGTGCCGTGCCTGTCCTCGACGATCCGGGAAAACGGCACGCCGTCAAGCAGGGGCGGCGGCTGACCGAGCGTGAGCGCCGCCCACAGGACAAGCAGGGCCGCCCCCGTTGCCGCAACAGAACATTTCAACATGGTTTTCATACGCTTCCGGCAGCCGCAATCTACTGAAACCGGCAGGAGTCGACACAACCGGCTTTTGTTGCGGACGCCTCTTCTCTGACGGCGTAATCACAAAGAAGGAGTGTGACGCAGACACAACCGGCTTTTGTTATGGGTACCCCTTCACTGCCTCCCCCGCAAGCCCGTTTGCGCCCTTTTCCGGACGATGTTGAAGAACGAAAGAATTGCCGCGCAATCATTTTTCAGTCCATACCCGGTGCGGTCCGCCGCATAACGCAATATTTCAATATGATATCTTCTGCGCGCGTTTTCCTGAAAAACGCGACATTTTCTCCTTGACATGCCCCGGGACGGCGGCGTAAGCAGGGTAACGAACCTTTTTTCAGCAGCGAAAGGCGATGATACTCACAACGGCTACCACCCTCTATTTTGGCGACGCGCCCATGATATGGCGCGCTTTCCTGTGGTGCGGGCATACCCGCGGGCCGGTGGAGGCGGTGCGCTGACGCGCATTGACGCATTGAATACATGCATCTTTCCGGGCCGCGGGCATTATGTCCGCGGCTCTTTTTTCGTCCTATCAACCGGGAGCGGACAGTATGGGCATTACCCTGCAACAGAACGTCTCTTTTCTGCAAAGCGATGTGGAAACGCCGATCAGTCTCTTCATGCGCCTGGCGGGCGACGGGCACGGCATCCTGCTGGAAAGCGCCGAAGTCGGCGGACGCTGGGGACGCTACAGCCTCGCGGCCGCGGACTTCATCCTCTGCCTGCTCTGCCGCGACGGCAAAGCCGACATTACCGTGCAGGACCGGCGCCTGGAACCCCTGCGCGCCCTGCACGGACAACCGTTTTCAGACGGTTTCCGGGCACTGCTGCACGAGGTGCGCATACTCCCCGCGCACGATGCGCCGGGCGCGGAATTTCCCCCCATTACCCGAGCGCTTTACGGCTACCTGGGCTACGGCTGCGCCGGGCTTACGGAGCCCAAGACGGCCTCTTTCCTGCCGCCGGAAGAAGCCGAAGCCTGCCTGGCCTTGCCCGGAACAATCATTCTTTACGACCACGCGTACAACAGGGTCTGCCGCCTCTCGCTGCGCGGCGCCGCGCCGGACGACGAAGCGGAGTTGCCGCGTCCCGCTGCCTGGAGCCGCGACTTCTCCCTGCGCCCGGCCGGCATCGGACCCGTGCGGGCAAGCAAAAGCAAAGAGGCCCACATGGACACCGTGAGGCGCATCAAGGAAAACATCCGCATGGGCGAAGCCGTGCAGGTCGTGCCCTCCGTCGCCTTCAACGCCGCCTTCAACGGCGACCCTTTTACCGTCTACCGACGTCTGCGCCGCATCAATCCTTCTCCGTACATGTTTTTCATGCGTCTGCCGGACATCACCCTGATGGGTTCCTCGCCGGAGGTCATGGTGAGTTGTACGGCCGGCAAACTGCGCCTGTGCCCCATAGCCGGGACCAGGCCGCGCGGGGCGGGACCGGACGAAGACAACCTTTTTGAAGAGGAACTGGCCGGTGACGCCAAGGAACAGTCCGAACACGTCATGCTGGTCGACCTGGGCCGCAACGACCTCGGACGCGTCTCCACACCCGGCAGCGTGGTGTTGGACAGGTATATGGAAGTGGAACGCTTTTCCCACGTCATGCACCTGACATCGCACATCAGCGCGCAACTTTCGCCGGGACTGGACGCCGTCGACGTGCTGCGGGCGGTTTTCCCGGCAGGCACGGTGAGCGGCGCGCCCAAGATACGGGCCATGGAACTGCTGGCCGCGGAAGAACAAGGCCCGCGCGGCCCCTACGCCGGAGCCGTCGGCTGGTTCGGGTTGGACGGACAGGGCGTGCACATGGACACGGGCATAACCATCCGCAGCCTCTGGATACGCGACGGACGCGCGTTCTGGCAGGCCGGGGGAGGCGTGGTCCATGATTCCTCGCCCGAAGCGGAATGGAAGGAAATCGTCAACAAGGCGGCCGCCGTGCAGGCCGCGTTGAGCGGAGCCGTCCGGCGGACGGAACCGGATACGGATTGAAACACAGCGGATTGAAACATAAGGGAGGCAGCCGTGTTTCTGCTCATCGACAATTACGACTCTTTCACGTTCAACCTGGTGCAGGCGTTCCAAACGCTGGGCGCGCATCCCCGCGTCCTGCGCAACGACGACCCGGCCCTGCCTGAACTTGCCGGACACCCCGAACTCAAGGCCGTATGCATCTCGTCCGGTCCGGGGCACCCGGACCGGGCCGGGCTTTGTCCGGAGTTTCTGCGCCTCCTGCCGCCCCGCGTGCCTGTGCTCGGCGTCTGCCTGGGACACCAGGCTCTTGCCCGGCGCGCCGGGGTCCCGGTTGTTGTCGCCCCGCGCATCATGCACGGCAAAGTTTCCGAAATCCGGCACAACGGCGTGTCCCTGTTCAACGGACTGCCCGACCCCCTGCGCGCCGGGCGTTACCATTCCCTGGTCGCCGAGGCCGGCGACGACAACCCGGTCTTCGCCGTCACGGCCAGAGCCGAGGCCGGCGAAATCATGGCTCTGGAATACAGGGACCGGCCCTGGATGGGCGTGCAGTTCCACCCCGAATCCGTCCTGACCCCGGACGGACCCCGCCTGCTCGGCAATTTCCTCGCGCTCGCCCGCTCCGCCGCGCAAACGCCGGGAGAATTCCGCGCGGCCGCTCAAGCACCCGAAGAACTCCGCTCCGCCGCGCAAAACGCGCAACCCGAAGACGCCTCCCCGCAAAGCGTGGCCGGCGCCCGCACCCCCTACCCCCTGTCCTTGATTATGGACAGGGTGGCACGGCGCGAAAACCTGCCCGCCTCCATGGCCCGCGCCGCTTTTGCCCGGCTTATGGACGGCGAAATGACGCCCGCCCAGGCCGGGGCCTTTCTGCTCGGCCTGCGCGCCAAAGGCGAAACTCCCGAGGAAATGGGCGAAGCCGTGGCCGCCGTCCTGGCCCGCGCCGTGCCCGTCGATCTCCCCGATGACGCGCAGGTCCTCGACGTGGTCGGCACAGGCGGCGACGGCCGCTTTTCCTTCAACTGCTCCAGCGGCACGGCCCTGACCCTCGCCGCGCTGGGACACAAAATCGTCAAGCACGGCAACCGCTCGGTATCCTCCCGCTGCGGGAGCGCCGACGTGCTGGAAGGCCTGGGCTTCGACCTCGAACCGACTCCCGAAGAACTGCAAAAACATCTGGCCGAAGACGGTTTCGTGTTTCTGTTCGCCCCGCGCTTCCACCCGTCGTTCAGACACGTCATGCCCATCCGGCGCGAACTCGGCGTGCGCACCCTGTTCAACCTCATGGGTCCCCTGGTCAACCCCGCCAGACCCCGCCGCTGTTTTCTCGGAGTCGCGGACCGGGATCTCCTGCCCCTGGTAGCCCGTACCCTGGCCCGCATGGGCGGCCGGCGCGGCGCCGTCGTCCACGGCGCCGGCGGCTACGACGAATTGACAACCCTGGGACCGGCCGACGTGGCCTATGTCGACGATACCGACGTGCGCTTCACTACCCTGGATCCCGCGGAATACGGTTTCAGCCCCGACGACCCGGAGCAACTCTCCATCAACGGCCCCGAAGACGGCACGGCCGTGCTCGGAGAACTTCTGGACGGACGCGGACCGCAAGCCATGCGCAACATGCTGGCCCTGAACACAGGCTTCGCCCTGCATCTCCTCAGTCCCGAACGGCCCCTCGCCGCCTGCATGGAAGACGCCGGGCAGGCCGTCGCCGACGGCGCGGGCGGCCGTTACCTGCGCAGGCTCAAAACAACCGGCCGGCTGCGCAATCCCGCCGCAGCCTCGCCGGAACAGGCCGCCTGAACACCCTGCCGGGGCACTGAACACGGAAAACACCATGCTGGATCGCATCATACAAACACAGACGGCTCGTGTCGAAGCTCTGGCCACCCTCAAACGCACAGGACGCTTCCCGCCTCCTCTGCCCGGAAAACGCCCTTCCTTCGCCGCCGCCCTGCGCAAACACCGCCCCTGCGCGATCATCGCCGAATACAAACGCGCCTCGCCCACAGCCGGTGAAATCAATATGCTTCTGTCCCCCGAAGACGCCGCCGCGATGTTCGCCGGCGCAGGGGCGGCAGCCCTGTCCGTGCTGACCGAAGAAATACATTTCCGCGGCAGCACGGCATATCTGGAACGCATGAGCGGCGCAGGACTGCCCCTGCTGCGTAAGGATTTCCTCGTGCATCCCCTGCAAGTGGAAGAAACGGCCGCTACCCCCGCCGCCGCCATCCTGCTCATAGCCCGCTCGCTGCCGGACGACACGCTGTCCGCCATGTTCGCCGCCGCTACAGCCGCCGGCCTTGAATGCGTGCCGGAAATATTCGACGCGTCCGATCTGGCGCGCGTGCGCCGCTGTCTGGAAACTACCGGCACCCGTCCCGTCATCATCCAGGTGAATACCAGGAACCTCCAAAGCATGCGCGTGGACGCCGCCGCTTCCGAAACCCTGATCGCGCAACGCCGCAAGGATGAATTGTGGATTTCCGCCAGCGGGGCCGCGCAACGGCAGGATGTGGAAAAACGCGCGGCCCTCGGCTATGATGCCGTCCTCATCGGCACCGCCCTGATGGCCGCCCCCGACCCCGGCGCAGCCCTCGCCGGCCTGCTGCCGCCGTCGCCGGCAACTTGTGGCCGGCCTGCCGGCCGAAGCACCGCAGAGGGGTCGGACGAATGACTATACGGTATCCGGACGGCACTCTGCCCGCCAAAATCTGCGGATTGACCCGCGCCTCCGATGTGCGCTTGTGCCTGGAGTTGGGGTTTCGCTGTACAGGCTTTATTTTCGCTCCCGACAGCCCGCGCCGGATCAGCCCGGAACAGGCGGCCGCCCTGCCTGCCGGAAACGCGTTGCGGGTCGGCGTCTTCGCCGGCCTGCCCGCCGGCGAAGTACTGCTCATCATGAAAGCGGCCCGGCTGGACCTGGCGCAGTTGCACGGCGACGAAGACGAGGACTTTTGCCGGATCGTCGGACCGGAGCGCGTGATCAAAGTGCTTCGGCCGCAACGCTTCGCGGCGGCGCATCCGGAAGATGCCGGGAAAACGGCGGAGCTGCTGCATAAGGAATGCGTGCGGTTCGCCCCGGCATGCGCCCTGTTTCTGCTGGATGCCGGCCTGTCCGGCGGCGGTACGGGCAGGACGCTGCGCTGGGAGGAGTTGCGTTCCTTCCGTCCTCCGCGTCCCTGGATATTGGCGGGAGGTCTTGCCCCGGACAACCTGGAAAAGGTCTTCGCCGCCTGTTCCCCCTGGGCGATGGATTTGAATTCCGGCGTTGAGAAAGGCCCCGGCCTGAAGGACGCGACGAAGCTCAAGGCCGCTGCGGCCGTATTGCGCGGCCTTTACGGCACGAAGCTCTCCACGTGAACCTTTAAGGTATAGTGGTGGAAGTCCGTGTTGCGCGGCCTTTACGGCACGAGGCTCCCCGGAAAAGGAGAACTATGATGTATATCTCGACATCGGGGCATTTCAATGTTGATTTTACACGCCTCCTGCGGCCTCGGCGCTGCCCGTGGCGACTTCTTTTCGTCATTCTGAGCCGAAGGCGAAGAATCTGTCTTCCCGTTCCCCGGCTTTTTCCGAAAGGCATCAAGATGGACTCTTCGCTTCGCTCAGAATGACCTTTCCCGGTCCCAGGGTCGTATTCCGAGCCGGGCGGGGAATACGAACATTACAAGAAGTTCCGGACAATAGAGGATTTTTCATGAAAAAAGGATATTTCGGTGAATTCGGCGGGTGTTTTGTGCCGGAGTTGCTTATGCCGCCGCTGTTGGAGTTGGAGCAGGCCTGTACGGACATTCTGCCCGACAAGGCGTTCCGCACAGAATTGGACGGGTTGCTGCGCGGTTATGCGGGGCGGGAAACTCCGCTTACCTTGTGCCCTACGCTTTCCCGCGAGCTTGGTTTCAATCTGTATTTGAAGCGGGAGGACTTGCTGCATACCGGGGCGCACAAGCTGAACAACACCTTGGGGCAGGCGTTGTTGGCCGAGAGGATGGGGAAGAGTGTCCTGGCGGCGGAAACGGGGGCCGGGCAGCACGGCGTGGCGACGGCCGCCGCCGCCGCCCGCCTCGGCTTGTCCTGCGTTGTTTTTATGGGCGAGGAGGACACGCGCCGGCAGGCGGCCAACGTCATGCGCATGCGTCTTTTGGGCGCGGAGGTGCGTCCGGTTGCAAGCGGGACCAGGACGTTGAAAGACGCCATCAATGAGGCATTACGTTTCTGGATCGCCGAGCAGCGCACGACGCATTATTGTTTCGGCACGGCTGCCGGCCCGCATCCTTTCCCTACTTTGGTGCGGGATTTGCAATCGGTGATCGGTGAAGAGACGAAGGTACAGTGCCGGAGCGCTTTCGGGGCGCTGCCGGATGTGGTGGTCGCCTGCGTGGGCGGCGGGTCCAATGCCGCCGGCATGTTTTATCCTTTTGTCGCCGACCCCGAGGCCGACGCGGTGCGCCTGGCAGGCATCGAGGCCGGGGGCACGGGTGAGCCGGGCTGTTATACTTCCGCGCCGTTGAATCTCGGGTCGCCGGGAGTGTTGCACGGGCAGTACAGCATGCTTTTGCAGGACGCGGACGGGCAGATACTGCCTTCGCATTCTGTTTCCGCGGGGCTTGATTACCCCGGCGTAGGGCCGGAACATGCCTGGTTCCATAAGACCGGCAGGGTGGAGTACCATGTCGTTGTCGATGCGGAGGCTTTGCATGCCTTTGCCCGCTTGTGCCGGAGCGAAGGGATCATTCCGGCTCTGGAGTCTTCGCATGCACTGGCCTGGGTGCTTGAGAACGCGGAGGCGTTGCCGGCGGGCGGCAATGTGGTGGTGAGCCTTTCCGGGCGGGGAGACAAGGATATGGATATTATCCGTGAACATATGCCGGACCTGTGCCTGCCCGCGCGAGCCGCTGAAAAGGAGGCCGTACAATGCCTTTGATCCTGAATCAGACCGAGAAGAGAAGTCGGACTGCGCCTTCGACAACGGACCGGGCCGAGGGGTCGCGCCCGGAGCAGACCTCTCCGCCCGGTTCCGGGCAAGGGTCAGGCGCGTCCGTTCTCACCCGGCGCATAGAAGAGGCGAACGCCGCCGGGCGTGTGGCGTTTATCCCGTTCATCACGGCCGGGTTTCCGACGCCGGCGAAGTTTCGTGAGGCTCTTCGGGAACTGGACGAAGGAGGAGCGGATATTATTGAGGTCGGCGTGCCGTTTTCCGATCCGGTCGCGGACGGTCCGATGGTGCAGGAAGCCTCGCGCCGCGCCCTGGCCGCCGGCGTCGGCCTGCGCGGCATACTGGAGGAACTGGCCGAAGGCGCGGCCGGCCGCAAAGCGCCGCTGGTGCTTATGGGTTATTACAATCCCTTTCTGCGGTACGGCTTGGAGCGTTTTGCGCGGGATGCGGCGGCGGCGGGCGTGTCCGGGTGCATAGTTCCGGACCTGCCCGTGGACGAGGACGGACCGTTACGCGCGGCCCTCGAGGCGCAGGGTACGGCGCTTATACCCCTGGTGGGGGTGAATACGCCGGTTGAGCGCATGCGGGCCTACGCGCGCCGGGCGGCGGGCTACGTGTACCTGGTCTCCGTGCTCGGAGTGACGGGCGAACGCTCGGCCTTTGCCGATGAGCTGGCCGAGGCGTTCACGCGGGCGAGAAGCGTCTTTTCTCTGCCTTTGGCCGTCGGGTTCGGTTTTTCCGGCCCGGCGCAGTTGGAGGGCATGCCGTTCCGGCCGCAGGCAGTTGTCGTCGGGTCGGCGCTGTTGCGTTTTCTCGACGCGGGGGGGAGTGCGGCCGACTTTATGCGGCGTTGTGCGTAAAGTTTGCGGACGTACCGCCGATAACGCCTGATATCCGATCGTATGCGCGTCAGGTAAGGTATCTGACCAGGTCCGGCGCGCGTCCGGCGACAAGGAGGCAACATGCGCGGTTCATCGGTGTACCTGTACCGCCTTCGGGCGGCCTGTTGCGCGCTGCTCGTCGCGGCGCTGCTCTCGGCGTGCGGCGGCAAACAGTACTCGGACGGGGACCTGCGCAGCGTTGAAGCCGTCCGTTCCGGCCGGGTGGCGGACGTCGCCGAGGTGCAGGTCAAGGAAGAAAAATCGCTGGCCCCGGCCGTGGCCGGCGGCGTCATCGGCGGCATGCTGGGCAGCTATTTCGGTCTGGGCACGGGCCGGGAGCTTTTCGGTCTGGCAGGAGCAGCCGCCGGGGCGTACATCGGCTACGGCAGCGACTTGAGCTATCGCTGGTATCCCGCCCTGCAACTGACCATAGAACTGGACGGCGGCAGGATGATCATGGTAGTGCAAGGTCACTCGGAATATTTTGTGCGCGGCGACAGGGTTCGCGTTGTCGGCCTCGGGGACGGCAGGGCCGTCGTGCAACACGAATAGCCGCCGCATACAAGGCAACGCGAAATGTCCGCGGGGTTGTAGTCGCTTCAAATGCGACAACGGGTACATGCCGCCGCAGGGGGTGGACGTCGGGCTTGTGTTCCGCTGACCGCCCCGTCGCCCGCATCGTCCGCCGGCAGTATCGTGCGTTCATCGGCACGGCGGCTGGACTTTCCGTCTCTTTACAAGCAGTCTGATTTGCCGGTATGGTGTTCCGCCTTGCGCCGTCGCCGGGATGGAGGTGCTATGCCCAGACATTTCATAAGAATTCGGGACCTCGGGCCTGATGCCCGTTCCCTGCTGGTCCGGGCCGGAGAAATAAAGAAAAGCCGTTTCCGCAGCGAACTCCTGCGCGGCAAAACAATAGTGCTGCTTTTCGAAAAAGCCTCAACGCGCACCAGATTGTCTTTTGAAGTCGGCATCCGGCGTCTCGGCGGCCAGTGTATTTTTATGACGCCCCTGGAGAGCCAGCTCGGGCGATCCGAACCCCTGGAAGACACGGCCAGAGTGATCGGGCGTTATAACGACGGCATCGTGGTGCGCACCTTTTCCGAGGAAAAAGTGCGCAAGCTCGCGGAATACAGCGGCCTCCCGGTAATCAACGCCCTGACCGACCAGGGCCACCCCTGCCAGGTGCTGAGCGACGTGTTCACCATGTACGAACGCAGGCCGGACCTCGGAAACGTCAAGGTAGCCTGGGTAGGCGACGGCAACAATATGGCGAACTCGTTCATCGAAGCCGCCCTTGTCTTCGGTTTCAGCCTGACTCTCGCCTGTCCGCAAGGTTACGGCCCCGACGCCGCGTTGTCGGCCGAAGCCCTGACGGCCGGCGCCGCCGTCACCCTGACCGACGACCCGCTGGAGGCCGTTGCCGGAGCGCATTTCGTCAACACCGACGTCTGGGCTTCCATGGGGCAGGAAGCCGAACAAAAGGCCAGGGAGCTGGCGTTCAAAGGCTTTTTCGTGGACGGGACGCTCATGTCCGCGGCCGCTCCCGGAGCCCGGTTCATGCACTGTCTGCCTGCCCACAAGGGCGAAGAGGTCAGCGCCGAAGTGTTTGAAGGTCCGGCTTCCATAGTTTTCGATCAGGCCGAAAACCGCCTGCACATGCAGATGGCGCTCATGGAATGGGTATTCGCGGGACAGGACGCCCGTACGCAGACTGAATAAGGAGAGGTCGGCCCGGGCCGGCGCAAGGCCGACCGGGGAAATCATCAGCCTTATGCCTGCTCCGGCCGACCCCGGCCGCCGGAGGCGTGTAATCAACAAGGACAAGCAGATGCGCAAAACACCGCGGAAAGTCGTGCTCGCATACTCCGGCGGGCTGGATACCTCTGTCATTCTCCGCTGGCTGATAGAGGAATACGGCTGTGAAGTCGTAACCCTGACCTGCGACCTGGGGCAGGAAGGAGAATTGTCCGGCGTGGAAGAAAAGGCCCTGAAAACCGGGGCGTCCAAGGCTTATGTGGAGGATCTGCGCGAGGATTTCGCGCGCGACTTCATTTTTCCCCAGTTGCGCGCCGCAGCCGTGTATGAGGGTCGTTACCTGCTCGGCACCTCCATAGCGCGTCCCCTGATAGCCAAACGACTGACGGAAATCGCGGCCGTCGAGGGCGCGGACGCCGTGGCCCACGGAGCGACCGGCAAGGGCAACGACCAGGTGCGCTTTGAACTTACCGTCCACGCTCTGGCCCCGCATCTGGCCGTCATCGCCCCCTGGCGGATATGGAACCTCAAATCGCGCACGGACCTCAACAATTTCGCGGAAAAACACGGCATAACCCTCCCCGCCGGCGCCAAACGCTACAGCATGGACCGCAACATGCTGCATCTTTCCTACGAAAGCGGCGAACTTGAAGACCCGTGGGAAGAAGCCGGGCCGGGCACGTATACCCTTTCCGTGCCCCCGGAAAGGGCCCCGGACAAGGCCGAATATGTGGAAATAGACTTTGAAGCCGGGGATCCCGTCGCGGTGAACGGGCAACGCCTGACTCCCGCCGCCCTTATCCGCACGTTGAACGGCATAGGCGGCAGGCACGGCATCGGACGCCTGGACATGGTGGAAAACCGCTTTGTGGGCATGAAGGCGCGCGGGGTCTATGAAACGCCCGGCGGCAGCATCCTCTACGCGGCAGGACGCGACCTGGAAGGCATCTGCATGGACAGGGAAGTGTTGCACCTGCGCGATACCCTCATCCCGCGTTACGCGACAGCCGTGTACAACGGCTTCTGGTATTCTCCCGAGCGCGACTGCCTGCAGGCGTTCATGGACAAGAGCCGGGAGGTGGTGACCGGCACGGTGCGCGTCAAGCTTTACAAGGGTGGCATATATCCCGTGGGGCGCAAGTCTCCGAACTCGCTGTTCCGCAAGGATCTTGCCACTTTCGAGCGCGACGATGTTTACAATCAGGCCGACGCTTACGGCTTTATCCAACTCCACGGCCTGCGCATTCAGGGTTACGGGCGCGGGCGCTGACGGTCGGCGTCCGACCCGCGCGTCCGTTCTCAGCAGTCGCAACAGGCAACACGCGGTATGACCGGTAAAGCCGTCAATCCCGCGCGTCCGTCCTTCGCAGTCTGAACAGGCAGCAATGATATGGATTGCATTCGATTCGGAAATTCAAAAAAACTTTGACTCGCGGGGCGGGTCCATACATGACCGAGAAAGGTGCCACACTCGCGCGCGCCCGTTCTTCGCAGGGTACGCATCCGCTTGTCGAGGAATTCACCCAGTCCGTTTCTTATGACCGCGTCCTGTACCGGCAGGACATAGCCGGATCGAAGGCCCATGCCCGCATGCTGGCCGCGCGGGGCGTCATAAGCGCGGACGAGGCCGGGCGGCTGATCCGGGGATTGGACGCGGTTCTCAATGAAATTGAATCCGGCAGCTTCGTTTGGAGCGCGGCGGAAGAAGACCTGCACATGAATATCGAGCGCCGGCTGACCGAACTGGCGGGCGATGTCGGAAAAAAACTGCATACGGGCCGCAGCCGCAACGATCAGACGGCCCTTGCCTTCCGTCTTTTCGTTTCGGACGGGATCCGTGTCTGGCGGGATTTGCTGCGTACGCTGATTGCCGTTCTCGTCGACCGCGCCGAACAGCGCGCGGACCTGATAATGCCCGGATTCACCCACTTGCAGCCCGCCCAGCCGGTGAGCGCGGCCCAGCATCTTCTGGCGTATGCCTGGATGTTTCGGCGCGACGCGGAGCGGCTGGCCGAAGCGGACGGGCGCATCCGCGTCTGTCCGCTGGGCGCGGCCGCCCTGGCCGGCTCGACCTTTCCCCTGGATCCCCAAGCCGTAGCCGCCGAACTCGACATGAACGGCGTCTTCCGCAACAGCATGGATGCCGTGTCCGACCGTGATTTCGTCCTGGAAGCCCTGTTCTGCGCCTCTCTCGTCATGATGCACCTTTCCCGCCTGAGCGAGGATATCATTCTCTGGGCCTCGCCCGCCTTCGGGTTTATACGGCTGCCGGACGCCTACTCAACAGGTTCCAGCATCATGCCGCAGAAGCGCAATCCCGACACGGCCGAACTGACGCGCGGCAAATGCGGGCGCGTGTACGGCGCGCTGCTGTCGTTGCTGACGGTGATGAAAGGGCTGCCCATGACCTATAACCGGGATCTACAGGAAGACAAGGAGCAGTTTCTGGATACGGACGCGACCGTTGCCTTGTCCCTGCGCGTGATGACCGGGCTGCTGGGCGAGATGGTTTTTGTGCCCGAAAAGATGCGCGAGGCCCTGCGCAAGGGCTTTGTCAACGCCACGGAACTGGCCGACTATCTCGCGGTGCGGGGCGTTCCGTTCCGCGACGCGTACCGCGCGGCAGGCAAAGCCGTGGACGAGGCGGAAAGGCGCGCCTGCGGGCTGGAAGACCTGCCGACGGTGGTTTTACGGGGCATACATCCGCTGCTTGCGGACGATGTCCGCGAGGTTCTGGAGTATGAACGCGCGGTCGCCCGCCGCGAAAGCCCCGGAGGCACCGGCCCGTTGTCCGTGCGACACCAGATTGCGGAACTGCGCGCAGGCCCGTTGCCGGGGCAACGCCGGATTGCGGAGTCGCGCGCCGGCCGGGCGGCCGTTTGAACATTGTAACTTCGAGAGTACCCCCAACAAAGTGATGTACCTTATGAGTGTCGACAATCACCTGCATGATGAGGCGTTACGTTGCGCGCAAAGAGCGGAAGAAGCCCTTTCCGCGGGGCAACAGGCTGAAGCCTCGAGGTATTTTCTTGAGGCCGCTTCTTTTGAGGAACAAGCCGCCGCGAGTATGAGCGCAGCGCCTGAAAATGAGCCGATGCGCGCCGGCCTGTATCGTGATGCGGCGTCTTTCGCCGGGAAAGGGCGCGACCTGTCCTACGCCGAGCGCCTGTGCGCGTTCGGACTTGCGGGTTTTCCTCCGCCGGAGCTGCGTAACGACTTGTTTCAGCTCATGGATGATATTACACGGGAGCGGCTGTGGGGCGAACAGGCGCCGGGCATACGCGGCGCCGCGTTGAGCATGCGTCTTTACGGCAGCGGCATCCGTTTCGGGTCCGCGCCCGTCAAGGCGGTCATGAAAAGAGTGGACAGCCTGACCGGTTTGTTTGCGCGTACAACGCAGAGGATTGCCGAGCGCCCTTATGCCGATTTACGAAAAAAAGATCCCCTTGCCCGCCCGTTCATGACGGAAATGGCCGTCGACGCGCCGGGGAGCTTCGGGGTTACCTTGAAGCTGTCCAGACTCGCAGGGGAACAAATCAGTTTTTTTCAGCCCGACCCGCAGGATGTCCTTAATGACATCGTAAGCAATATTGCCTGTATAGCTTCCGGAGATTTCGAAACATTGCAGAAGAATATTCCCGATGAAAGCTATCTCGTCAATTTTATCGCGGCAGTCAAAGAGATAGCGCCGGACGGGAACATCGTCAAAAGCGTCGGGCTGTCGACAAAAACGAAAAACATTGCGTTTACCGCCGGCCAGGGTGAGATAAAGCGGACCGCCCGCGCCGCCGTTGCCGCACTGGGTCCGGCGGCGCCGCGGCAGTACCCTGAGAAGCTTACGGGTTATCTGGATATCGTCGACAGAAAAAACGGCACGCTTGCCCTGACGTCCGATGAAGGAAAAGTCTATAAGGCGGAAGTTAAAAGCGGGCTTGAAGAAGTCGCCAGAAAATATTTCGGATGCCTGGTTGAAGTGGAATATACCAAAAAGCGGCGAGCTATTATCCTTTCCGATATATCGTCACTTGAAGATGCGGAATGATTGCAGCGCAAAAATTCGGGCCAAGGGAGGGCCGGCGGGATCACCGTGTAGTTGAGTCGGCAAAAACCGCAAGCCGGACACGGGACCATGCGCACGGCGACATCACGGTATTCACTGCGCTCAAAATTGAGTTCATCTATGTTTTCAGTGGTTCAAGGCGGACAACGCGAACGGCGGGCAGCAGGGCAGCAGGAGTGTTTCCCGGCAGGAGAGAAACCTCTCCCCGCCTGACGAGCCGATGAGAAGGGATCACAGCTTTTCGGCTCGAAAACTCTCATTCACTGGACAGGTGCGCGCCTTCCTCGGCGCAGAGGATAGCCTTGATTTGCGGCTACCGTTGCTTGTCTTTGTACACGAGATAAAAGCCGTAGGCGCTCGCACCTATGCCAATTAGGGCATATACGATCCAGGCTCCGCTCATGGTCCTCACTCCCTTGTCAGTATGATGCTGACAACAAAAAACATAATTGCCAACCATAAGCCAGAATAGTTATCCTGAAAAATTCCAAGAGCAATCCCCGCCACGGACAGCTTTTCAAGAAAATCCGCAACTCGCTTGACGCGATTGTTCGTATTCATACCGTCTCCGTCTGCTTCAAGCAATATCACCTGTCGCCGTTTCCGGCAATGTGTTTCGCCCCGTGGCCGGTGATCCTCAGCAAGGTTGCGGCAGTAACAGGACGCAGCCTGCCCTCTGCCGGCAGACGTGTTTCCCGGCAGGAGGGTGCAGGCCCCTTCCCTGCCGGGTGTCCATGTACGCCGAATTTCGCGGCCGGGCGAATTTGAGCTTGACACTGGCACGGGGGTTGCATAGGGTCTGCGGGAATCGAAGGGAGAAAATAGCACACCGGAGGAAAATGTAGGTAGTTCCGTTGGTATTCTGAAAGTCGTCTTTCGGGAAAGTGTTGTTATCGGCGGATATCCCGGTTCAATTCGGGGGGGGTCACACATCGAACTCCCTTTTTCGTGTTTTTTGGACGTGCGCGTAACCATGCTGTTGGACGGCGCTTTGGATTTTACAAATGGCGGGGTACGTGGCGGGGCAGCAAAAAAATGGCTATAAAGAGAATATCAGAAAAGCCGGTGTTTACAAGGTCTGTCGCCATCGTCTAGCCGGTCAGGACAGCAGCCTCTCAAGCTGCCGACACGGGTTCAAATCCCGTTGGCGACGCCAGAATGAATTCAAGGTGTTACGATAAAAAATCGTGTGTCTTTTTTCAAAAAAAGGTTCAACTCTGTTTCCAACGCTGAAAGCCCGCAAAAATATACCGGGAGAAAGGCGCCCGACTCCATCCTCCGGTAATTGAGTTTCAAAGCAAAACTGCATGGGCGCAGCTTGATTTGAAATACGAATCAGATGTTTTGCGGTACCGGGTGCAACATGCTTGTCTTGCGGGAAGGTCCGGTGTACAATGTGACAATGGGGATGTAGCTCAGTTGGGAGAGCGCCGCGTTCGCAATGCGGAGGCCAGGGGTTCAACCCCCCTCATCTCCACCATGAAAATCAAAGCCTTCCGGAAAATTTCCGGAAGGCTTTTTGATTTTAAGGCGGTTCTGTACCTGTATAGTACCGGTTTTTTACGCTGTGGAAGGCAAAAAACCGCCTTCAATCGCTGTGAGCCGGCACGGAAGTTGAGAATATCTTTCACGCAACTTGAGAACGAAAGTGATCAAAAAACCCGTATTTTTTTCAATAGAGTCCAGGGAAGTGGTGTATGGGCACTCCGAAGCCGGAGGCACGATGGGGCGTGTAAAATCAACATTGGAATGCTCTGGTGAAGCGATCCAGATGCCCAACTAGAGGATAGTGCAACCTTTCCTCCCGCAATCGCACCAGATAAGTCTGCTCTTTTTCCTCCAGCGGCTCAATTATCCAGACTGCCGATAAATCCGCTTCCGGACCCAAACGATTTCGCACTGCAATGTACTGCTCTTCAAAAAGCGGCCCGCTTATGTGTACTTTAACGGGTAGCCCCTTTATCTGCCAACTTCTACCCTTCGGGTGCAGCACATTCACTGCGATTTTTCTTTGGAACCATAGGCTATGTGTCAAATTCCTGTTGGTCTGGGAAGTTTCCAAAAGTTCAAGGCATTGAAGATTACGTCCTTCAGAATCCATGGAAATGGCTTCCTTAAAGACCACATGCGGTTCGCCGGCACGATTGACGCCGGCAATCACCTTGAGACTGGCGGGGTCGCGCAACGCCGTGCGCAAATCTTCGGATAGCCGTATGCCCATGCAAGCTCCTTATATGCGCGACAAATCTGTGTTGGGGTGGTTGCCGCAGGTGCGGTAGTCGTCAAAAAAAGTATTCACATTGTATTTGCGCTGCAGGTTGTCCAAGCCTCCGGCAAGCCGCGTCAGGTACTCCAGGGAGGGAGGAAGCTGCCGACGCAGGGCCGTATTGGCGCGCGTCTGCCAGATAGTCTGGGCTACTCCCACCCCGTGGCTGAGAAAATCTTCAGCCTCGCGCAAAGTTGACTCCAATGCTTGCTCCTCCGAGGTGAACCCGGCTGGTCCGGCGAACTCCACACCGGAGACGATGCCGGTATTGACGTGGTTGTCTCCGAAGATTTCCACCGCCTTGAAGAGCCGCTCTTTCCAGCCCTGGTAGCCGATACGCGCCGCCTTGCCGGGGCAGAGCCAGTTGAAAATCTTTTCGTTCAAAACTTCCACATCCGCGGTATAGCTGCTCAAAATCGTACCATCATACAGGCGTCGCAACTGTTTTTCGGTGTAGGCCGTTGCGATGAGTTGAGTGAGCACCTTCTTCGTATTGAATAGTGCGTTCATGCGTGTCAGGAGGCTCACATACATATCCACTTCATCATCCAGGAGATTCCTGCCGCCCAACATACTTCCGCAGCACAGTTGGATCATGCGCAGGCGTCCCGGTTGTTTCAAGGCTTCCGCCAGTGTTTCCAGCACGTCGTCTTCGCTGAGAAGCATGTCTTTCTTGTTTTTTTGAAACGTGGCGGCGATAGCGCAGAACTTGCAGCCCTGAGCGGCATCCCTCCAAAAGTCGCAAAACTGATACATTGCAATGCCGAGACGCTGAGGCCGGGCATTGACAATTTGCCACATAGGCTTGCCGCTGCCGGTGCGGCAGTCGAAATAGCGCGGCTTGGGCCAGTATTCCACTTCGGCCACTTCCTGATCCAGGTCCGTGAGTATTGTCCTGCCCGCGCGCACCTCCACCAGGTAAGGTTCGCGTCCGCGCGGGCAGACGGAAATGTCCGGGTCCATGGGCTCACAGACAATGCTGGTGCCGTCATTCAAGAGAAGACTGTTGGGAATATTGTCCTCTTTTTCTTCATAAATACCCCGCATGGTCACGGCAAAGCGCGCGGGGTCCGCCGCATCTTTAGCTGCTTGGCTGAAGACAACTCCGCGGCGCTGCACATCAATCTTGATAATTACAAAAGGTGAAATTTGCGGATGTGCCGCGACAACCTCCCGAAGAGAAAGCTCTTTCTCACGCCAATTTTCCGCTGCACCGGACATGGGATAAGTGCTCCTTGATGAGAATCATCCGGCTTCGGCCGAGGCGCCGGCAAAGGCAGGGTCTATGTCGGACAAGGCCCTGTAGAGGACGTCGTCCACGGGGATGCCGGAAACAATGCGCTGCCGGAAGGTGCGTTTCTCCGGGTCGCCGGGAATCATCACCGGAACGTCGGCATCGACGCGGGGCAGGGAGCGGACGGAATCCGCAACGTCCTGCAGTCGTTGCGCAAAAGCATTCGGATCTTGAAAGCGGGTAATGTCCACGGCCGTAAAAAAGTGACTCAAGCAGCGCGGCGTATCAAGTCGCTCCCCGACGGGTATAATTTCCGGCCCCACAGGGCCGCCGCTGAGCATGCCGCACAGCAGTTCCACCACCATCCCCAAGCCGTACCCCTTGTAGCCGCCGACCGGACCGAGACAACGGGCTGCGGCAGGGTCGCGCGTTTCTTTTCCGTCCGCATCGTATGCCTGCCCCGGAGCAAGGAAGGCGCTCGCGCGGAGGCAGTTGCGGACCGCATTCATGGAAATGACCGATGTGGCCATGTCCAGCGTGAGAGGGTCTTCCTCCGCCATGGGCGCAGCCAGACAGACGGGGTTTGTGCCGAAAAAGGGCTTTGTCGCGTTGTACGCAAGAACACTGTCATTGGTGTTGGTGAAGCACAGGCCGAGACAGCCCTGCCTCGCCGCAGACAACGCATAGTAGGCCGCCGCGCCGAAATGTGAGGAATGTTTCACGGAAACCGCACCCACGCCGTTTTTTTTCGCCGCATCCACAGCCGCCTGCATGGCAACGGCACCCGCATGGTGCCCGAAGCCGTGGTCCGCGTCGAAGATAATCGTGGACGGGGCGGTGCGCACCAGCGTGAAACGTGGGCTGGCATTGATGCGCCCTGCTTTCAGGACAGTATAGTAATGCGGAAAAAGATTGATCCCGTGTGAATCGACCCCGCGCAACGATGCCTGTACTACAGCTTCCGAAACATGGAAACAGGCATCCTCACAGACGCCGTTACGCTCCAGAACAGCATAAAGTAGTTTTTTCAGAGCATGAGGATTGAAATACCGCATAGGTGATCCTTTAGATAATCATTCCCTGCAGACATCAGGACTGCATGCCCCATTTGCGTATTGTTTTTGCTTCAAGAACATTGAAAATCAGGTTTTCGACAAGGAGCCCGATAGCGATGATCGTGATCAGTCCGGCAAAAACGAAAGGGATGTCCAGTTGATTCTTCTTCTCGTAAATGAACCAACCTATGCCGCCCGAGCCGGAACTGACGCCGAACACAAGTTCGGACGCGATGAGCGTCCGCCAGGAAAAAGCCCAGCCTACCTTGAGGCCGGTCAAAATTTGCGGCAAAGCCGCCGGAATCAGTATTTTGAAAAGGAAAGCCGGAGGAGAAAGGGCATAGTTGCGCCCCACCATGCGCAGCGTATTGCTCACCCCCGTGAACCCGGAGTAAATATTCAAAGTCATGGGCCACGTTACGGAATGGACGATAACAAACATGATGCTCGGGTAGCCGAGGCCGAACCAGAGCAGCGCAAGGGGAAGGAGAGCGATGGCGGGCAACAGGTTGAACATGCCGGTGCAGGTCTCCAGCAGGTCGCTGCCGAAGCGGCTCGTGAGCGCGAGAACCGTTAAAAGACCGGCGGCGACAACGCCGACGGCATAGGCGGCCGCCAGCACGCGCAGGGAAGTGCCCACAGCCCGGAGCAGTTCCCCTTGGACAAGGGCATCGTAAAGCGCAAACAGCGCAGAACTGAAGGTCGGAAACATCAGTTCGTTCTCCAGCAGCATTGCGTATGCCTGCCAGATCAGTGCCAGGATCAGTACGACGCACCCTTTCCTGACTGCGGTTACCTGCCGCAGCCGTTCAACGAGGGACAGATGAACCTGCAGTTCCGGCAGCCGCCCGGCTTCGGCAACCGTGTATTCGTTGTTCAGCCACAGCGCGCAGGCCGTGTCCGCCGGGTCGCCGCCTGGATTCCCGGCTTCGGAACAAGGGCGCTTTGTTGCGGGATATTCAGATAGCATAGTCCACTCTGTCCTGAAAAAGCAGGTACTCTATGCGTTCCCGCAGTTCACGGCCGCGCAGACTCTGCCCTACGTTGCGCCGGACAGAAGTGAATTCGGCCCTTACCTGTCCCGGGTGCGGGGAAAAAAGTATGATGCGCGTGCCGAGGATGAGTGCTTCGTCTATGGAATGGGTGACGAAGATAAGTGTGCGGCGGTTTTCTTCCCACAGACGCAACAGTTCTTCCTGCATTGCGCTGCGGGAAAGCGCATCCAGGGAAGCGAAAGGCTCATCCATGAGAATGAGCGGCGAATTGGTCGCCAGACAGCGGGCTATGGCCGCCCGCTGTTTCATGCCGCCGGAAAGCTCGTGCGGATAGGCGTCCGCGAAGGCCGTCAGGTTGACCTTGTGCAGCCATTCGCGCGCTTCTTCGAGTGCTTGCCGGCGAGGTATCCGCCGCGCGGAGGTCACGGCGAAAACGATATTCTCCAAGGCCGTTTTCCAAGGCAGGAGCTGGTCGAATTCCTGAAACACCATGCCCCGGTCCGAGCCGGGTTTTGTGACAAGCTTGCCCTGGAGCCGGATTTCTCCCCCGGCCGGCTTGATGAAGCCGCCGATAGCTTTCAAAATCGTCGACTTGCCGCATCCCGACGGACCGAGAAGGATCAGCCTGTCGAAGCTGGAAACCTGAAAACCTACGTTCCAGGTAGCTGTCACCAGGTATTGCGGCGTAGTATACTGCAATGTCAGGTTCCTTACTTCCAGAAAAGGAGATATTTCGGGGCTTGCGGACGTATGCACGGTCGACCTTGAACTCGGCGGCTTATTCGATTGTCAAAGCAAAACTGCGCCCATGCTGTTTTGCTTTTCGGAATGCATGCCCGGAACAGGAACCATTTCAACTGCCGGGCTCAGCATGTACAGGCGGAAAGTAGAGTTCCTTCCAGTCGGCGGGCTTGTTCCCTATGGCTTTCACTTCATGTAGAAAAGCGCTGAACGCTGTGGTCTTTTTCGGAGTTATGGAGTAGCCGGCGTGCGGGTTTTGCAGCATGGTCAAGATTTCGGCCGGCGATTCCTTGGATTTGGCGGCTTTCACATAGAGTTCGGCTGCTTCACGCGGGTTGGCGGCGATCCATGCGTCGGCTTCTTTCACGGATTGCACGACCACTTCGGCGAGCTTGGTATTTTGCGTGTAGAACTTGGTAGAGGCGGCCAACACCTGGTAGGTTGCCGCGCCGAGCACATCGTAGCCGTCCAGTACCACGTGGATGCCGGGGTGTTTCAGTTCGGCCGACAGGAAGGGTTCCTGCGTGAAATGCCCGGTTATCTCGGATTTTCCGGAAGTCAGGGCGAGCAGGGCGTCAGGATGACTCATTGTAACGGTAAGGCGGTCGAAACGGTCATGGCCGGCCAGACCGTACTCTTTGGCGGCCGCCATTTGCAGAAGCAACGTCTGGAGCGAGACTTTCACGGCGGGGAGGGCGATTCTGTCTTTATCAGTGAAATCTTTGAATGTTTTTACGTCGGGATTATTGGTGGTCAAGGATGGGGCAAACTCAGACAAGGGGACAAGCGCCTTGGCTTGCCCTTTACTTTTGTCCCAAAGCCGGATGAAGGGAGGCACGCCGAGGGCGATAATGTCCACGCTGCCCGACAGCAGGGCGTCATTGGCGGCGGCCCCGCCGGCCAGGGTCGTCCAGGAGGTGACGAGTTCTCCGAGACCGGCTGCTTTGGCGTTCTTTTCGAGAATCTTGTGCTGTTCAAGTACGATCAGGGGCAGGTAGTTGAGCCCGTACTGCTTGCTGATGCGCAGTTCCGCTCCAAGGGCAAAGCCGGCGATGAACAGCGCCGGTACAATCCCGAGGGCGATAATCAAACGTTTCATGTGCTGACCTCCCGGTTGCGGCGAAAGTTAGGTACTGTTGTCCATGTTTGCCGAAACGCTACGCCCGGATTTCGAGAAGTAAAAATACCGATTTCACATATCTATATTCAGCAAACGTATAACCGGGCGGCTTTCACCCCGCCGCAGCTTTCCGCTCAACGCGTTGCAGCCCGTTTTGAGCATTACGAGGTTGATTTTACGCATCCTACGGCTTGGGCGCCGCCCCGGACACCCTCATTCGGAGATGCGCATCGGCAAAGTTAAACGGCGCTGATTCTCAATCCGGCCTTTACTGCGCCGGAGAGCGGCATCTTGCGCGCGATCCGCAAACCGGGCTAAGGTATTCGGCAACGCAAAGGCAATTTGCCCATGACGTTCAACCCGCATCCGGCTCCGGCCGGCATGGCCTTTCCTTAAAAGGAAAAGTTTGCGGCCATAAAGGAATGTTTGATGAATCTGACCGTCTTTCCCCGGCGCGGCTATGTGCAGGCCCCAACTCCCCTCGAACCGGCCCCGAAACTCACTGAACTCCTGGGCGGTCCGAACATCTACCTGAAACGCGACGACCTGCTGCCCGGCGCAGGCGGAGGCAACAAGACGCGAAAACTGGATTTCCTCATGGCCGAAGCGTTGGACCGCAAGGCCGACAGCGTTGTCACCTGCGGCGCCGTACAGTCCAACCACTGCCGTCTGACGGCCGGCGCAGCGGCCCGCGAGGGCATGGAATGCCTGCTCGTCCTTGAAGAGCGCGTTCCGGGCAGCTACAAGCCGCAGGCTTCCGGCAACAATTTGCTGTTTCACCTCCTCGGGGTGTCGTCCAAACGCGTGGTTCCGGGCGGTTCCGACATGGACGTGGAAACGGCAAAAAGCGCTGACTTCCTGCGCGCCGCCGGCAAAAAACCTTACGTCATACCCGGAGGTGGGTCGAATCCCCTGGGAGCGCTGGGCTATGCGGCCTGCGCCGAAGAACTCCTGCAACAGTGCTTTTTTCTCGGACTGCGCCCGGATGCGGTTGTCGTTGCATCGGGCAGCGCAGGTACGCATGCCGGTCTGCTGGCCGGGTTTGCCGCCTGCAACGCCCGTATTGCCGTGCACGGCATCAGCGTCAACCGCCGCCGCGCCGCGCAGGAGGACAAAGTATACTCCCTGGCCGGGAAGACGGCTGAACTAATGGGCCTGCACAACCTGATCGTCCGCAGCGAGGTCATCGTTCACGACGACTATGTCGGTCCCGGATACTCCCTGCCGACGGCCGGCATGCGTGAGGCCGTTACCCTTACGGCCCGGACCGAGGGCGTACTGCTGGACCCTGTATACACCGGCAAGGCTATGGCCGGACTTATCGACCTTGTCCGCAAAGGCGTGTTCCGCAAAGGACAGGATGTCGTTTTCCTGCACACCGGCGGCGGTCCTGCCCTGTATGTTTACGCGGATGAATTCCTGCCGGTGCGGTAAGGCGGAGCTGTGGCGGTCTGACCCGATGCCGACCGTCCGGCGCTTCGCGCCGCCGAACCGCGCAGGCGCATCCCGCCGGAGCATAACAGCGCGTTTGTTGCCGCGAAGGAGGACGTGCCGGATGTCTGTCAGCGACCATACGTTGCCGATTGCCCTGTTGTGTGCATGGATGAAAAGCCGTACCTACTGTCGAGTGCGGGCAGAACTCCGATCCGCGCCGTCTACCTTGCCGGCCTGGTTAATTTGAAAGTACGCCCTAATGTGAAGCGCCGAAAAGCCGATGAGACTGTGGAAGGGAGGCCGAGATGTTTCACTCCACAACCGGCTCCGGGCGCGGGTTGCGCGGTGCGGCTGCAGCCGCCGTCGTGTTCCTGTTTTTGCCGGCCGCGACCCTTGTGACCGGCGGATGCGCGCGCGCGCCGGCGTACGCGAACTATCAGGCAACGCATACTTTACCCGAAGACTATGACGCGGCGGGTTCCGGCCCGACCCGCCCCCTTGCCATGACCGGACAGGTAGTCGTCAGCGCCGACCCTTTGTGGAAACAGTACGCAGCCCGCACACAAGCCTTCGTGACGCATGGAACAGGCGGCACGGCGGAGAACGTCGCCGGACCGCGCACGGGCGGCTCAGGAAAAATCGCCGCCGACAAGGGCGGCGCAGGAAAAAGCGCCCCCGCCCGCACATCCCGCAAAACGGCAGGTAAAAAGACCGGAAAAGGAAAAACGGCGGCAAAAAAAGACGTAAAAAGCGCAACACCCCAAGCGCCCGCCGGGCTGTTCCCCGAACCAGTGTGCCCGGAAGGCTGTATCCCCGCGCCGGGCTACAAGCGCGCAACGCCGGCCCCCGTACAATCATCGGCGCCCGCCGCCTCTACTGCCGCGCCCGCTCCCGCGCCGGCCGCCCAACCTTCCGCTCCGGTTCCCGCGCCGGCCGCCCAGCCGTCCGCTCCGGTTTCCGCGCCGGCCGCCTCTACTGCCGCGCCTGTACCTTCCGTCACACCGTCGACGGCCTTTGCCCCGCCTCCGGGTCCGGCCGGAGCGGAGTCCGTACCCGGCAACGGCAAGGCTCCAACGCCAACTCCCGCAGGCACAAGCGCGCCTGCGTCGGCCCCTGTTGCCCCCGCGCCGCCCCCCGCAAGCGCTCCCGCGCAGACTCCTCCCGGCACAAGCGCCCCCGCGCCTGCCTCTTCTGCGCCCGCGCCTGCATCAGTTGCGCCCGCGACTGCCGCGCAGCCGGCGCCGCCTGCCTTGCCCGCGCTTCCCGCGCTTTCAACGCCGTCCGGGACCGCCGCGCCCGAAGGAAGCCGCCTGTTGCCGCCCGTGGGCGGGCAGCCGGCTCCCGAACGGGACCCGGCGCTCGCGCCGCCGGGAAGCTCAGGCCTGGGCTATGTGCCCGCGCCGCCGCCGCTGTAGACACTGTCCGGTCGCCGATGCCGGATACAAGCATTACGCGGGATCACCCGACATTGACGGCAGGCGCCGCTCAGAACTCCTTCCCGTTCAAAAAGGCGCCGACGGTCTCATAGGTTTCCGCGCAGGCATCGGGCACAAGGTCTTCCATGCAGAGGTAGGCGTGGATCATGTCGTCGAAGTGGATTTGCCGCGCCGCGACCCCGGCCTCCTGCACCTTGCGGCAGTATGCCGCGCCTTCATCGCGCAGAGGGCAGAACTGCGCCGTGATCACCAATGTCTCCGGCAACTTGTCGGTAAATTCCCCGAACAGCGGAGAAACGGCCTTGCGGTTGACCCCGCGCGGGAAATAGTTGTCCATGTACCAGGCAACTTTTGCGGTCTGAAGCATGTAGCCGTCGGCGTTTTCCTCAAGGCTCGGCAGGCTCAGGGTATAGTCCAGGCTGGGGTAAATCAGCGCCTGGCGCTTGATCCGCCTGCCCGGCTCAAACTGCATAAGTCCGGCGACCACGGCGCACAGGGCGCCTCCGGCCGAGTCCCCGGCGATGGACAACTCGTTCCTGAAACGTACCCCGCGCTCCGTCAACAGGTCCGTAACGGTGCGCGCAACGCCGAGGGCGTCGTCCACTCCGGCCGGGTAGGGATTTTCCGGGGCCAGCCTGTAATCGGGGGCGACGACGACATGCCGCGCCGCCGCGGCCAGCTTGCGGCAGATCGGGTCATACACCGTCACGCTGCCGCACATGTGCCCGCCGCCGTGGAAATACAACAGCACGGGCAGTTCCCCGCCGGGCTCGGGGTGATAGATGCGCACCGGCACACGAAAATCGCCGGTAGGGGCCAGGTCGTCCAACACCTCGGCGATCTCGGGGATTTTCGTGACGTAGCGCGCGGTCAGGCGGGCGAGGAACTCGCGGGTGTTCGTGGGTGTCTGCCTGAAGCCCATAGCAGTCAGATAGGCGGCTCTGGCGTGAAAATCACGCAGCCAGGGGCGCAGTGCGGGATGCGGTTTCTTTTTCATTCAACAATTCCTTTATGTTTTGAACCAGCTTCCTGCGCGACGCCGAATGCGCGCGGCAGCTTCATTTTTTTCGCAAGGCGGGCGCCGGCACGAGGAGGAAGTACGGAAAAATGCCTTGTTCGCGGCAGCATGCCTCAAGTCGAAGCGCCTTTCAAGTACGAAACACGGTACTGTCAACAGCACGTTATCTTGACCGGCGTAGGTAGCACATGAATTGACCGATCCGCACCGAACCGGCAGCGTTTCCCTTGACAGGGACTTGTGTTTTGGCATGTAATGCGCGGCGCGCGACAAAGGAGTGTTATGCTTGCCGCCATCGTATTCTTGAACGGAACGGCCGTGATGGTCCTGGAAATGACCGGCGCCCGCCTGCTGGCCCCGCACTTCGGCAGTTCCATCGTCGTCTGGACCTGCATAATAGGGGTGATTATGGCCGGGTTGAGCCTGGGCAGCGCCTTGGGCGGCAGGTTGGCCGACACCCTGCTGCGCGCCCCGGCCGGCGAAAGCAGCAAACGCAGGAATGCCGATGCCGTGCTGCCCGCCCCGGCAGGCGAGAGCGGCAAACGCAGGAATGCCGCCGGCTCAACGCGCAAAGCCGATGCCGTGCTTTCCGGGCTGCTGGTCTGCGCGTCCTTCGGGGCCCTGCTCACAGCGGCGCTCGGCATGCTGTTGCCGGGCCTTTTCGCGCGAAGCGGCGAGTCCGTCTACGTCAACGCCCTGCTGAGTTCCCTCTGCCTGTTCACTCCGCCCGGACTGCTCTGCGGCATGATAACGCCGTATGCGACGCGTCTGCGCATTCACCGGGAAAGCGCCCGGTCAGGGCAGGAACGCAACATCGGCCGCATCATAGGACGCATGAACGCCCTGGCGACCGTGGGCAGCATAGCCGGCACATTTCTCGGCGGTTTCGTGCTGCTTTCCTTTTTCAGTACGGTGAGCATACTCCTCGGGGTCGCCCTGTGCCTGGCGGTGGCCGCCGCCTTGGCCGGGCTGCGTCCGCTTGCGCCCAAGCTCGCCGCGGCCTTGATTGCCTCCGCCGGCCTGGCGGGCAACGCCTTCTACACGCAGTGGATCGAACATACCGGCTTTGCGCGGGACAACCGGCCCATAAGCATTGAAACGCCCTATGCCTCGTTGCGCGTAAGCAAAGGAGAAGAACGCGGGCGCAAGGTTCTTCTGCTGGCGAGCGACCCCGGCAGCGCCCAGTCGGCCATGTACGTCGACGATCCCGCCGCCCTCGTCTTTGCCTACACCCGCTTCTATGCCCTGCCCTTCGCCCTGAAACCCGACGCCCGGCGCATCCTCATGCTCGGCGGCGGGGGATATTCGGTGCCGAAATATCTGCTGTCGGACAACACCTGGGCGGCGTCCCGCGACGTCAGCCTGGATGTCGTGGAACTCGATCCCGGCATGACCGCTGCCGCCCGCAAATACTTCCGCGCTCCCGACGACGACACGCGCATGCGCGTCCTGCACGAGGACGCCCGCGCCTTCGTCAACCGCACGGCCGCCGCTCTGCCCGCTGGCGACCCCGGCCCCTACGACCTCATTTTTGCCGATGTTTTCAATTCCTGGTACACTGTGCCCTTCCATGTGGGCAC